>NZ_BBWS01000030.1:0-154371 GCF_001463925.1 Aureimonas sp. N4 | reverse complement strand
CCCGCCGTTCCCGACATGGCGGTGACGCCGGCTCAGACGGTGGAAGCCGCCGCCGCCGTTGAGGATACCGTCGCCTGCGAGAAGGAGTTGAAGGCGCGGGGCGCCGAGTTCACCGTGGGCGAGACGATCGCCGAGGGCGAATGCGGCGTCCTGCGTCCGGTTTCGCTGACGAAGCTCTCGTCGGGTGTCAAAGTCTCGCCGGGCACGACCTTTCTGTGCCGCACGGCCTTGGCGCTCGATATTTGGGTGAGCGAGGGCGTGGTGCCGGCCGCGAAGGAAGAGTTCGACGGGGCCAAAGTGAAGGCGCTGGGCCACGCCTCGACCTATAGCTGCCGCGCGCGGGCGAGCGAGTCCCGCATCTCGGAGCACTCACGCGGCAGCGCCATCGACATCGCCGCCTTCGAACTCGGCAACGGCAAGAGCGTGCCGGTGGAGGCGACCGAGCCCGGCACGGCGGAGGATCGCTTCGCCGCCAAAATCCGCCGCGCGGCCTGCGGCCCGTTCCGCACGGTGCTGGGGCCGGGAACGGACAATGACCACGGCACGCATCTTCATCTCGACATCGCCGCGCGGTCGCACGATTCGACCTATTGCCGATAGGATCTGGGGAGAGAAGGATCGGCAGCTGGCGCAACGATCGGTCTCGCACCCGGCTTTCCAGAATCCCTGTCGCCCTTATAGTCCCGCGCGGGGCTTGGCGCTCGAATCAGCCTTCGGGCGGAGCGCTGCGAGCTCAAGGGAAGGAAGCCTGACATGACCTATATCGCGGACGAGAAGCGCTACGGCGCGATGAGCTATCGGCGCTGCGGCCGATCGGGAATCGATCTTCCGGCCGTATCGCTCGGCCTCTGGCAGAATTTCGGCGGGACGGATGTCTACGAGACGGGCCGCGCCATCTTGCGTCGCGCCTTCGACCGGGGCGTCACGCATTTCGACCTCGCCAACAATTACGGCCCGCCCTATGGCTCGGCGGAAGAGAATTTCGGTCGCTGGATGGAGCAGGACTTCCGGCCCTATCGCGACGAACTCATTATCTCGTCCAAGGCCGGCTGGGACATGTGGCCCGGCCCTTACGGCAATTTCGGCTCGCGCAAGTATCTGATCGCCAGCCTCGATCAGAGCCTCAAGCGCATGGGGCTCGACTATGTCGATATTTTCTACCACCACCGCCCCGACCCCAAGACCCCGCTGGAAGAGACGATGGGCGCGCTCGACCAGATCGTGCGCTCGGGCAAGGCGCTTTATGTCGGCGTCTCTTCCTATTCGCCGGAGCTGACGCGCCGCGCCCATGCCATCCTGAAGGAGATGGGCACCCCGTTGCTGATCCATCAGCCCTCCTATTCCATGCTCAACCGCTGGACCGAGGACGGGCTGCTCGACACGCTGACGGAACTCGGCGTCGGCTGCATCGCCTTCTCGCCGCTGGCGCAGGGCTTGCTGACCAACAAATATCTGAACGGCGTGCCGCAGGATTCGCGCGCCGCCAAGGAAGGCTCCTTCTCCACCGGCCTTGTGACGGAAGAGAATATCGGCCGCATCCGCGCGCTGCACGCCATCGCCGAGCGGCGCGGCCAGTCGCTGGCGCAGATGGCGATCGCCTGGGTCCTGCGCAATGAGCGCGTGACCTCGGCTCTGATCGGCGCGCGCACGGTGCAGCAGCTCGATTCCTCGCTCGACGCGCTCGCCAACACGAGCTTCTCGGGCGAAGAGCTGTCCGACATCGACCGTCACGCGACCGAGGGCGGCATCGACCTCTGGCGCTCGCAATCCTCGATCCAGCCTCAGGAATAGGCGGCGGATCGCCTCAAACGCGAAAGGGCGGGGCCTTGCGGCTCCGCCCTTTTTTCATGCGCCGATGATAGGCTCGTCAGCGGCCGGCGACGTGCATTTCGGCCGCGCTGTCCTTCAGGATGTTCTCGATGCGCTGGCGCTCCTTGGTGAAGGCCTCCAGCTGCTCGCCCGACAATTGCCGCCCATTGGGCAGGCGGATGCGCATGGGATCGACGCGCGTTCCGTTGACGCTCACTTCGTAATGGAGATGGTTGCCGGTGGAGAGACCGGTGGAGCCGACATAGCCAATGATCTGGCCCTGGCGCACCCGCGCCCCGGCGACCACGCCCTTGGCGATCTGACTCTGGTGCGAATAGGAGGTCTCGTAGCCATTGGCGTGCTTGATCACGGTCTGCTGGCCGTTGCCGGTGGACCAGCCGGCGCGCACCACTGTCCCTGAGCCCGACGCCAGAATGGGCGTGCCGCGCGGCGCGGCCCAGTCGACGCCCCAGTGCATGCGCGAATAGCCCAGAATGGGATGCCGGCGCGAGCCGAAGGGGGAGGTGAAGCGCCCGTTCGGGACGGGGTTGCGGAGTAGGAACTGTTTCGAGGAGCGGCCTTCCTCGTCGTAGTAGTCGGCCTGTCCGTCGTCGGGCGTGAAGAATCGATAGAAGCGCTTGGTGTCGCCGCCGAACTTGGCCTCGACATAGAGAATCTGGGAATCGGCCGTCGCGGTCTGCTTGCCCTCTTCGAGCGAATAGAGAATCGTCAGCCTGTCGTCGCGTTCGAGCCGCGCCTGATAATCCACATCGGCGGCCAGAATGCGGATCAGCTTCTGGCAGAGCCGGTTGTCGAGCCCATAGGCGAGTCCGGCCTGATAGATGCCGTCATAGACGGTCGGCATGTTCTGGCGCAGCGGCGCTTCGGTGGCGTTCTCGTCGAAGGCCTCGGCCACCGATCGGCTGAGCGCCGGCTCGGGCGCCTGCCGGAACGCGCCGCGATCGTCCAGCCCGACAGTCGCCAGATGTTTCGTGCCGCGATAGGCCGACAGGCGAACGATGCGCGAGCCGTCGCCATCGGGCTCCAGCCCCAGGCGCAGCACCTCGCCGGCATCCAGCGCGTTGCGACCAAGCAACTGCCCGAGGCTTGTGGCGGCCTCGCTCGCCTCTTCGTGGCCGCTGTCGTCCAGCGCGTCCTGGATGGAGCGCTCCTCGCGGAAGGGGACGATCTCCTCGAAATAGCGCGCCGAGCGCTCGCCCGCGCCCTCCGAGGCCGAGACCGAGACGTTCTCGCGAATGACGCGGAAGGCCGAGCCCGGCACATATTCGTCGGCATCCGACATGCCGCCGCCAAAGCGGCTGGCGTCGAAGGGCTGGATGGCCGCGACCTGCACCGGGGCGGCATTGCGCTTGGGCGCGGCGGCCCGCACCAGAAGCTCGGCTTCCTTGGTGCCGATATCGGCGAACTTGTCGGCCGGGGCGGCGAAGTCGAAGGCCTGCATGGAGACGTCCACGTCCGCCTCGACCTTGGCCTCGTAGATCTGGCCCGTCTCGGGCGGCGGGGCGGTGTCGGGCTCGTCGTCGTCGGCCAGTACCTTCATCGCGTCGAAGGCGGGATAGGAGCCGGTGGTGGGATGGCGCGCGCCCAGAAGCATGGAAGCATAGGCGAAGGGCATGGTGCGCAGCACTTCGCGCTTGCCGTCGCGGATCAAGGTCGGCACCTCGATGGTGGAGCGGTTGCGGTCGATCGGGATCGGGGTCGCGAACACGCGCTCGCCCTTTTCCGAGAGATCGCTGACGGCGGCCGCCGCCACGCTCACCACCGCCGGGCGCACCAGAATATGGTGCCCGTCATGGGCGGCCGAGAGGGCGATGCCCATGAGCGCGGTGGAGGTGATGCCGGTCAGCAGCGTTCCCGCCAACCAGCGGGCCGATACCTGACGGCGATCGGGCTTGCGCCTGCGGTCGGCGACCAGCGGCGGCTCATTGCCGAAGTCCGGTTTGGCGTAACGTTCGTGGTGCATTCACGTCCCGTCTGAACTGCGACCGGCTTCGAACCCGACTGAGGCGGTTTCGCGACGGCAAGAGCGCGCGGCTCATACCGGCTCTTTACTGTCGCATCCGGGCCACAGGTCCCCTGACGGTTGCAGATAGAGCGGATGGGGTCGGCGTCTGTCAACCTTTCGGCAAGGTTTGTGCGAACCGTCCACACGAGAAGACGCGAGCGAGCGCGTCGCGGAATTGTCGTGGAAGGGATTGGGAGCTAAACAAGTTGGCAGAGAATCCGGCGCGTTCTGCCGAAACTTCGTGCCATCCGCCTTGCGCCTGCGCATCCCGGACGACACATCAGAGACACAGCGCCGTTTTCGACTCACACCAACTTCGACGAATGGAACATCCGATGGCATCCAAGCTCGACCAACTTCGTGAGATGACCACCGTCGTCGCCGACACGGGCGACATTGAGGCGGTTCGCGAGCTTCGGCCGGTGGACTGCACGACCAACCCGACCATCGTTCTGAAGGCGCTCGGCACGCCCATGTTCGACGACGCCTTCGCCGAGGCGCTGAGCTGGGGCCAGTCCAAGGGCGGTGACGGCCGCTCCGTCGCCAATGCCGTGGCCGATCGCCTCGCGGTGTCCGTCGGCGCCGCGCTGGCCGAGCTCGTTCCCGGCCGCGTTTCGACCGAAGTCGATGCCGACCTGTCCTTCGACGTGGAAGGCTCGGTGAACCGCGCCCGCCACATCATCGCAGACTACAAGGAGCGCGGCGTCGACCGGGAGAAGATCCTGATCAAGCTCGCCGCCACCTGGGAAGGCATCCGCGCCGCCGAAGTCCTTCAGAAGGAGGGGATCGACACCAATCTGACGCTGATCTTCTCGAAGGCCCAGGCCATTGCCTGCGCCGATGCCGGCGTCTTCCTGATCTCGCCCTTCGTCGGCCGCATCATGGACTGGTACGCCAAGTCCACCGGCAAGACCTACGGACCTGAGGAAGATCCGGGCGTCCTGTCGGTTCGCTCGATCTACGACTACTACAAGTCCAACGGCATCAAGACCGTCGTCATGGGCGCTTCGTTCCGCAATGTGGGCGAGATCGAGGCTTTGGCGGGCTGCGACCGCCTGACCATCTCGCCGGCGCTGCTCAAGGAACTCGCGAACGACCAAGGCACGCTGGAGCGTAAGCTTTCGCCCGAGACGTTCAACAAGGTCGATCCGATCACGATGGACGAGCGCACCTTCCGTTGGGCGCTGAACGAGGACGCTATGGCGACCGAAAAGCTCGCCGAGGGCATCCGCTCCTTCGCCAAGGATCTGCGCGAGCTACGCAGCATCGTCGGCAAGCGCCTCGAAGGCGGCCCGGCGGCCGTCGCCGCGCAGTAAGCGCGACGTCTTCATCACGTGTCGAGCGGCGGCCTTCAGGCCGCCGTTTTCGTTTCCGGCGCAGGAATCAGAGGCAGAGCGTCAGGCCGAGGATCGGCCCGTAATTGACGATCGTCACCACCACTGCGGCCCAGGTCGCATGAAGCGCGGCCCAGCCGAGAAAGGCGTCGGCCTCGCCCGCTTTCTGCGCTCGCATTCGGCATAGCCACCAGAGGGCGCCGAGCGCTGCGAGATGCGCGAGCCACAGCGCGATGAGAACTGCGCGAAGGGCGCTGACCGGACCTAGAGAAGCAGTGTCCCATCCAAAGGCGCAGCCGACCGACAGCGCGCCATAAAGCACGACAAAGGCCGAACTCCAAATCACGAAGCCGGCGACCAGCAGAATCAGCGAGGGAAGCCGCAGGGCAAGTTTCACAGCGCGGCCTCCCGCAGCGGCAGGAGAAAGGCTAACGCCGCGATGAGCAGACAGGCCAGAAGCGTGGTCGCCGCCGTATAGTCGTGCCAGAGCGCGCCGATGCGAAGGTCCCCGCTGCGCCGGGCCGAGACATAGCCGGCTTTGACGCGCCAGAACCCGAAGCCGGCGAAGACCACGCCGAGCCCGGCATGAACAGCGACATAGAAGAGCAAGGCCGAAACGCTGGCATAGGCCGCGTGGCTCGTCGGCGCGGGCAGGCTTTGCCCGATGGTCGCCAGCGCCAGCCCGGCTGCGATGGCTTGGGCGGCGAGCGCCAGCGCCAGAAGCGTGAGCGAAGGCGCGCCGCTGCGCGGGAGTGGGCGCAGCGCCAGCCGGCTGGCGGCGCTGGCGCCCAGCGCGGCGAGAGCGATCAAGGCGAGCCGGACAAGGGGCGCATCGAAGCCGCCTGGGGGCGGCCAGCCCGGCGCGACCAGCCAGAGAAACAGCGTGCCGAAGGCGAGCGAGGCGAAGATCGTGCCATCGGCGAGAAGCAGAAAGACCATGGCCCACCAGGACAGAGGCCGCTCGGTTTCCGCCTGGGTCGGCAGCGACAGGCCGCGCCCGGCCGGGAGGGCACCGAGATCGGCCTTCGCGCCCGACGCCGGCGTCCAGGCGAGGAACAGGCCGAGCACCAGAAGCGGTAGAAGGAGGGAAGCCCAGTAGAGCTTGAACAGAAGCGACAGGACGAACAGCCCGATCGCCGCCGCCGTCGCAAGCGGCAGGAATGTCGGCTTCGGCAGAATGGCGATGGCCTCGGGTCTGGCGGAATTCATCGAGACGACCAGCGTTTCCTGCCACCCATTGCGGGGCGTCGCGAGATAGCCTTGCCCGGCGGCGAGTTCCCGCCCGAGATCGGGCGTGTCGTGCAACGGGTCGCGCGAGGCGACCTCCGGCAGGGCGGCGAAGGCGTAGGAGGGCGGGGGCGTCGCGGTCGCCCATTCCAGCGTGCCGGCGCGCCAGGGATTACGCGGCGCGACGCGGCCGAGGCGGAACTGGAACAGCATGTCCACCGCGAAGAGCGCGAAGCCCATGGTCATGACGAAGCCGCCCATCGAGGACACGAGATTGGGCAGGTCCCAGCCATAGCCGGTGTCGTAAGTGTAATAGCGCCGGGGCATCCCGTAGAGCCCGGTCAGGTGCATGATCAGGAAGGTCGCGTTGAAGCCGAGAAAGATCAGCCAGAAGGCGACGATGCCGACCTTGTAGACCGGCTCGCGCCCGGTGAAATGCGGCAGCCAGTAATAGGCGGCGGCGAGCATGGGGAAGATGAAGCCGCCTACCAGCACGTAATGCATATGGGCGACGACGAATTGCGTGTCGTGCACCTGCCAGTCGAAGGGCACGATGGCGAGCATGACGCCGGTCAGCCCGCCGCAGACGAAGACGAAGAAGAAGCCGAGGAGGTACAGCATCGGCACGGTCAGCTTCGGCCGGCCGGCCATCATCGTGCCGATCCAGAGAAAGATCTGAATGCCGGTCGGCACGGCGACGAGGACGCTCGCGGCCGAGAAGAAGCCCTGCGCCAGATGCGGGATGCCCACCGTGAACATGTGGTGGACCCAGAGGCCGAAGGACAGGAAGCCCATGGCCGTGACCGCCACGACGATCCAGGAATAGCCGAGGATCGCGCGCCCGACGAGAACCGGCAGAATGGTCGAGATGACGCCCGCCGCCGGCAGGAAGATGATGTAGACCTCCGGGTGGCCGAAGAGCCAGAAGAGATGCTGCCAGAGAAGCGCATCGCCCCCGCGCGTCGGGTCGAAGAAGGGCAGGTCGAAGGCGCGCTCGGCCTCCAGAAGGATCGAGCCGAGGATCAGCGGCGGGAAGCCCACCAGCATCATGCCGGCGGTGACGAGAATGTACCAGGCAAAGAGCGGCATTCGTGCCAGACTCATGCCCGGCGCGCGCAGCTTCAGGATCGAGACGGTCAGCTCGATGGCCGCGCCCATGGCCGAAATCTCGACGAAGGTGATGCCGAGCAGCCAGACATCGGCATTGATGCCCGGCGAATAGGTGCCGGACGAGAGCGGCGTGTACATGAACCAGCCGGAATTGGGCGCATAGCCCGCCAGCATGGCCAGGATCAGGATCGAGCCGCCGAAGACATAGCAATAGAAACCGAAGGCCGAGAGGCGGGGAAAGGCCAGGTCCCGTGCGCCCAGCATCTTGGGCAGGAAATACATGGCCACCCCTTCGAACATCGGGATGGCGAAGAGGAACATCATCACCGTGCCATGCATGGTGAAAATCTGGCTGTAGAGTTCGGGGCCGACGAAGCCGCTATGGGCGGTGGCGAGCTGCGCGCGGATCAGCATGGCGAGCACGCCGCCAATGGCGAAGAAGGTGAAGGCCGCGATGATGAAGCGGCGGCCGATCACCGTATGATTGACGGCCGACAGCCGGCCCCAGCCGGGCGGCGTGTGCCAGATGCGCTCCAGGGCGAGATGCAGCGCGGCCGGCGACAGTGGCGACCCAGGGGCTTGTGTCGGCGTCGGGGTCTCGCTCAAGGCGCGGGCTCCTGCGAGAGGGAGGGGGCGGGGGCCGCAGCGAGCGCCTGATCGAGCGCCGCCTCGAAACTTTCGGGCGGATGGGCGATCACCGAAAAGCTCATCTCGGCATGGCCCGTGCCGCAGAACTCGGCGCAGACGCCGCCATAGGTGCCCGGCCGGTCGGCCTGGAGGCGGATCACGTTCACGTGGCCGGGAATGGCGTCGATCTTGCCACCCAGACGCGGCACCCAGAAGGCGTGGATCACGTCCGTGCCGATGACCGCGACGTCGATCGGCTGGTTGGCCGGCACATGCAGCACAGTCTCCGTCGCGCCCTCGCGGCCGGGATAGCGGAACTCCCAGCGCCATTGATACGGCCGGGCTTCGACGCGCACGAGGCCGGGCGCGCCGGGATGGGCCAAAAGCCGCTCCCCTGTCGCGAGCGCGAAGACGAGAAGCGCGGTAAGGACGACGCCGGGAAAGGCGAGCCCGCCCCAGACGAGCCAGCGCTTGGGCGGAATGTCCTGGCCCCAGCCGGGCTTCAGGAAGGCGAAGGCGACGAGCGCCAGCACGAGAGCGAGAATGGCACTCGCGCCCGAGAGCATGACCCACCAGAGCGTCGCGGTGGACTGCGCCGCCGGTCCGGCTGGATCGAGAATCGACAGCTTGCCGGCGCAGCCCGAAAGCCCAAGTGAAAGGGCGAGGGGCGCGATCAAGCGTGCCGGCTGAGGCAGGGGCGAGGAAACAATATGTCCGAGGCGAATTCGTCCACTCGATCCGGCGTCAGCCCCGTTATCAGCAAAGTGGCGGAAAAGGACATTTCGTCGGCCATCGCGGTGGCGGGCCATCCGGTTCACGCCATGGCCGTGCATTTTCCGATCGCGCTCGCCATCGCGACGCTCGGCAGCGACGTGTTCTACTGGTGGTCGGCCGATCCGTTCTGGGTGCGCTGCGGCCTCTGGGCGGCGGGCTTCGCCTTTCTGACGGGCATCGGCGCGGGGCTGGTCGGCACGATGGAGCTGATCTTCGTGCCGGGCATCCGGGCGAGAGCGGCCAGCTGGACCCACGCCATCGCGGCCATGACACTGATTTCCGTCATGGGCATGAACTGGGGTCTCAGGCTGACGCAGCCGGACGCCGTTCTGCCGCTCGGCCTGTTCCTCTCGGTTCTGGGCGGCGCGCTGACCGGGCTGGCGGGCTGGCATGGGGGCAAGCTGATCCTGCATCATGGCGTCGGCATCATGGTGTCAGACGACGAATGAGACCGCGCCCGAACTCGCCCAGCGCGCCCGGCCGATGAAACAGGTCGGGCACGAGGGCGAGATCGACGGTCGGCTTTGCAAGCACCAGCCAGAGAATGGCGAGCAACGTCAGCGACAGGACGACGAGCGCGGACACCATGCGCCAGGCCCGAAAATGCTTCTCGTCTTCGAACAGCGAGAGGATCACCAGTCCCGTCCAGACATGAAGCCCGGTGAGCACGCCGACGAACAGAAGTTTCAGCGCGAACCAGGCGGTGAAGACCTCGCGCAGGAGGATCAGCGCCGTGCCCGACGCGATGGCGAGAAAGGCCGCCGGAGAGATCACGACGATATAGGCAAATCGCGTGAAGGCGTGGAGCCGATGAAGGGGCGGCCCGTGGCCCGCTGCCTCGCGCTGGTTCATCAGGACGGGCAGAAGCAGCAGCCCGCCGCACCAGATCACCAGCGCCGCGATATGAAGGCTCTTGGTCCAGACGAGGATCACGCCGCGCGCTCCTCGGTCCTTAAGTGCGTGGCGAGCGCCAGAAGCGCGGCGAGGAGATAGGGCAGGTTGGCGGGTACCCACATCAGGAGCCCGGCCAATTGCTGGTCCTCCAGCGCCGAAAGGCCATAGGGCAGGGTCGACAGGAAATGCGGGGCGTAGAGCGGATCGGGCGCGAAGGTGATGAGCGCGCCGAGAAGGCCCATCTGCGCGACGATGCCGAGATGGATCAGAAGAACCCGCATCAACGGCGCGCCGGGCGCCAGCAACCCGCGCCAGAGCACCACGGCCGAGCCGAGCAGCGAGAGTTCCATCAGCCAGTAGATCGCGTCATGGCTGAGCGCGAGAGCATAGGGCGCGGGCGCGTGCCAGAGCCAGACCAGCACGACATGGACCAGCGCCAGCACGGAAAGGCCGGCCAGCGGAAAGGCTCGCCTTTGCGGCCAAGCGAGCGCCAGAAGAGGGGCGGCCAGTGAGATGAGCAGGAGGTGATGGACGACCCGCACCGAGAACAGCGCGGAGGACAGCGCACAGAGCGGCGAGACGAAGGCGAGAAACAGCGAGGCGATCGCCAGACGATGCCAGAGACGGGCGGGACCGGAGCGCCCGCGCAATCGCCATTCGCCGCCCGCGAGCGTCAGGGCGAGAAGCGCCAGAACGATGGGGTCGAGATTCCAAGCCGATAGGAGATCGGCCGGCGCGGGCGGCGCGCCGCAATAGGGAATGGTCACGTCGGATGGTCCGGCCTTCGAGGGATTTTCGCCAAGAGGGGCGGGGCTCAGTGTTTTCAAAGGGTAAGGCGCTGCACGCTCGCGGCAATGTCTGCCGACCCTTCGCAGTGCGCCTCGCGAAGCCGTGATCGAAGAGCGGGGTGTGGAAGCTGCAGCCGTTGGCGTTGTGGACGTGCAACGGAGGGTGCGGATTACCTTGTGAATGCAAAAGGCCGAGCCGCGTCCCGCCCAGCCTGTGGTGAACGGTGTCTCATCCGTCAGCCGCGCAGGCGTCTCGCACCGTTCTATGAAGTCGCACCGACGAACTGGCCGCGCTCGTCGGCTGCTCCGTGCCTTCTGGCTTCGCGTGAATCGAGCGTTGCCACCACGTAGATTCGATGGCTTGGCCGGTGGCGGCGGCCAGCCCTGACAAGACGCAGGGCGGCTTTCGCGCCGCCCCTTGCCTCATGCGGTGCGGGCGCGCCCGAGTGGGAAGGGCATGTATCCGACGAAGCCCGTCAGCTTCCACTGACCATTGATGCGGCTCGCGAAATAGAGCGTCTGCCAGCTCAGGACCTCGACGCCACCGCCTTCCAGCGCCAAAGTGCCGTCGAACTTTTTGTGTGCCACGGCCCGGTCGCCCGAAATGTCGATGTCGCGCAGGTTCGTCGCGCGGAACAAGGCCTCGCGCACGGGCTCGGCATAGCGGATGAGCTTGGCGGCCTCGGCTTGGCGCAACCACTCGTCGCGGTAGGATTCCAGCGTCGGAAAGGCGAGACGCCAGGAATCGGGGATTTCGGACTTGTGCGCATGGAGGCCGAAGAAGCGGTCATGCGCGAAATCGCCATCCACCAGGGACCAGTCGGCGGCCAAAAACGCGTCGATGTCCCGCTCCACCAGCATCTGCCAAAGCGTGTGGCGGTCGGCATCGCCGGGCGGAAAGGGGTTCTCGGTCGGGAGCATCAAGGGTTCCTTGTCAGATGGGGGCGTCCGCGAAGGCGGCTGCGCGTCTTCACGAGGACACGGGCGGCATGGAGATCAATCTCCGATCGGCAGCGCCGGATCGGGCGCGGCATGGGCGTTGAGGTTCTGCCGGATGCGCCGCAGCCCTTCGAACATGCGGGGGCCGATCGCCTCGGCGGTGGAAAGGGCGAGAATGTCCACCAGCGCCAGAAGCGCGTAGCGGCTGGAACTCGGCTTGTAGAGATTGCCGTCCTCGACATTCTCGAAGGGCAGGAGCATGTCGCAGCCGCGCGCCAGCGGCGAGCCGGGGGCGGTGATGGCGAGGATCTCCGCGCCATAGGAGCGCGCGATGGCGCTGGCCTCCACGATGCTGCGCCCATGGCCGGAGACCGAGAGCGCCAGAACCGCCGTGCCGGGGCCGGCGACGCTGGCGAGCATCCGCTGCATCTGCCCGTCCGCCTCGGCCCTGATGTCGAGCCCCAGCCGGAACAGGCGGTTTTCCAGTTCCTTGGCCAGCATGGAGGAGGTGCCGCCCGAGCCGAGCGCCAGGATGCGCCGACTATTGGCAAGGCGCAGCGCCATGCGCGCCACCATGTCCCGATCGAGGGAGGCGCGGATGCGCGAGAGGGCGGCCGAAGCCCCGTCATAGACCGCGTCGGCTGCATGGCCGGGCTCGCCCTGCGGTGGGCTCGTGTCGGCGTCGAGATAGAGGCCGCCGACGGCCAGCGCCTGCGCCAGCCGAAACTTGAAATCCGCCGTTCCCCGGCAGCCAAGCGCGCGGGCAAAGCGCGTGACCGTTGGCTCCGACGTGCCGCAGCGCTCTGCGATCTCCGCGATCG
The DNA here is from genome assembly GCF_001463925.1 of Aureimonas sp. N4. Lineage (NCBI taxonomy): Bacteria > Pseudomonadati > Pseudomonadota > Alphaproteobacteria > Hyphomicrobiales > Aurantimonadaceae > Aureimonas > Aureimonas sp. N4. The sequence goes on along the minus strand of NZ_BBWS01000030.1, from coordinate 142,022 downwards.
AGCCGGTCGAGGCGAGGCGCGTGTTGGTGAGGACGAAGGCGGCCAGCCGACGCTCCGTCTTGGTGCCGCTTTCCGTCATCGCGCGCAGCCGGGCGATGATGTCGAAGCCGGGCGCATGGGCGCGTCCACCCGAGGGCGGCGACGGCTCCCGCGCGCCTTCGCGTGGCCTCACGCGGCGAGCGCCCGTTCCACGCGCCGCCCGCTGGAGGCTTCGAAGAGATGGCAATCATCCGGCGCGACGGTGAGCGGCAGGATTTCGCCCGGCTGTGCCACCACGCGCTCGGACAGGACGACGCGCACGGCCGTTTCGCCGATCGTGCCATAGACATGAGTTTCCGCCCCGGTCGGCTCCACCACGCCGACCTTCAGCGGCAAGCCGCCGTCGCCCGTGCGGCGGAAGCGTTCCGGCCGGATACCGACGAGGAAGTCAGTGCCCTCGGTGGCAGGCGCGACGAGCGGCAGGGCAGGGCCACCTGTGCCGAAGGCCATGTCGGCCAGCGCCAGCACCCCATCACTGCCGCGCCGCGCGGGCAGGAGGTTCATGGGCGGCGAGCCGAGAAAGCCGGCGACGAAGATGTTGGCGGGCCGATCGTAAAGCTCCAGCGGCGCGCCGACCTGCTCGATCCGGCCCGCGTTCATGACCACGATCCGATCCGCCATGGTCATGGCCTCGATCTGATCATGCGTGACATAGACGATGGTGGAGCCGAGCGTCTGGTGCAGGGCCTTGATCTCGGTGCGCATCTGCATCCGCAGCTTGGCGTCGAGATTGGAGAGCGGCTCGTCGAACAGGAAAAGGTCGGGCTCGCGCATGATGGCGCGGCCCATGGCCACGCGCTGGCGCTGGCCGCCCGAAAGCTGAGCCGGCTTACGGTCGAGATAGGGGCCGAGATTGAGAATGTCGGCGGCCTTTTTCAGCCGGCTCTCCGTCTTGGCCGGCTCGTCGCCGCGCACCTTCGGTCCGTAGAGGATGTTGTCGCGCACGCTCATATGCGGAAACAGCGCGTAGGATTGAAACACCATGGCGATGTTGCGCTTCTGCGGCGGCAGGTCGTTGGCGCGCTTGCCCCCGATGCGAAGCTCGCCGGAGGAAACGGTGTCGAGGCCCGCGATCATGCGAAGCAGGGTGGACTTGCCGCAGCCGGACGGGCCGACCAGCACGATGAATTCGCCGTCCCGCACCTCCAGATCGAGCCCGTGCAGGATGTCGAGCGGTCCGTAGCGTTTCTGGAGCGCGTGAAGGCTGAGTTCGGCCATGACGGTCCTTTCAGGAAATCGCGTCGACGAAGGGCGGGTTGCCGGCCGACAGGCCCGCGTCCACGGGAAGCGCTACGCCGGTGATGCCGGAACTGGCGGGCGAGGCGAGGAAGAACACGGACTCGGCCACCTCCGCGGGGGTCACCATGCGGCGCATCGGATAAAGCGGGGCGATGCGGCCGAGGAGATCGGGCTTCTCGGCGAAGCGGTGGTCCCAAGCCTGCGTGCGCACCGAGCCGGGGCAGACCGCATTGGCGCGCACCCCGTCCGGCCCCGCTTCCACGGCGATGGCCCGCATATAGGCCAGAAGTCCGGCCTTGGCGGCGGAATAGGCGGGGTTGCCATAGTGCCCGAGCGCATTCACCGACGAGACGAAGACGAAAGCCCCCGAGCCCCGCTGGCGCATGCCCGACAGGAGGGGCGTTGCCAGATCGCGTGTGCCGGTGAGATTGATGGCGAGTTCCCGTCGCCACGCCTCGTCATCCGTCGTTTCCAGCGTCTCGGCGCGCGTCCAGCCGGCATTGGAGACGAAGATATCCGGCACGCCGGCTTCCGCCATCACGCGCCGTGCCGCCTCACGGCAGGCGGCGGGGTCGGCCAGATCGAAGCCGAGGCGCAGAACGATGGCGGGGTTCTGGACGCCGGCCAGCGCCTCCTCGCTCAAATCGCACAGGATCAGCCGAGCGCCGGAGGCGGCGAAGCGCTCCACCAGCGCGCCGCCGATGCCGCCGCAGGCGCCCGTGATCAGAACGAGGGGAGAGGAGGAATCCGGCATGGAGGCTCACGGCAGGAAGCGGAACGAACGCGATGCTGTTCGCCAAAATGAAAAAAAGCAACGGGAAAAACTCAACGAACTGCCTAACGAATGGGCTTGCGAAAATTTTTTACATGGAGAACCATCACGGCGTTTCGTCATCGGCAGGGGAACCGAACGATCGGTCCGCGCCGCGAAGGAGGATCGGTTTCCCATGCGCATCGCATCTCGTTGGACCACGCGCGCCGCGCGCCTCGCTCTTTCCGGCGTCGCGCTTCTGGCCCTTTTGGCCGCAGCCGAGGCCGGCACCGTTCGCGTCACCGTGGCGGAATATTCCGCCAAGACCGGGCCCTACTTCGAGAAGGTCGCCAAAGACTTCGAAGCGGCCCATCCCGGCACCGACATTCAGATCGAGGTCGTGCCCTGGGACAGCCTCCAGCAGAAGCTGACCACCGACATTTCGGCCGGTACGAATTCCGACCTGTCCATCATCGGCACGCGCTGGTTGCTCGACTTCGTCAGCCAAGGCATTGCGGAGCCTCTCGACGGCTATATGGATCAGGCCTTCAAGGACCGGTTCATCCCGACCTTCCTCACCCCCTCGGTGATGGAGGGCAAGACCTACGGCCTGCCGATCGCGGCCTCTGCGCGTGCCATGTATTATAACAAGGACCTCTTCCAGAAGGCCGGCGTCGCCGACGCGCCGAAAACCTGGGCCGAGCTGGAAGACGCGGCCAAGAAGATCTCTGCGCTGGGCGATGGCGTCTATGGTTTCGGCCTCCAGGGCAAGGAAATCGAGACCGACGTCTATTACTATTACGGCATGTGGTCCTACGGATCGGAGATCGTGAAGGACGGCAAGTCCGGCCTGTCCTCGCCGCAAGCGGCCGAAGCTGCCAAGCTCTACAAGCGCATGATCGACGAGAAGGCGACCCAGCCCGGCGTCACGTCCTATTCGCGCGAGGACGTGCAGAACCTCTTCAAGCAGGGCAAGCTCGGCATGGTCATCACCGCGCCCTTCCTGTCCAACCAGATTCGCGACGAAGCGCCCAACCTGAAATACGGGGTCACCGCCATTCCCGCCGGCCCGACCGGCGACAAGGGCACCTATGGCGTGACCGATTCGATCATCATGTTCCAGAATTCCAAGAACAAGAAAGAGGCGTTCGAATTCCTCGACTACCTGTTCCAGACGCCGCAGCGCGTCGCCTTCACCGTCAACGAAGGCTTCCTGCCCGTCGAGAAGGAAGAAGCTGAGGATAAGCATTTCACCGACAGCGCCGATCTCAAGGTCTTCACCAGCCTCCTGCCGGACGCCCGCTTCGCGCCCGTCATTCCCGGCTGGGAAGAGATCGCCGACCTCACCACCAATGCCCTCCAGAGCATCTATCTCGGCAAGGAAGAGGTCGAACCCGCGCTGAAGGCCGCCGCCGAGAAGGCGGACGCGATCCTGAAGCAGTAGGCGTGTGAACGCGGGGGACGCTGTCCCCCGCACCCCCTGCCAGGGGAAATGATTTCCCCTGGACCCCTCCTTCTCTTGGCGCACATGTCCGAAATCCGGGAGGGCCGATGGTCCTCCCGGATTTCGGAAAAGAGGTTCCAAAAGACGGGAAGGGTCCGGGAACTCGTTCCCGGGCGGGGCACGGGGCGGCAGCCCCGCCATTCTCATGCCCACAGCCTCAAGGATCGCCCATGACCGCCGAGCGGCCTGTCTTGCCTTATCTCATGATCGCGCCGAGCCTTTTGCTGGCGCTGGCGATCGTGGTGTGGCCGATCGTGGAATTGTCGGAGATCGCGAGCCATAGCGTCAATCGCTTCGGGCAGTTGCGTGATTTCGTGGGCCTCGCGAATTTCGAGGCGCTGTGGAACGACCCGAACTTCATCGCGAGCCTGTGGCGGACGCTGGTTTGGACGGTCTGTGTCGTCGGCGGCGCGCTGTTGACGGCGATCCCGGTGTCGCTGGTCTTGAACGAGGATTTTTATGGGCGGGGGCTGGCGCGGGTGCTGGTGATGCTGCCTTGGGCCGTGTCGCTGACCATGACGGCTATCGTCTGGCGCTGGGCGCTGTCGGGCGAAAGCGGCATGTTGAATTCGGCGCTGATGGGTCTGGGGATCATCGGCACCAACATCCAGTGGCTGGCGGATGCCTCGACCGCCTTCCCCATGCAGATCTTCATCGCCATCATCGTGACCGTGCCCTTTACGGTGACGATCCTGCTGGGCGGATTGTCGGCCATCCCCGACGATCTCTACGAGGCGGCGGCGCTGGAAGGGGCGGGGCGCTGGACGATGTTCCGTACCATCACGCTGCCCTTGCTGAAGCCCTTCCTCAATATCGCGATGATCCTGAACACGATCTACGTGTTCAACTCCTTCCCGATCATCTGGGCGACGACTCAAGGCGGGCCGGCCAATTCGACCGATATTCTCGTCACCTATCTCTACAAGATGGGCTTCCGGCTGGGAAAGCTGGGCGAGGCTTCCGCCGTCTCGCTGGTGATGTTCGCGATCCTGCTCGTGTTCACGTTGATCTATGTCCGGCTGTCGATGCGGCGGGAGGCGTGACATGGGCTCGAAGCTGAAACGCAGCCTCGTCTGCTGGCTGATCCTCCTGCCCTTCGTGGTGGCGGGCCTCTTTCCCTTCGCGGTTATGATTATCACCGCGCTGAAGACGCCGGACGAGGTGTTGAACCCGACCTGGTGGCCCTCGCGGCTCGACTTCGAGAATTTCGTGACCATGTGGCAGGCGACGAATTTCGGACCGGCGCTGTTGAATTCGGTGATCGTCTCGGTGGTCTCGACGCTGGTCGCGCTAGTCGTTTCCATTCCGGCCGCCTATGCGCTCGGCCGTTTCGACTTTCGCGGACAGGGGGCGTTTCGCGTCTTCCTGATCGTCACGCAGATGCTGTCGCCCATCGTGCTCGTCATCGGCCTCTTCCGCTTGGTGGCCTGGGCCGGGCTGATCGACAAGGTGAGCGCCGTCGCCTTCGTCTATGGCGCGTTCAACATCGCCTTCACGGTCTGGATGCTCCAGAGCTATTTCGCGACCATCCCGCGCGATCTGGAAGAGGCCTCCTGGATGGAAGGGGCGAGCCGCTGGCGCACGCTGGTCTCGGTCTTTCTCCCGCTCGCCGTGCCGGCCATCGTGGTGACGGCGATCTTCGCCTTCATCAACGCCTGGAACGAGTTCGTCATCGCGCTCACCATGCTGCGCACGCAGGAGAGCTACACGCTGCCGATCCAGATCTTCTCGCTGGTGGCCGGGCGCTACACCGTGGAATGGCACCATGTCATGGCGGCGACCTTCGTCGCGACCATTCCCGTGGCCATCGCCTTCGCCTGGCTGCAACGCTATCTCGTGCGCGGCCTGTCGGTCGGCGCGGTGAAGTGAGGACATGAGCATGAGCGAGGCGAGCACCACCTTCATGCGGCGTGAAACGGACGAGGCGGCCGAGGTCGTCGCGCGCCTTCTGGAGCGCGAGGGCCGTGCCATCGCCGATCTCGGCGCGCGTCTTCGCATGATGCCGCCGGCCGCCATCGTCACGTCCGCGCGCGGCTCGTCGGATCACGCGGCGAGCTATCTGAAATATGCCGTCGAGATTTCCCTGGGATTGCCCGTGGCCTCGATCGGCCCCTCGGTCGCCTCGGTCTATGGCGCGCAATTGCGCCTGCCGGGCGGCGTCGTCTTCAGCGTCTCGCAATCGGGCCAGAGCCCGGACATTCTCGCCCTTCAGGCCAATGCGCGGCGCGGCGGAGCGCTGGCCGTCGCGCTTCTCAACCGGACGGATTCACCCCTGGCGGAGGGCGCCGATATCGTGATCCCGCTCCATGCGGGTGAGGAAAAGAGCGTCGCGGCCACCAAGAGCTTCGTCGCGTCGGTCGCGGCGGCGGCCGCCATCACGGCCGTATGGACCGGCGACGAGGTGCTGGAGCGCGCGGTGCGCGACCTGCCGGCGGCCATCTCGCGCAGCGCGCGGATGGACTGGTCGCCGGCACTGGAGCGGCTCGTGACCGCCCGCTCGCTCTTCACGGTCGGGCGCGGCCCGGCCTTTGCGATTGCGCTGGAAGCGGCGCTGAAATGCAAGGAAACGGCGGGGCTTCATGCCGAGGCCTTTTCGGCTGCCGAGGTCGCGCATGGGCCGATGCAGATCGTCGGACCCGATGTGCCCATTCTGGCCTTCGTGCCGGCGGACGCGGCCGAAGCCTCGAGCCTCGCCGCATTGGAGCGCTTGCGGGCTTTCGGGGGCGCGGTTTTCGCGGTGGGCGAGGGGCGCGACCTGCCCTCTGCCGCGACAGGCCATGGGCTCACCGATTCAATCCCGATGATCGTCGCCTTCTATGTCATGGCCGAGGCGCTGGCGCGCCGGCGCGGGCACGACCCGGACCGCCCCGCCAAGCTGCGCAAGGTCACGGAAACGCTGTGAGGGAAGGGGAATCCATACCTGCCGCACGCGCACGCGCCACCTTCAGCGCGAGGGCGCGTGTCCTCTGAAAGCCTGTCCTTGAACCAGACTGCAAATCCGGTGCGCCGGCTCGAAATCTGCGTGGACGATGCGGCCGGCCTGGACGCGGCGGTGCGCGGCGGGGCGGATCGCATCGAGCTGTGTTCGGCGCTGGCGCTGGGCGGCCTGACGCCTTCGGTCGGTTTCATGCAGATGGCCGGCGCGTTGGCGCTGCCTGTCTATGCGATGATCCGACCCCGCGCCGGGGATTTCTGCTTTTCGTCTGCCGAGGCGGATCTGATGGAGCGCGACATCGCGGCCGCGCGAGAGGCGGGGTTGGCGGGTGTCGTGCTGGGCGCAGGTCTGCCGGATGGACGGCTTGACATCAGACTATTGGAGCGCCTCCTGCGCGCGGCGGAGGGGCTCGGAACGACGCTGCACCGCGCCTTCGATCTGGCCGGGCCGGATTTCGACGCGGCTCTGGATCAGGCGATCGGCCTCGGGTTCGAGCGGGTTCTCACCTCAGGCGGCGCGCGCACCGCGCCCGACGGCCTGCCCGTCCTCGCCTGCTTGATGGAGCGGGCGGAGGGGCGCATTACCATCATGCCGGGCTCGGGCATCACGGCCGCGACGTTGCCCGGTCTGATAGCAAGCCTGCCGATCACCGAGGTTCACGCGTCCTGCTCTAGGTCGGTTCCGGTGCACAGCCCCGCAGCCGAGCGGCTGGGTTTTGCGAGCCCCACGGAGCGGCGCACCGACGAAGGGGCGGTGCGTGCGCTGAAGGCGCTGCTCAAAGGTTGAGATACTACGGGGCGATGCTTGGCTCGTCCGGTCGCCTCAGTTCAACCGAGCCCCGCCTTCCGCCGCAAACAGATGCAGATGGTCGGTGGCAAGGCGGATCGGAATGCGGTCGCCGGCGCGCAGCCGGCTGACGCCCGGCGTGAACGCCTTCATCGAGACGCCGCCGAGATCGCAATGGACGATCGTGCCCATGCCCGTCGGCTCCACCAGTTCCACCGGGCATTCGAGGCCGGAACCTTCGCCGACCAGCACATGCTCGGGCCGGATGCCGAGCGTGACGGGCGTACCGTCGGTCGCCGCCGTCGAGGCGGGAAGGGGCACGCGGCGGTTCTCGCCGAGATCGAGAAAGGTCTCGCCGCCCGCGCGCCGCACGCGGCCGTCGAGGAAGTTCATGGCGGGCGAGCCGATGAAGCCGGCGACGAAGCGATTGGCCGGGCGCTCGTAGAGATCGAGCGGCGAGCCGATCTGCTGGATTTCGCCCCCTTCCATGGCGACGATCCGATCGGCCAGGGTCATCGCTTCGATCTGGTCGTGCGTGACATAGATCGACGTGGCGTTGAGGGACTGGTGCAGCTTCTTGATCTCGGCGCGCATGTGCTCGCGCAGGCGCGCGTCGAGATTGGACAGGGGCTCGTCGAAGAGGAACGCCTGCGGCTGGCGCACGATGGCGCGGCCCATGGCAACGCGCTGGCGCTGCCCGCCCGACAGCGCCTTGGGGCGGCGGTCGATCAGCTTGGTCAGGCCGAGCTTGTCGGCCGCGCCTGATACGGCCGAGGCGATGCGCTCCTTCGGCGTCTTCTTCAGGCGCAGGGCATAGCTCATGTTTCCGGCGACGCTCATATGCGGATAGAGCGCGTAGGACTGAAACACCATGGCGAGATTCCGGTCCTTGGGCGCGAGTTCGTTGACGCGCTGGCCGGCAATGGCGATCTCGCCGTCCGTCACCTCTTCGAGGCCCGCGATCATGCGTAGAAGCGTGGACTTGCCGCAGCCGGAGGGGCCGACCAGAACGATGAACTCGCCCGAGCGGATGGACAGATCGACCGAGCGCAGGATGGTGAGCGGGCCATAGGCCTTATGAACGGAGCGGATGTCGATGGCAGCCATGACGAGACCTTTCAGCCCTTGACCGCGCCGGCCGTCAGGCCCTGCACGAGGAAACGCTGGATGAGAAGGAAGAACAGGACGGCGGGGATGAGCGCGAGCACGCCGGCCGCCATCATCTGCCCGAAATCGACACCGAACTTCGACACGAAGGACAGAAGCCCGACCGGGAAGGTGGAGGCGTCCACCTTCGACACGAGCATCAGCGCGAAGAGCAACTCGCTCCAGGCGGCGGTGAAGACGAAGCCGAGCGTCGCGGCCATGCCGGGCAGGGTGAGCGGCACGATGATCTCGCGGAAGGCCTGAAACCGGCTGGCCCCGTCGATCTGCGCGGCCTCTTCCAGATCCTTCGGAATGCCGTCGAAGAAGCTCTGCATCAGGAAGATGGCGAAGGGCACGTTGAAGGCGGTGTAGACGACGATCAGGCCGGTCAGCGAATTGGTGAGGCCGAGCGGCGAAAGCATCTTGAAGATCGGCGCGATCAGCATCACCAGCGGGAACATCTGCGTCACCAGCAGAAGCCCAGTCATCCAGAGCTTGCCGCGGAACTCGAAGCGCGAGAACGCATAGCCGCCGAAGGCCGCGATGACAGTCACGATCGCCGCCGTCGAAAGCGACACGATCAGGCTGTTGCGGAAGAAGAGCGGGAAATTCGAGTTCTCCAGGACGAAGCGGAAATGCTCGAAGCTCGTGCGCGAGGGCCATAGGCGGACCCCTTCGGAATACATGAGGTCGTTCGGCGTCACCGAGACCTTCACCAGCCAGAAGAGCGGAAACAGCGCGAAGACGATGAAGGCGAGGAGCGCGAGGCGATGGGCGACGGTACTGAGCGAGAAGGCGCGGCGCATGGGGTTCAGCCCTTCCGCAGAAGCATCTGGCGGAGCGACACCAGCGCGAGCGAATAAAGGAGGAGAAGCGCCAAGAGCACCAGCGAGATCGCCGAGGCATAGCCGAAATCGAGCTTTCGGAAGGCGGTGGTGAAGATGTAGCTCGCCACGATCTGCGTCCGGTCGGCCGGGCCGCCGCCTGTCATGACGACGATCAGATCGGCGAAATTGGCGACCCAGACGGTGCGCAGGAGAATGGTGATCGCCATGGTCGGCGCCAGAAACGGCAGCGTGATCGAGAAGAACTGCTGCACCGGATTGGCCCCATCGATCGACGCGGCTTCATAGATATCGCGTGGGATCGACTGGAGGGCCGCCAGCATGGTGATGGCGAAGAAGGGAATGCCCCACCAGACATTGGCGATGATCGGCCCGATCAGCGCGAGCTGGGGGTCGGCCAGGATGTTGGTCGGCGCGTCCATGATGCCCAGCGCCACCAGCCAATGCGGGATCGGCCCGACCACGGGGTTGAACAGCCAGGCCCAGTTGAGACCCGAAAGAAAGGTCGGCACCGCCCAGGGCAGGAAGCAGAGCGCCTGCGCGAGGCCCCGGCCGGGGAAGGGCCGGTTCAGAAGCAGCGCCAGCGTCAGCCCCAGCACGAACTGAAGAAGCACCGAGACGGATGTCCAAACCAGCGTGTTGTTCAGCGCCAGCCAGAAATTGCGGTCGGTCCAGAGCGTGTTGAAATGCTTCAGGCCCACGAAGCCGCCGCTGAACGGGTTGAGCAGGCGCATGTCGCGAAAGGCGTAGGACACGCCGATCGCGAGCGGCACCAGCATCACGGCCAGGATCAGGATCAGCGCCGGCGCGCTGTAGAGATAGGGTTCGGCCCGCTGCAGGAAGCGCTGGCCCGGCGTGCGGCGGTCCCTCGGTGGGGCGAGGCTGGCGGCGGTGTGGGTCAAGTCTGGTCATCCCTTGGGGAGGGGTGAAGGAGGCGCGGCGGCGCGATGGCCGCCGCCGCGCGAGAGAAGAGACGCGGTTAGTTCTTGTTGGCCAGGAACTTCTGCTGAGCCGTGGTGAGATAGTCGGCCCATTCCTTCGCCATTTCCTCTGGCGTGATTTCGCCCAGAAGCGCGCGCTGCGAGGAGGCGGGCACGAGGCTATCCTTGAAGAAGGCGAACTCTTCGAGATAGCTCGGCAGCGAGGTCGGGACGGTGTTGGCGTCCTTCAGTTCGTCGAACCAGCCCTTGAACTTGTCGCCGGCATAGAACGGGTCTTTTTCGGCCGACTTCAGCGCCGGCAGCGCGCCGGTCTTCTTGTTCCAGGCGACATTGCCTTCGGTGCCTTCCAGCGTCTCGATCAGCTTCCAGGCGAGATCCTTGTGCTCGGAGGCCTGGAACATCGACCAGCCGGCATAGCCGATGACCGGGAAAGCCTTGCCGGCCTCGCCCTTGGGCAGCGGCACGACGCCGTAATCCTCAGGCTTCATGCGTTCGGAAATCGCGATCAGCGCGTCCGGGTCCTGGTTCAGCATCGCGCAGGTGCCGGAATAGAAGCCGGCCACCGTCTCGTTGAAGCCCCAGGAGATGGAGTCCTTCGGCGCGAGACCTTTCTTGTAATAGTCGATGTACCAGGCGAGGCCCTTCACCTTGTCCGGGTCGGCGAAGGTCGAGGTGCCGTCGTCCTTGAAGAAGGTGTTGTTGCCGGCGATGGCGTTCATGAACACCGTCCAGTCGTTGAGGCCGCCGCGCGCGCCGCGCAGGCAGTAGCCGTACTTGCCCGGCAGCTTGGAAACCTTCTCGGACGCCGCCTGGAACTCGGCGATCGTCTTGGGCGGGCCTTCGACGCCCGCTTCCGCGAAGAGCTTCTTGTTGTAGAACATGGCGCCGAGATAGAAGCCGTAGGGCAGCATATAGGCCGTCTTGCCGTCCACCTGCCGGCCGAACTCCAGCGCGCGCTCGTTCAGATCGGCCGTGCCGCTCCACTTGGCGAGATAGGGCTCGAGGTTTTCCAGCGCGCCGTTGTTGGCATAGAGCGCGACCCAGGTGTCCGGCATTTCCATGACATCGGGCGTTTCGCCGGCCGAGACCATGGTCGCGAACTTCTCGAAGGCTTCGCCCCAGGGCAGCGAGGTGATCTCGACCTTGGTGCCGGGATTGGCCTTCTCGAACTGGGCGACGATCTCCTTCAGCGTCTCGGTGCGCGAAGGGCTGGTGATCACTTCGGTGAGCTTCAGCGTCGTGTCGGCCATCGCCGTTCCGGTCAGGAGAAAGGAGGCGAGGGACGCGGTGAGGATGGTGCGTTTCATGTCTGCGATGTCTCCTGAGATAGCGGTTTCGATAGGGATCAGGCGGCGAGAGCGGCGGCGACGGCCGCGTCGAGATCGGCCTTCAGCGCGCCTGCGCCTTCGAGGCCGACATGGAGGCGCACGGAGCGCGGCGAGATGCCGAAGGCGTGGCCGGAATTCGGCCCCTGGTTCTGCGACAGGACGACCTGCCCCGGCACGCAGAGGCTCTCATGCCCGCCCCAGGACACGCCGAGCTTGAAGAGCCTCAAGGTGTCGGCAAAGCGCGGCACGTTCACGCCGTCCTTGAAGGTGAAGGAGAAGAGGCCGGACGTGCCCGTGAGCCCCGCCGGCAGCGCGTTGGCGAGCGCGGGGTGCTGGACGGATTCGACGCAATCCATCGCCTTCAGATGATGGGCGACGCTGAGCGCGTCCGCCTCGTGCGCCTTCATGCGGATCGGCAGGGTGCGCAGGCCCCGGATCAGGAGCCAAGCGTCGAAGGGCGAGAGCTTGCCCCCGAGATAGGGATAGGTCTGCGCGCGGATTTCGCGGATCATCGCCTTGGAGCCGGCGACGACGCCGGCCACGACGTCCGAATGGCCGCCGAGATATTTCGAGGCGGAATGGATGACGAGATCGACGCCCAGCGAAATCGGCCTCTGGAAGACCGGCGTCGCCCAGGAATTGTCGATCATGGTGAGGACACCGTGCGCCTTGGCGAGCGCCGCCAGCACGCCGACATCATGGGCTTCCATCACCCAGCTCGTCGGACTTTCCATGTAGAAGAGCTTGGCGCCCGGCAGCGCCTTGGCGACGGCCTCCTCGTCGCGCCCATCGACATAGGTCACCTCGATGCGCATCCGCTTCAAGAGGATTTCGAAGAGGCGATAGGCATCCGGGTAGACATGGCGCACCGCGACGATCCGGTCTCCCGGCTGGGCGAAGGCCAGAACCGTCGAGGAGATGGCCGCCATGCCGCTGGCAAAGCCCATCGCGTCTTCCGCGCCTTCCATGGCGGCGAGCTTTTCCTCGAACAGGCGCACGGTCGGGTTGAGACCGCGCGTGTAGGTCGGGCGCACGCGCTGGCCGAGATAGGTCTCTTCCATCTCGGCGAAGGAGTTGAAGGTGAAGAGCGAGGTCTGCGCGATCGGCGGCACCACCGCGTCGAAGGCGTGGCGCTCGTCATGGGCCGCGATCAGCGAGAAAGGGTCGAGCCCGGCGGCATCGGTCATTGCGACATGTCCTTGATGTCCTCCTCGACGATGTCGAGAATGGCGAGGGTCTTTTCCCGCGCGAGGCCGGGATCGCGCGCGGCGATCGCGTCGAACATCTCGCGGTGAAGCGGAAAGGAGCGACCGGCGAAATCGGACCGGTCGAAGGGCTTGGTGAAGAAGCGCTCGAAGGCCTCGCGCATCTGCTCCAGAAGCTGGCGGAAGAGCGGGTTCTGGGCCGCGTCGTAGATCGACAGGTGGAAGAGAAGGTCTTCCGGCCCGGCCGTGCCGTTGAGCCGATGGACGCGCTCCATCTCGACCAGACGCTCGCTCATGCGGGCGAGATCATCCGCCGTGTGCCGGATGGCGGCCAGCGCGCTGGCTTCCGCTTCCAGCCCGCGCCGGATGTCGAGCGTCTGAAGCAGGGCTTCGCGCAGACCCGTCGCGGTGATCGACAGCGGCATGTGGATGGTGGCGGCCGAGATCGGACGCAGGAGATAGGAGCCGCTTCCCTTGCGGGTTTCCACAACACCCAGCGCCTGAAGCTGGCGCGCTGCCTCGCGAATGGTGGAGCGCCCGACCCCCAGCGCCTGCATCAGTTCGCGCTCGGCGGGCAGACGGTCACCGGCTTTGAGGCCCGACCCTTCCACGAAGCGGCCGAGCGCATCCAGCGTGTCGCGCAGCCGATCCATCGGGGGGAGGGGAAGAAGACCGTCCAAATCAGCCGTCCAAACGGAGGGTAATTGGTCTGACATCTTACGGCTTGAACGGGTCTGGTCAATCCTTATTCAAGATCAAAATTTGTGCAATGCAAAACAAAAAAACGCCCCGAACAGAGGTTCGAGGCGCTGGAAAGCGGCAGACTGGAGAGAGCGCGGATCAGTCGATCCGAACCATGGCCTTGATGACGCCGGCTGCCGGATCGAGAAGCCCGGCGAAACGCTCCGGCACTTCGGACAGCGCCATGCCATGCGTCAGCAGCGCGTCGGAGGGCACGTCGCCCGCGCGCAGCGCCGCGACCACGGTCTCGAAGTCTTCGGGCGTGGCGTTGCGGCTGCCGAGCAGCGTCGTTTCGCGCTTGTGGAATTCCGGGTCGTTGAAGCTGATGTCGCTGGCGACGATCGAGACCAGCACATAAGCCCCGCCATGGCCGACCAGGCTGAAGCCGCGCTCCATCGCCTTGGGGCTGCCCGTCGCATCGAACACTACGTCGAAGAAGTCGCCCGCCGTCAGCTCCGACAGGCGCTCGCGGTCGCCCTCGCCGGCCTTCACGGTCTCGGCGACGCCCAGATGCGCCTTGGCAAAGGCTAGGCGATCCTCGCGCGTGTCGAGCATGATGACGCGCGCGCCGCGCAGGCGGGCGAAGATCGCCACGGCGATGCCGATCGGCCCTGCGCCGACGACGAGCACGGCTTGGCCGTTTTCCACCGCGCCGCGCCGGACGGCATGAGCGCCGATGGCCAGAAACTCCACCATCGCCGCCTGATCCAGCGAAATGCCCTCGGCCTTGCAGACGAAGCGCTCCGGCAGGCTCAGATATTCCGTCATGCCGCCGTCGCGATGAACGCCGAGCACCTGGATGCGCGAGCAGCAATTGGTCTTGCCCTTGCGGCAGGCATGGCACTCGCCGCAGGACAGATAGGGGATGATATAGACCGCATCCCCGGTGGAGAGCGTCGAGCCTTCCGGTGCTTCCTCCACCGTGCCGGCCAGCTCATGGCCCATGACGCGGGGATAGGCGAGATAGGGCTGGTTGCCGGAGAAGATGTGAAGGTCGGTGCCGCAGACGCCGATGCGACGCACCCGCACCAGAACCTCGCCCTCGGCCCGCGCGGGCTTCTCGCGGGTCTCGGTGATCAGGCGGCCGGGCGTTTCGCAGGTGATCGTCAGCATGGCGGCGGGCTCGTTCGGAATGCGGGGAAGGGGAGGCGAAACGGCGCGTTAAAGCATTGCCCGCGAGAGCCGAGTCGGCTTTCGCGCCCGGACAATGCGAAAACAAAAATCTTAGAGCCTGTCTGGCGAACCTATGTTCGACGGAAAGGCTCTAGGCCGCGAGACCGGGAAGCGGCGTGCCCTCGGCCACGAGGCCGCGTTCGCGCAGCGCCTGCCAGAAGGCGGTGGGAATCTCGGCCTCGAACCACTCGACATTGGAGCGGATCTGCCGCGCGTTGCGAGCGCCCGACACGCAGGAGACGACGGCGGGATGCGCCATGCCGAACTGGAGGGCGGCGGCTTGGATCGCGACGCCGAATTCCTCGGCCACCGAGCGCAGCTTCTGCACGCGGGCGATGATCTCGGCCGGCGCGTCGCCATAGTTGAAATTGTTGGTGCCGGCCAGAACGCCCGAGTTGAACGCGCCGGCCACGACGATGCGGGCACCGCGATCGAGGCACTTCTGAAGGAGGCCGAGGCTTTCCTGCTCGAGCAGCGTGTAGCGGCCCGCCAGCATGGAGACGTCAAGGTCGCACTCGTCCAGCGCTTCGCTAACGGCTTCCCATTCGTTGACGCCGAGGCCGAAGCCGCCGATGCGCCCGTCCTGCCGAAGTTCGCTCAGCGCCTTGAAGCCGCCGCCCTTGGTCAGCTGGTTCCAATGGTGCTCGTGCTTCTCGCCATGCGTCACGCGGCCGATATCGTGCACGTAGAGAATGTCGAAGCGCACCATGCCGAGCCGCTGCTGACTCGCGTCGAAGGAGCGCAGGATCGCGTCGTAGCTGTAGTCGTAGACCTGATGGAACGGGCAAGGGTTGACGTAGCCCTCGGCTTCCGCGCCGACATCGGCGTCCGGCACCATGAGCCGGCCGACCTTGGTGCTGATGGTGAAGTCGGAGCGCTGGCGCTCATCGAGGATCGCGCCGAGGCGGCGCTCGGAGCGCGTGAAACCGTAGAAAGGCGCGGTGTCGAAATAGCGGATGCCGGCGTCCCACGCCGCGTCGGCGGTGTCGCGCGCGTCGGCGAAGGGCATGAGCTTCAGGAGGTTGCCCATCTGCGCGCAGCCGAGGCCGAGGGCGGTGAGGCTGACCTTGCCGTTCGGCAGTTCGCGGCGATCCGTCGTCTTCATCACGTCAGGCTTTCGATCGAAGAGAAGAAAGGGTCCGCCGGCGGCATGGGGAGCCGCCGGCGGGAGATCGGCTTAGTAAAGAACGTTCTTGGCTTCCGGCTTGTCGATGTTCTCCTTGGTCACGAGCACGACGCCCGTGTCCTGGAACTTCTCGACCTTCTCCTTCTTGAGGAGCTTGGCGATGGTCTGGGTGCCGAGTTCGCCCATCTGGAACGAACCCTGAACCGCGATGGCGGCGAGCGTGCCGTCCTTGACGAACTTCTGAAGGTCCTCGTTGCCGTCGAAGCCGATGCCGACGACCTTGCCGGCCTTGCCGGACTGTTCGAGCGCGCGGGCCATGCCGATGGCGGTCGGCTCGTTGGCGCCGAAAATGCCCTTGAGGTCCGGGTTCGAGGCAAGAACGTCGGTCGTCTGGTTCAGCGCCGTCGCCATCTGCGACTGCGAATAGAACGGGCCGACGATCTGAAGCTTCGAATGGGCCTTGATGTAGTCGATGAAGCCGCCCACGCGGCCGATTTCGGAGCCCGCGCCCGCCACATAGGACATGACGGCGATCTTGCCTTCGGTGCCGACCTTGGCGATCATTTCCTTGGCGCAGAGCTCACCGGCGGCCTTGTTGTCGGTCGCCAGGAACGACTGGTAGTACTGCTCGCCGCTCTTGGCGATCTGGCTGTCGATGAGGACGACTGGGATGCGCGCTTCCCAGGCCTTCTTGACGGCGGGCACCAGAGCGTCGGGGTCGGACGGGGCGAGAATGATGCCGGCGACCTGACGGTTCACGGCGTTCTCGACCATGTTCACTTCGTCGGCGATGGCCGATTCCGAAGCCGGGCCGTTGAAGGTCGTGGTGGTGCCTTCCGGCAGATCCTTCTTGGCGGCGTCGACACCCTTCTGGACGTTCTGCCAGAAGGTCGAGTTCACCGTCTTGACGATGACCGCGACTTCCTTCTCGGCCGCCTGGGCGGCGAAGGTCACGAGGGCGAGGGCCGAGCCGGCAAGAATGGCGGCGAATTTGCGCATGAATGTTCCTCCCTTTGGGTTTTGGATAGAGCCCGGCGCGCGTTGCTTGGATCTCCCGCGTGCGCCGGGAATTCGTGCCTATCGGCGGTTGCGAAGCTGATCGATCCAGACGGTCGCCAGGATCACGAGGCCGATGATGATCTGCTGCGTGAAGGCCGAGACACCGTTCATGTTTAGGCCGTTGCGCAGGATGCCGATGACGAAGGCGCCGATCATGGTGCCGGAGATCGTGCCGACGCCGCCGATGAGCGAGGTGCCGCCGATCACGGCGCTGGCGATGGCGTCGAGTTCGTACATCACGCCTTCGTTCGGCTGGGCGGTGACGAGGCGGGACATCAGAACGCAGCCCGTGAGACCGGCCAGCGTGCCCGACAGCACATAGGTGAAGAGCGTGACGCGGGCGACGTTGACGCCCGAAAGCCGCGCGGCCTCCGCGTTGGAGCCGACCGAATAGATGTGCCGGCCGAGCACCGTGCGGCGGAGCATGATGGCCACCGCGATGGCGATGACGATCATCAGGATCACGGGGTAGGGAATGCCGGGGAAGGTGACGGACGGGAAGCCATCGTCGCCGATCGACACCATCCGCAAGAGCGCGCCATTGCCAAGCTCGCCGAAACTGTCGCCGAGCCCCGAGACGGCGCGCGCGCCGGTGATTTCGAGGGCGACGCCGCGCGCCACCATCATCATGCCGAGCGTGGCGATGAAGGGCGGCAGCTTGGCACGGGTGATGGCGAGGCCGTTGATCACGCCGCAGAGCGTGCCGACCAGAATGCCGAGCAGCATTCCGATCGGAACCGGCATTCCGAGTTCCTTTACCGCCAGCGCGGCGCAGACGCCGGCGAGCGCCAGGACCGAGCCGACCGACAGGTCGATGCCGCCCGTGATGATGACGCAGGTCGCGCCGATGCCGAGCAAGGCGATCGACGTCACCTGAAGCGCCACGGTCATGGCGTTGTTGACGGTGAGGAAGGCGTTGGAGGTGGCGGAGAAGACGACGGCGAGGGCAAAAAGGCTGCCCAGCGCCGCGAACTTCTGGATCATGTCCTTCTGCCGATCGCTGAGGAGCGGCCCGCGGGTCTTGTCCTGGGGAATGGTGGTCATGGCGTCCTCAATGCGCAAGGCTGGGCGCGCGGCGGGCATGGCCCGAGGCGTAGTGCATGATCTCTTCCTGCGAGGTCCGCTTCGTTTCCAGAACGCCGGTGATGCGGCCCTCGTGGAACACGGCGACGCGATCGGTCAGGCCGAGGATTTCGGGAAGTTCGGACGAGATCAGGATGACGCCGATGCCCTGCGAGGCCAGCTCGTCCATGATCTTGTAGATCTGGAACTTGGCCCCGACATCGATGCCGCGCGTCGGCTCGTCGAAGAACAGGATGCGCGACTGGCGGAACAGCCACTTGCCGATGATGATCTTCTGCTGATTGCCGCCTGAGAGAAGCCGCGTCACCTGATGCACAGACGGCGTGCGGATGCTCAGGAGATCGACATAGCGCTGGGCGATCTTCTCTTCTTCCGGAAAGTCGATGAAGCCGCCCTTCGACACGCCGTCCAGATGCGCCAGCGTCATGTTGGCGGCGACCGGCATCTTCACAGCGAGCCCGTGGCTCTTGCGGTCTTCCGAGAGATAGGCGAGCCCTTCGCGGATCGCATCCTGCGGCGACTGGATCGAGACCTTGCGGCCGAAGAGTTCGACCGTGCCTGAATCCAAGGGGTCGGCGCCGAAGATGGCGCGCGCGACTTCCGTGCGGCCCGCACCCATCAGCCCGGCGAAGCCGAGGATTTCGCCACGCCGCAGCGTGAAGTCGATATCGCGAAACACCCCGGCGCGGGTCAGTCCCTCGACGCGCATCAACACGTCCTCGGTCGGCACCGAGATGCGGTCGGGGAACTTCTCTTCCAGCGAGCGGCCGACCATACGCG
This sequence comes from Aureimonas sp. N4, assembly GCF_001463925.1. Lineage (NCBI taxonomy): Bacteria > Pseudomonadati > Pseudomonadota > Alphaproteobacteria > Hyphomicrobiales > Aurantimonadaceae > Aureimonas > Aureimonas sp. N4. Next base: position 123,341 of record NZ_BBWS01000030.1, on the reverse strand, counting down.
CGACGATGTCGTCCACCGTCAGGGAAGCGAAATCGTCGGTCGAGACATAGCGCCCGTCGCGCAGGATCGTGACGCGATCGACGATCTCGGCCATCTCATCCAGTCGGTGCGAGATATAGACGATGCCGACGCCGGAGGCCTTCAGATCGCGGATCACGTCGAACAGAACCGCCGTCTCGCTTTCGGTGAGCGACGAGGTGGGCTCGTCCATGATGAGCACTTCGGCGTTCAGCGACAGGGCCTTGGCGATTTCCACCATCTGGCACTGGGCGACCGAGAGACCGCGCACCTGATGGTCCGGGTCGAGCGACAGGCCAAGGCGCTCCAGGCAGGCGCTCGCGTCGCGGCGCAGCTTGGCGCGGTCCACGAACAGGCCAGCAACGCGCGGCTCGCGCGCCAGATAGATGTTCTCGGCGATCGACAGGTGCGGAACGAGGTTCAGCTCCTGATGGATGATGGCGATGCCGGCCGCTTCCGACTCCGTGGTCGAGGCGAAATGGCGCTCCTCGCCCTTGTAGAGAATGCGGCCGGAGGTCGGCTGATACAAGCCGCTGATGATCTTCATCAGCGTGGACTTGCCGGCGCCGTTCTCGCCGCACACGGCATGGACCTCGCCCCGGCGCAGATCGAAGGAGACGCCGCCGAGCGCCTTCACGCCGGGAAATTCCTTGGTGATGTCCTGAAGCTGCAGAATGGTTTCGCCGGCCGGCGCCGCGCCGACGCCGTGACCTGCGCGCGCCATGGGGGCGCGACCCGCCGCGCCGGCGGGGCTGGAAGTCATGTCCTGCATTTTGGTCCCCCCCCGCCTCGCAAAGGAAGCGTCGCGCGGTCCGTGCCTCCCGGTCCGCCGTCAGGCCATCGGCCCGTTGGGAGTAGGGTTAGGCTGCTCTTTAAAATTGGTCAAGCCAGTTTTCGCTCTTCGGAAAATCTCGGTGGAGTTTTCGACGGATAAGGCGACTGCCGGGTCGTGACAGGCGTACGGCAGGGCCAAACGGCCTTTTCAGTCGGCCATGATCGGCGCTATGGTCAGGCCAATCTGGGAGGGATTGATGTCAGAAGCCATCAAGATCGTGGATGGGCGACGGCTCTATCAGCAAGTGGCCGATCAGATTCGCGGTCTGATCCGCGAGGGACAGTTTCCGCCGGGCTCACGCCTTCCCGCCGAACGGGAATTGGCGGGCCAGCTGGGCGTATCGCGCCCTTCGTTGCGTGAGGCGCTGATCGCGCTGGAGATCGACGGCAGCGTCGAAATCCGTATGGGGTCGGGCGTTTATGTCTGCGCGCCGGGCGCGGCGGCGGACGAGCCGACGCGCCCGCTCGGCGAGAGCCCGTCCGAGCTGATGCGCGCGCGCGCCGCCGTGGAAAGCACCGTCGCCTTTCTGGCGGTCGGTCGCATGACGCCGGAGGCCTTAGGCCAGCTTCGGCAGGTGCTGGATGCCATGGCGGCGGACATCGAAGCCGGCCGCAAGCCGCTGGAGCAGGACCGGATGTTTCACCTCACCATCGCCGCGCAGACCGGCAATGCCGTTCTGGCGCGCATCGTGCGAGAACTCTTCGACGATCGCCACAGCCCGATTTCGGCGCAGCTCAGCGTGCGCTTCGAAACGCCGGAAACCTGGCGCGTAGCGCTCGCCGAGCACGAGACGATCCTCGATGCGCTGGCCTCGGGCGATCCGCTCCTGGCGCAATCGGCCATGCGGATGCATCTCGAAGCCTCGCGCGAGCGATGGACGCGGGATTAGGAGAATCTCCCGCGCCCGGAAAGCGTCAGCCCTGGCGGCAGGTCTGGCGCTGCGTGCCGAGGCCTTCGATGCCGAGTTCGATCACGTCGCCGGCCTTCAGGAAGACGTTGGGCTTCTGGCCGAGGCCGACGCCCGGAGGCGTGCCGGTGGAGATGATGTCGCCCGGCTGCAGGCTCATGAACTGCGACAGGTAGGAGACGAGATGGGCGACGCCATAGACCATGGTACGGCTCGAGCCGTCCTGGTAGCGATGACCGTTCACCGTCAGCCACATGCCGAGGTTCTGCGGGTCGGCCACTTCGTCCTTCGTCACCAGCCAGGGGCCGGTCGGGCCGAACGTGTCGCAGCTCTTGCCCTTGGTCCACTGGCCCTGGCGCTCGGTCTGGAAGGCGCGCTCCGATACGTCGTTGATGACGCAATAGCCGGCCACGTGATCCAGCGCCTCGGCTTCGGAGACGTATTTCGCGGTCTTGCCGATGACAACGCCGAGCTCGACTTCCCAGTCGGTCTTCTCGGAGCCGCGCGGGATTTCGATGTCGTCGTTCGGACCGACAATGGCCGAGGTCGCCTTCATGAAGATGATCGGCTCGGACGGCACGCTCGCGCCCGTCTCGGCTGCGTGGTCGGAATAGTTGAGGCCGATGCAGATGAACTTGCCGGTGCCGGCCACGCAGGCGCCAAGGCGCGGGTTGCCGTCCACGAGCGGCAGGGACGAGACGTCGAGCGCGGCGATCTCGGCCAGACCCTCGGGCGTCAGCCAGCGTCCGGCGAGGTCGCTCACATGGGCCGACAGGTCGCGAATGCGGCCGTCAGCGTCCAGAATTCCGGGCTTTTCCGCGCCGGGCGCGCCGTGGCGAAGCAGTTTCATGGCAGTCTCCCTTTGAAAATCGTGTCGCGATCAGACGTTGGACCAGCCGCCGTCCACGACGAGCGCCTGACCCGTCATGAAGCCGGACTCGTCGGAGGCGAGGAAGGTGGCGAGCTTGGCCATTTCCTCGGGCGTGCCGAGCCGGCCCATGGGCTGGCGCGCGATGAAGGCGGCCCGTGCCGTCTCGTAGTCGCCGAGCGCGCGCATCCGGTCGCCGAGCGACGGGCTTTCCACCGTACCGGGGCAGATGCAGTTGCAGCGGATGCCCTTGGTCACGAAATCGGCCGCGACCGACTTGGTCAGGCCGACGACGGCGGCCTTGGTCGTGCCGTAGATGAAGCGGTTGGGCGCGGCGATGACGCTGGAAGCGACGGACGCCATGTTGACGATGGACGCGCCGCCCCGGTCGATCATCCCCGGCAGGAAGCCCTTGATGAGCCGGTACATGGAGCGCACGTTGAGCGCGACCGAGAAGTCGAAATCCTTTTCCTCGCATTCGAGGATTGTGCCGGCGTGGACATAGCCCGCGCAGTTGAACAGGATGTCCGGCGCGGGGTGCGCTGCGCAGAACGCTTTCACGGCCTCGGCGTCGGTCACGTCGAGAACGCTGGTCTCGATCCCATGGGCCTTCAGCTCTTCGAGCGCGGCGGCGTTGATGTCAGTTGCCAGAACCTTGGCGCCCTCGGCCGCGAATTCGAGCGCCGCGGCGCGTCCCATCCCCTGCGCGGCGGCCGTCACCACCGCCGTCTTGCCTGCGAGCCGTCCGGCCATCGTTTCTCTCCTTCGCCTGGTGTTTCAAGGGTACATCACGGATGCGCGGGTAAATCAATCCTGCTGCAGCGCGAGGCCCTGTCCGATCCGGCCGGCGGCTTGGGTCAGCTCTGCGATCAGCGCGTCCGGCTCCCATGGGTTGAGGCGAATGCGCAGATAAGGGCAGGTGAGGGCCGCGATCGCGCCGCCCTCGTGCGCTTCCGACACCGGCACGGAGAGATCCACCACCGCTTCCGTCGATCCGCTCGGGCGCGCCACATGGCCGGCCGTGCGAATGGCGGCGAGTTCCGGCTCCAGCGCGTCGAGATCGAAGGCGGGGTCTTCACGGTGAATGTCGAGCAGCGTGCGATGGCGGCGGCGCGCGCTCATGAAGGCGAGAAGGCAGCGCCCGGAGCCGGTCAGCGTCAGCGGCTGGCGATAGCCGATGCGCACGGTGAAGCCGATATGGCTGGTGCTCTCCACGCGCGCGATCACCACCATCTGCGTTTCGCTGGGCACCGCCAGATGGCAGGCATAGCCTGTCGCGTCGGAGAAGGCGTTCATGAAGGGCAGGGCGGTTTCCACCAGCGAGCGGTTCACCGGACGGTTCAGCCCGAGGCGAAACAGCCGGTCGGTCACGCGGAACCGATCCTCGCTTTCGGTGCGCTCGATATAGAGCCGGTCCTGAAGCACGCTCACCATGCGAAAGATTTCGCCCTTGGTGCGGCCCACCCCGTCGCCGATCTGCTGCAGGGTCAAAGCCTCGCGCGAGGCCGACAGAAGCTCCAGAATATCCAGCCCTTTTTCCAGCGCCGGGGCGGTGTAGCGCCGCTCGCGATCGGAGCGGCCGGTGCCGTCATCGGCGTCCTCGTCTGCCATCCGCTCGCTCCCTGTCGCTTGACGATCCGTTTCACTCATGATTACCCATTTCATATCAGAAACCAAGAGCGCGTCCATTGGCCGGGCGCTCGGGAGGAACCATGGTTCAGGACTGGACGATCCAAACGCATCGCTCCTACGACATCCGCTTTCCGACGTCCCTGCAGAAGGACGGGTCGGACGCGATGAACCCGGACCCGGACTATTCCGCCGCCTATGTCGCCTTCGAGACCGATGGCGGGCCGGAAGGGCATGGCCTGACCTTCACGATCGGCCGGGGCAACGATCTCTGCCGCGCGGCGATCGATCTTCTCGCGCCCAAGCTTCACGGGCTGAAGCTTTCCGAGATCACCCAGAACATGGGCGAGTTCTGGCGCTTCGTGACGGGTGACTCGCAGCTGCGCTGGGTCGGCCCGGACAAGGGCGTCATGCATCTGGCGACGGGCGCCGTGGTCAACGCCGTCTGGGACCTCTACGCCAAGGCCGAGGGCAAGCCGGTCTGGCAGCTCGTGTCCGACATGCAGCCGGACGAGATCGTCCGCCTCGTCGATTTCCGCTATCTCTCCAACGCGCTGACGCAAGGCGAGGCCCTCGACATCCTCAAGCGCGCCAAGGACGGGCAGGCCGCCCGCCGCGAAAAGCTGATGGCGGAGGGCTATCCCAGCTACACGACGTCAGCCGGCTGGCTCGGCTATGACGACGACAAGATCCGTCGCCTCTGCCGCGAAGGCATTGCCGAGGGCTGGTCGCATTTCAAACTCAAGGTCGGGCGTGATCTCGAGGACGACAAGCGCCGCTGCCGCATCCTGCGCGAGGAAATCGGCCCGGATCGGATGCTGATGATCGACGCCAACCAGATTTGGGAGGTCGGCGAGGCAATCGACTGGGTGAAGGAACTCGCCCAGTTCAATCCGTGGTTCATCGAGGAGCCGACCTCGCCCGACGACGTGCTGGGCCATCAGGCGATCCGGCGCGGCGTCGCCCCGGTCAAGGTCGCGACCGGCGAGATGTGCCAGAACCGCATTCTCTTCAAGCAGTTCCTCCAGGCCGAGGCGATCGACGTGGTGCAGATCGACGCCGCGCGCGTCGGCGGTCTCAACGAGAATCTGGCGATCATGCTGATGGCCGCCAAGTTCGGGAAGCCGGTCTGCCCCCATGCCGGCGGCGTCGGTCTGTGCGAATATGTTCAGCATCTCTCCATGATCGACTATCTCTCGATCTCGGGAAGCTGGGACGGGCGAGTCGCCGAATATGTCGATCATCTGCACGAGCACTTCTTCGAGCCCTGCGATGTCCGTGGCGGCCGCTACTTCCCGCCCCAGGCGCCCGGCTTCTCCATCGAGATGAAGCCGGCGTCGATCGAAGCGCATCTGTTCCGTTCCTAAAGGGAAACGATCATGCTGAAGACACTCGACCCCATTCTGACGCCGGACCTCCTTTGGGTTCTGGCGGCCATGGGCCATGGCGACGACATCGCGCTGGTGGACGGCAACTTCCCGGCGGAATCCGTCGCGGCCGAGACCATCTCGGGCGAACTCGTCAATCTCGGCGCCGTGCCGATCGACCGCGCCGCGCGCGCGATCCTGAGCCTTCTGCCGCTCGACGGGTTCGTGGACGATCCCGTGCGCTGCATGGAAGTGGTCGGCAAGCCGGACGAGGTTCCCGAGCCGCGCGCGGCCGTGCGCGCCGAGATCGAGGCGGCCGGCGAGAGCGTGCCGATCGTCGCGATCGAGCGCTACGCCTTCTACGAGGCGGCCAAGAAGAGCTTCGCGGTGGTGAAGGTTGCCGACCCGCGCTTCTACGGCTGCTTCCTCCTGCGCAAGGGCGTGATCGCTGGCGGGCGTCCGACCTACTAGCGCTTCGCGCCGCTTGATGCCTCGCGCCGCTTGACGGCGCGACGGCAAAGTGGAATGACTTTTGTCAGCAAAAGTCATTTTCTTCGAAAAGGGCCGCTGCCTCTGGCGCGGCCCTTTTGCGTTCCCGGGAGGGTGCATGTCCGTCGTCTCAGAGGTTTCTCCCATCATCGTCCTGAACGGCGAGGACAATGTCGCCGTGGCGCGGCGGCCGGTGAGGGCCGGCGATCCGCTGCCGGGCGGTCTGCGCGCGGCCGTCGACATCGCGAGCGGCCACAAGGTGGCGCTGCGAGCCATCGCGGAAGGGCAGCCCGTCCTGAAATACGGGCAGGTGATCGGCACCGCCTCGCGCCCGATCGCGCCCGGCGAGCATGTCCACCTGCACAATCTCGCCATGCAGGAATCGCACGCCGACCATCACTTCGCCTCCGACGCGCGGGCGACGCCGCTTCTTCCCGAGGCCGAGCGCCGCACGTTCATGGGCTATGCGCGCGCGGACGGGCAGGTCGGAACGCGCAATTATATCGGCATCGTCTCCTCGGTGAACTGCTCGGCCACCGTGTCGCGCGCCATTGCCGATCACTTCAACAACAAGGGCGGGCTGAACGATTTCCCCAATGTGGACGGCGTGGTCGCGCTGACGCATGGCCAGGGCTGTGCCGTTTCGGTCAAGACCGAGGGCTACGAGGTTCTGACGCGCACGCTCTCGGGCTATGCGCGACACCCCAATTTCGGCGCGATCCTGATGATCGGGCTCGGCTGCGAGACCAACCAGATCTCGCTCATCACCGACAAATACGGCCTCACCGAAGGCCCGCTCCTGCGCACCATGACCATTCAGGAGCTGGGCGGTACCAGGCGCACGGTGGAGGAAGCGGCCTCCATCATCCGCGAGATGCTGCCGACCGTGAACGCGGCCGAGCGCACCGAGCAGCCTCTGTCGGGCCTCAAGCTCGCGCTCGAATGCGGCGGGTCGGACGGCTATAGCGGCATCTCGGCCAACCCGGCACTCGGCTACGCCTCGGACCTTCTGGTGCGCCATGGCGGAACGACGTGCCTTGCCGAAACGCCTGAAATCTACGGCGCGGAGCACCTTCTCACCCGCCGCGCGGTGACGCCGGCGGTGGCCGAAAAGCTGATGGCGCGCATCGAATGGTGGCGCGGCTACACGGCGCGCCACGGGGCGGAGCTGAACAACAACCCTTCGCACGGCAACAAGGCCGGTGGCCTCACCACGATCCTCGAAAAGTCGCTGGGCGCGGTCGCCAAGGGCGGCACCATGCCGCTCGAAGCGGTCTACGAATATGCCGAGACGATCGACAAGCCGGGCTTCGTCTTCATGGACACGCCGGGATACGACCCCGTCGCGGTGACCGGCCAGATCGCGGGCGGCTGCAACATGCTGGTCTTCACCACCGGGCGCGGCTCCGTGTCGGGCTGGAAGCCGGTGCCGACCATCAAGGTCGCGACGAACACCGAGATGTTCGACCGGATGAAGGAGGACATGGACATCAATTGCGGCGGCATCGTCACCGGCGAGGAGACGATCGAGGAATCCGGCCAGCGCATGTTCGACTTCATCCTCGACGTCGCCTCGGGCAAGCAGACGCTCAGTGAAATCTACGACTACGGCGACAACGAATTCGTGCCCTGGCAGATCGGCGCGATCACCTGAGCGAGCCGGAGATGAGGGGCGAGGCCGGAGACACAGGCGGGGCCGAGGCCGCCGCGCGCCGGCCCGCCTATCGACGCATCGTCGAGGCGCTGAGCGACAGTCTGGCGAGCGGCGCGCTGCCGGAAGGGGCCGTGCTGCTCGAAGGGCCGCTGGCCGCGTTGTTCGGCTCCAGCCGCCAGCCCGTTCGCCAAGCCTTGAGCGAGTTGGAGCAGCAAGGGCTTGTGCGTCGCTTCGACGGGCGGGGCGTTCTCGCCGGCCAAGCGGGCGAGCCGCTGCGGCTCGATCTCTCTCGCGCTCAAGTCGGTGCCGACCGCAGCGCCGAAACGCCCGGCCGGCCGAGCGACGATCTCTACTATCAGATGGAGCGCGAGCTTCTGGAGCGCGCCATGTTCGGGCGTTTCCGCGTGAGCGAGCTGGCGCTGGCGCGTGCCTTCTCCATTGGCCGCCTGTCGGCGCGCGAGTTGCTTCTGCGCGCCAAGGCGGCGGGTCTCACCGAAAAGCGCGACGCGCATTGGTGGACGGTCCCGCTGGACGAGCGCCGCCTGGCCGATCTCTACGACCTGCGCCTTCTCCTGGAGCCCGCCGCGCTGCGTCTGGCGGCGGAGCGCCTGCCCGACCCCGTGCTTCAACAGGCGCAGGCGCGCTTGAGGGCGGCCGAGCGCCGGTTTCCGCGTCTGCTCAAGCGCGAGTTGGACATGCTGGAGGAAGACCTGCACGTCACGCTCCTGCGCTTCTGCCCCAATGGCGAGTTCGTGGAAGCGCTCGGGCGCGCGCGCGCCTCCTTCGTCTGCGGCAAGCATCTCCAGCAGTTTCTCTGCGGGCCGGGCACGACCGATCCGTTTCTGGGCGAACATGCCGCGATCCTCGGCGCGCTGGCGGCTGGCGACGGGCCGGCGGCCGCCGAGGCGCTGGCGGAGCATCTGGCCGCCTCGCGCGAAAAAGGCTGCGAGCGCTTGGCCACTCACCGCCGCAACGCCCGCCCGCCCGCGCTCGCCTATGTCGCGGATTGAGGCCGCCCAGCCCTTCGCCTTTTTCGAAACATCGCTCCCGCGAAACCCCTCGCGGGAACCGGAAACCGGCCTTAACCGGCTGGTGGGAATCGGACATTCGCTGTGCGCAAAGACAATTCGCTGCTGGTCGGCATTCTTCTCACCCTGCTGGCCGGCGGCCTTCTGGCATGTATGGATGCGATCGGCAAAAGCCTGACGCTGATCCTGCCGGTGATCCAGGTCATCTGGTTTCGCTATTTCGTGCAGACCGTGCTGGTCGGCGCCTATCTCTCGTGGCGCACCGGGACGGGCTTTCTACGCACGCGCCATCCCGCGCTTCAGATCCTGCGCGGGCTCTGCCTGCTCGCCACGACCTTTCTCATGTACGAGGCCTTCAAGCGGGTGCCGCTGGCGGACGCGACGGCCATGCTCTTCTTCTCGCCCATCATGGTCACGCTTCTATCCGTTCTATTCCTGCGCGAGCGGATTGGCCCGCATCGCATCTTCGCGGTGCTTGTCGGCTTTGGCGGAATGCTCCTGATCCTCGGCCCAGGCTTCGGGCGGTTCGAGCCCGCGCTCGGACTGGCGCTGCTGGCCTCCGTGTCCAACGCGCTGTTTCTGCTCCTGACGCGCCATCTGGCAGGGCGCGAGGATGCGGCGGCGACGCAGTTCAACACCACGATCTCGGGCGCGGTGATTCTCTCCTTCGCCGTCGTGCCCAACTGGCAGACGCCCGACGCCACGACCGGCCTGCTTCTCGCCGCCATTGGCGTCTTCGGCACGCTCGGCCATTTCACGCTGGTGCGCGCCTTTGCTCACGCGCCGGCCTCGCTCCTATCACCTTTCCTTTATTCGCAGGTGCTCACAGCCGGGCTTCTGAGTGTCGCGCTGTTCGGCGATCCGCTACGCCCCGCCATGGTGGCCGGCACCGCGCTTCTGGTCGCGAGCGGTGTCTATATCTGGTGGCGTGAGAATCGGAGGCGGCTGGAGGCGACCGTCTAAGCCCCTGCCATCAAACGACGATTCTTCAGGATGGCCGGGCGTAAGACATCCGCCCGGTCTCGCTGCGAGGTGGATGGTCCGCCGTCTCCCGACGGCGCGACCCCGCCATTCTTCGTGACAGTTTTTGGGCAGAAGTCTCACCCATTGCGTCGCCCGGCGTAGACAGTGTGTCACGCTGGCGGGGATTTCGCAGTTGCGAAACCATCCGTAGGTTCGCCCCACTTCCGATCCCGGAACCTAAGGAAAACCCGATGTCGCTTCTGAAATCCGTCCTCACCGTTGGCGCGCTTCTCGTGGGTCTGGGCGCGGCCTCCGCGCAGACGATCGACGTGCCGGCCGGCACCTATGTCGCCGACCGCACGCACACCAACGTTCTCTGGACGGTCAGCCATTTCGGCACGTCGAACTATATCGGCCGCTTCAGCGACATCAACGCGACGCTGACCCTCGACTCGGCCAACCCGGACAAGTCCAAGCTCACCGCGACGATCAATCCGAAGTCGGTGGACACGAACTATCCGGCCAAGGACAAGGACTTCAACGCCGAGATCGCCGGTGAGATGTTCCTGGACGCCGCGAAGTTCGACACGATCAAGTTCGTCTCCACCAAGATCGAGACCACGGGCAAGGACACGGGCAAGGTCATGGGCGATCTGACCCTGCACGGCGTCACCAAGCCGGTGACGCTCGACGTCAAGCTGAACGCCGCCTTGAACCCGCACCCGATGTCGCAGAAGCCCGTCGTCGGCTTCTCGGCCACCGGCATGATCAAGCGCTCCGACTTCGGCATCAACGCGCTGGTCGGCCCGGTCAGCGACGACGTGAAGCTCACGATCGAGACCGAGTTCGTTCCGCAGTCGTAATCGGCTCTCCCCATTTCGAGACGATCCATCGAGGCCCGGCGCTCCCCGCCGGGCCTTCTTTCTCTCCCGACACGAAAACAGGCTGACACCATGCGGACCGGATCGGACGGCGTGAAGGGCTACAATGCCGGCGCCATGCTCCTCCATTGGGCGATCGCGCTCGCCATTCTTTTCCAGCTCGCCGGCGGCTTCGTCATGATGCGGCTGAACGTTCTACCCGATGGCAGCCGCTTCGCCTTCTTCCAGTGGCACAAGACGGTCGGCCTCATGGTGCTGACGCTGACGCTAGCGCGCACCGCCTGGCGCCTGCTCAATCCGCCGCCGGCCCATGCGCCGATGGGCGCTCTCGAGGCGGGCGCGGCCCATCTGGTTCACGGTCTTCTTTATGTGGTGATGCTGCTCGTGCCGCTGTCGGGCTGGCTCGTCGTCTCGGCCTCGCCGACCGCGATCCCGACGCTTCTGTTTCTTTCCGAGCACCTGCCCTGGCCGAACCTGCCGCTCCCGGCCGGCTGGCGCGGGGAGGGGGGCGAGGCTTTGGCCGCGACGCTCCACACTTGGCTCGCCTATTCCACGCTGGCGCTTCTTGGTCTGCATGTTGCGGGCGCGCTGAAACACTCGGTTCTCGACCGCCAGCCCTCGCTGTCGCGCATTCTTCCGATCGGCCATCTGCCGCGCCAGTCCACCGCGCTTCTGGCCATTCCGCTGGCCGCGGGTCTGGCCGCTCTGTTTCTGGGCGGTGGCTTGGCTGTGGGCCAGAGCGACGGAGCGGCACCTTCTGTCCAGGCCGTTGCCTCGGCGAATGCCCCGGCCCCTGCCGCGGCTGGTGGCTGGGCAATCGATAAAGCCGCCTCCAGCTTCACCTACGAGGCGACCTTCTCCGGCAAACCGATGACTGGCACGATCGGGAGCTGGAACACCGACATCGCGTTCGACCCGGCCCATCTCGATCAGGCCTCGGCCCGGATCGATATCGACGCGGCCTCGATCACGGTTGGCGATCCGTTCGTGCGCTCCAGTGCGCCAGGGCCGGATGGCCTGGACGTGACGGCGCATCCGAATGTCACGGTCGCGCTCACCCGTTTCGTGAAGACGGAGACCGGCTATGTCGCCGAGGGCACCGTGACGATCAAGGGCAAGAGCGCGCCCATCTCCGTGCCCTTCACCTTCGAGCCCGGCGCGGACGGCACGGCCCATGTCGTCGGCTCCGCCACGATCAATCGCCTCGCCTTCGATCTCGGCGCCAAGAACGATCCGGCCGCGCAATGGCTCGGCCGCGACATTCTCGTGCGTTTCGACCTGAAAGCCGCCCGCGCGCCCGCGCCGGCGGCCTAAGGGGATCAAGTGACGGTCGGCGCGAGCTTCACGTCGTCCGCCTGGAACCGCTCCAACACGCTGAACAGGATGGCGCTGCGCGTCGAATAGGCTTGGCGCGGCGAGGCGACGAAGGCGAAGCAGTTGAAGTTCACCTTGCCGTCCGCAATCGAGTCGATGAAGACGTTCGGCTTGGGATCTTCCAGAACGGCCGGGTGCTCGTCGAAAATCTCCATGACCGCCTTGCGGATCGCCAGCGGATCGGCGGACGGATGCACCGAGAAGGCGATCTGAACACGCCCGACCGGGTCCGCCAGCGTCATGTTGCGGATCGGCTTGGTGATGAACTCGGAGTTCGGCACGATCAGCGTCGAGCGGTCGGGCAGCTGGATTTCGGTGGAGCGCACGCTGATGCGCCGTACATCGCCTTCGTCGGTGCCGATGCGCACGCTGTCTCCGAGCTTCACCGGCCGCTCGGCCAGAAGGATCAGGCCCGAGACGAAGTTCTGCGTGATGGCCTGAAGGCCGAAGCCGATGCCGACCGACAGCGCGCTGACGACCAGCGCGATGCGCTCCAGCCCGATGCCGAGCGAGGTCAGGCCCCAGAAGCCGGCTAGGATGATGCCGGCATAGGAGACGATCATCGAGACGGAGTTGCGCGCGCCGGCATCCAGCTCCGTCGTCGGCAGATAGGTCTCGTTCAGCCAGCGCCGGACGAGGCGCATGGCCGCGATGCCGAGCGCCAGCGCGATCAGCGCCCGCAGGACCGCGCCTGGCTCCAGCGTGAAGCCGCCGACCGTGATCATCAGGGGGTCGCCGAGCTGGCTGAAGATCGCATCCGTGCCCGGCCCGAAGGGCGCGAAGATCATGGCGAGCGCCAGCAGCACCACGCCGATGCGCAGGAGCGCCGACAGCGCCACGCCGAGCTGCCCGACCGTGGAGGGCTTGAGACCCAGCGCCTCGTAGGCGGCGCGCCCGGTCCAGGCTTCGGGCGAGAAGATCGTGGTGCAGAGATCGTCCACCACGACCAGAAGCAAATAGGCCGAGGCGCAGACGACGGTGATCCAGACCGTCTGCCGCCCGATGAAGAGCGACAGGTTCACATAGCCCTGAAGCGCGGCGAGCACGCTGACGATCAGCGCCAGCCAGCAGACGAGCGTCGTCAGCGTCACGACGCTGCGCAGCGCCGTCGGCGTCGTGTTCTCTACCTGCGCGCGCCGCAGCCGGCGCAGCGTCAGGAGAACCGAGCCGATCAGGATCATATAGGCGACCGCGATGGCGAGATTGGCCGCGACGGTGGAGGAGGGGCTCGCGCCGACGATGCGGTTGAAGGCGACCACTGTGATGCCGATCGTCACCAGGATCGCGGCGAGCGACGGGTAAGGCCGCAGCCGGGCCGCCGCGTCGTTGGTGAGCGGCAGGAGGCGCCAGGAGGGCTGGTCCACCAGAAGCAGCCCACCGCCGAGCGACACGATGAACGCCCCGAAAGAGGCCGCGCCGATGAAGGAGGTCAGGAGCGCATCGGCTTCTTCGGTGAGAACGCCCGCCCAGCGCAGGCCCTGCCCGAACAGGAGAAAGCTGAGGCTCGCCGTCAGTGTGCCGACGAGAATGAACCAGAGCGCCAGCCCTGAGCGCCGCGCCCGCGTGCCCGGTGCCTGGGCGATGGCGAAGCGCCGACCGACCGCACGCAGCCGCCGCCGCACGGGATATAGGAGGATGAGGCTGACGCCGAGGCTGGCCGCGAAGACAAGCGCCCCCGATCCGCTGAAGCCCCCGGTGACGCCTTCCAGCGTGTCCCGCCCGAAGGACGTGGCGCGCAGGATGTCGAAGCGCATGGAGAGCGCGATCGAGTTCCAGAACCGGCCGGTGAGCGGCGAGGACACGCGCTCGAAGGTCGAGCGGTTGAACTCCTCGGCGAGCATCCGGTTGATCGTTTCGACCGAGTCGCGGGCATTGGTGGCGAGAAGCCGGGCGCGCTTGATCGCGGAGTCGAGATCGGTGCGCTCCTTTTTCAGCGCCTCGCGCTGGGCCTTGATGTCGGGCGCTTCCGTTTCACTGGCCTCGCCGAGATCGGCGATGCGCTTGTCCATGGCGTCCAGCATGGGCGTCAGCGCCGTGACGGCCTGTTCGGCGGAGCCCTGGATCGCCAGAACGCGCTCGCGCAGCGCCGCGCGATCCTCGCTCGGCAGGGTCTGGGCGACGCTCGCCTTGGCGGCCTCGTAGTCCGCGCCCTTGGTGTCGAGATCGGCGATGATCTGCGCGCTCGTGGTATTGGCGCTGGGCGGGTCCTGCGCCTGCGCCGCGCCGGCGGCGAAGCAGGCCATGGCCAGGATCAAAAGGAATCGGCGCACAAACCCTGTCATCAGCACTCTTCGACCTTTGCCCCCGTTCTCGTCATACCGTGTCATGGGCCGGCGTGGACCACAGCACTGTGGCATGGGAAGGACGCTGGCCTTCCCAATCGTCACTTTGGCCTTTGCGCGATTCCGGCAAAAGAAAAAAGGCCCATGCGGAGACATGGGCCTTTCCTTGGTCATAGGGGCTGCGCAAAGCCTTATCGGCTCATGCGCTCGAATCCGCCGCCGTCGAGATCCAGCGAGAAGCCGCCGCTGCTCGCCGGCCGTTCGGCCACAAAGCCCGCCGCTTGGGCTTGAAGCGAGTGGACGGGATTGGAGGCCGGGCCGCTTTCGAACAGATCATCGTCCACGGACGCCAGTTTCACCGGTGCCTTGGCGTGGCGCGCGGGCTTGGGCGCGGCGGCGGAGGCCGATGCGGCAGGCGCAGCCGTCGCCTTGGTCACCGTCGTGACCGGGGCCGCCGGCTTGCGGGCGGTCTTGCGCGCTTCGGTCTCGCGATTGGTCGCTTCGATCTCCAGCGCTTCGGCCTGGATCAGCGCGTCGCGCTCGGCATCCGTCATGCGGAAGTAGCCCGCGCGCTCTTCGAGGCGGCCTGCTTCGGACGCCAGCTGCTCGGCGGTCGCGGTCATCTCGTTGGCCGCGCCCGCATTGGCCTGTGTGACCTGATCCAACTGCTGAATCGCGTGATTGATCTGTTCCACCCCAACCGACTGCTCGCGGCAGGCCGCCGAAATCTCCGAGACCAGTTCCGCCGTCTTGCGGATATCGGGCACCAGCTTTTCCAGACGCGAGCCGGCATCCTCGGCGACGATCAGTGTGCGCGAGGAAAGTTCGCCGATCTCAGTCGCCGCCGCCTGACTGCGCTCGGCGAGCTTGCGCACTTCCGAGGCGACGACCGCAAAGCCCTTGCCATGCTGCCCGGCGCGGGCGGCTTCGATGGCGGCGTTCAGCGCGAGGAGGTCCGTCTGACGCGCGATCTCCTGCACCACCGCGATCTTCTCGGCGATCTCGCGCATGGCCTTGGTGGACTGCGTCACCGCTTCGCCCGTCGTGCCAGCATGGGTCGCCGCCTGCGCTGCGATCTTCTCGGTGGTCGAAGCGTTGTCGGCATTCTGACGGATGTTGGCGGTCATCTCTTCGATTGCGGCCGAGGCCTGCTCGGAGGCGGCGGCCTGCTCGGTCGAGCCGGACGACAGCTTCTCGGCGGTGGACGCGGAGCGGGCGGAGCCGGCCGCAACCAGCGAGGAGGAGGCACGCACGCCCGAGACGATTTCGGAGAGCTTGACCGTCATGTCGCTCATCGCGCGCTGGAGGTCGGCCAATTCGTCACGGCCCTTCACTTCGATACGCTGCGTCAGGTCGCCCGAGCCGATACGGCGCGCCAGATCCACGGCGCGCTGCATCGGGCGCACGATGGTAAAATGACTGACCAGCGCCACCGCCAGAAGGATCACGACGAAGATGGCGGAAAAGCCGATGGCCAGAAGCGTCAACTGCTCTCGCATGGGGCCAGCAATCGTGGCTTCGGGCACATCCACCACCGCGATCCAGGTCGTGTGCAGACCCGGAAGCTCGAAGGGGTAGAAGATACGGCGAACGATGTGGCCGTCGAGGTCGGTGATGCCCGCGACGCTGTGCGGCTTCTTGTCCGCTATCGCGGCGTCGAGTTCGGTGCGGCCCAGCGTGTTGCGATAGGGCGTCGTCAGTCGGGCGGGGTCGGGATGCGACAGCCAGGTCCCATCGGCGCCCAGCAGCTTCACGTTGCCGGTTCCGAACGGCTTGATATCTTTCAGGAAGTCGTTGATCTGACTGATCTGGATATCGAGCCCCACGACGCCGATGAACTGGCCGGCCGAGAAGACGGGGTGTACGACACTGGCAAGCAGGTTCTTGTTGCCGGTGTCAGTTTCGATATAGGCCGGTGTCACACCGGATGTGCCGCTATCGGCTGCGAGCGTCCACCAGGGTGCCTGATAATCTTCATCGAAGATCTGGAATGTCGGCATTGGCGTAGCGCCGCGATGCCACCACGGGGCGAAGATGCCGTTCTTGTTGGCCCCCTGCGCCATATTGCTCTTCATCCGGTCCTGCTCGCCGTCGAATGCCTTGGGCGCTTCCAGAAACCAGGCGCCATAGGCGAGAGGGTTGGGCTCGAAGCTCAGGCGCAGCGCTTCGATGACATCCTTGCGCGTGATGTCCAGCCGGGCATGGCGCTCGCCGATGCCGCCGGCGGTGAGGCGCGCCGCCGTGTCGAGCCCGGCGATTCCGCTTTCGACGATCTTGGCCGCGCGTCCCGCCTCGCTGGTCATCAGCCGCTCGGCCGTCTCGTCCGACTGTGTCTGGGTCTCATAGGCCAGGAGCCCGGCCACCGGCAGTAGCGCCAGAAGGAGGCCGGCGCCGATCCCGCCGATGATCTTGGTTTTCAAACTTACGCGCGCGCGACGGAACATCAGATTCGGTCTCGTTTGTTGCACCGCGAAGGAGAAGCCACGCACGGACTTAATGCCCGGTTCGAAACCACCCCGCGTCGCCTTCGGCGCGGGGCTTCCTCTCATTGTGGTTATCCCCGTCTTTAGCCGGCGACGGAAACTGTCCAGACATAGGAGCGCGCTTCGCCGGGGCTCAGATGCTCGTTGCCCGGCTTGTCCGCGAACTCGCCATCCCAGCCCAGCGGCGGCGTGGTGCCGGCCCAGGGCTCGATGCACAGGAAAGGCGCGCCCTGCGGCTTCGACCAGACGCCGAGATCGCGGAAGCCCTGCCAGGAAACGCGAAGAGAGGGGGCTTCGGCACCCGGCGCCTCGAAACGCACCGCGCCCTCGCCAATGCCGCCGAAGACCAGCGCATCCCCTGCGAACAGTTCGGGGGAGAGTTCGAGCATCTCGCCCACCACCGGAACCGACCGCTCGCCCTTCAGGAAGCCGCCCTCCAGCGCGCTGGCGCGCAAAGGTGCCGCGCCTTCGAAGCGAAGTCCGTGAGCCTCCTTCGCCACGCCCTCCGCCAGCGGCCAGCGAAAGGCGGGATGCGCGCCGACGGCATAGGGCAGGGACACCGTGCCGGGATTGCGCACGGTGGTGGTGACGGTCAGCGTGTCACCGCTCACCTCGTAGGCGAGTTCCAGCTCGAAGGCGAAAGGGAAGCGCGCGCGGCTCTCTTCGCTGTCGCGAAGCACGAGGCGCGCACGCGTCTCGCCCTTTTCCAGCCATTCGAACCGGCTGTCGCGTGCAAAACCATGCTGCGTCAGCGAGTAGGACTGGCCATCGACGATCAGCCGGTCGCCCGGCAGGCGGCCGACGATGGGAAAGAGAACCGGCGCATGGCGCGGCCATTCCGGGCCGGCCTGCCAGAGAAATTCCCGGCCTTCGCGGTCACGAAGCGAGGTCAGTTCTGCGCCGTCCTCCTTGATGCGGGCGGACAGGCCGATGGTGCCGATGCGATGCGGTTCCGACATGGGAAGCTCCGGGTGGGGACAGATCGCTCCCTTCTACCGGAACGGCGTTTCGTTTTCCCCTCCCGTTCAAACCGCGCTGCTGAAGCTTCGCTCGCCTTCGCTGCGAAACCGGTCGAACACGGCCGAGACCAGCCGCACGAAGGGTCGCCCCTTTTCGGTGAGGGCGATGACGTCATGGCGCATGTCCACGAGCCCCTGCAGAGCGAGCGGGCGCAGGAGCGCCAACTCGTCGGCATAGTGCCGCGCGCGCCGGCCGAGATCGACGCGGAAGTCGCACATGAGGCGCTCGATGATACGGGCGCGCTCGCGGTCGTCCCCCTCGAAGGCATGGCCGCGTCGGGTCGGCAGTTCTCCCGCCAGGACCCTCGCCTTATAGGCTTCGATGCCGCTTTCGTTCTGCGCGAAGCCCCCGGCCAGACGCGAAATGGAGGACGCGCCGAAGCCGATCAGCACCTCTTGCGCATCGTCCGTATAGCCCTGGAAGTTGCGGTAGAGGCGATGGGCGCGGGCCGCCGCCGCCAGCGGATCGCAGAACAGGGCGAAATGATCGATGCCGATGCTCTGGTAGCCATGGGCGAGGAAGCTCGCCGCCACCGCCTCCTGCTGGCGCACCCGCTCCGGCGCGCCCGGCAGAAGCGCGGCGTCGATCAGTCGCTGGTTGGCGCGGCGCGCGGGCAGATGGGCGTAGCCATAGCAGGCGACGCGATCGGGGCCGAGCAGGATGACCTCCCGGCACGTGCGCTTCAGGCTGTCCACGCTCTGTCGCGGCAGGCCATAGACGAGGTCGAAGTTCAACTTCGCGATGCCGGCACGGCGCAGCATGGCGACTGCCGCGCGCACGGTCTCGGCCGGCTGCACGCGGCCGATCGCCTGTTGAACCTCGGGGTCGAGATCCTGCACGCCGAGGCTCGCACGGTTGACGCCCAGCACGGCCAGCCCGTCCACCAGCGCCTGATCCACGCGGCGCGGGTCGAGTTCCATCGCATGTTCGAACCCGGTTTCGAAATCGAAATGGCGCTCCAGCACGCGCAGGACCGAGGCCACGCCGGCAATGCCGAGGATCGAGGGCGTGCCGCCGCCCCAAGCGATGCGCGCGATGCGAAGTCGGGCGGGAAGATGGCGGGCGGTGAGCGCGATCTCCGCTTCCAGGCCCAAGCGGTAGGCTGCGACGACATCGTCCCGCAGCGCCGCCTTGGCGTGGCAGCCGCAATAATGGCAGATCTCCCGGCAATAGGGCACGTGGAGATAGATCGAGACGGGCTGGCCCGCATCGCTCGCAGCGAGCCAGGCGGCCGTTTCCGCCGGGCCGATGGCGGACGAGAAGTCCGCCGCCGTGGGATAGGAGGTGTAGCGTGGCACGGTGAGGCTCGCGAGCTGTTCGGTGAAATCGTCGCTCATGTCAGGCCCCATCCAGAGCCGTTCCGGGCCGCCCTTCGGGCTCGATCGCGAGAGCCGACAACCGGCGATCCTCCTTCATCTCGAACCACATGGCGTTGAGAATGGCGAAGGCGCAGGCGAGGCCGAGGCCCAGAACCCAGGAAAAATACCACATGGCGTCGGCTCCTCAGTAGGCGTTGGGGTTGCGGCCGATGGACGTGGCCGTCACCGGCCCGCGCATGACGCGATAGACCCAGGTCGTGTAGGCCAGGACGATCGGCAGGAAGATGAGCGTCGCGATCAGCATGACGAAGAGCGTCAGATGGCTGGACGAGGCGTCCCACACGGTCAGGCTGACGTTCGGGTCGAGATTGGAGGGCAGGAGGAACGGGAAGAGCGAGAGCCCGGCGGTGGAGACGATGCCGAACACGGCCGCCGCCGACGCCAGAATCGCCGCCACGCCGCCGCGCTTCCCGAGCGCCAGCAAAGCCAGCGCCGAACCGAGGAAGCCAAGCGCCGGGGCGATCAGCATCCAGGGGTGGCTGGAGTAATTGCCGATCCAGGCGCCCGTTTTGCGCACCACGCTCTTGGCCAGCGGGTTGGACGCCGCCGCGCCGATCTGCCGGCTGGTGACGACATAGCCATCGAGCCCGAAGGCGACCCAGAGCCCACCAAGCGCGAAGAGCGCAAGCGAGGCGATGGCCGCCATGCGGCCATAGGACCGCGCCCGGTCCGCCACCGCGCCGGGGCAGCGCGTGGCGATGACGCTCGCGCCGAGCGTGATCACCATGGACACCGACACGAGGCCACAGAGAAGCGCGAAGGGGCGAAGCAAGCCGAAGACATTGCCGGCATAGTGCGGGCGCAGCGTCGCATCGAGGCCGAAGGGCACGCCGAGCACGACATTGCCCACGGCCACCCCCATGATCAGCGCCGGCACGAAGCCGCCGACGAACAGCGCCCAGTCCCAGGTCTCGCGCCAGCGCGGGTCCTTGACCTTGCCCCGGAACTTGAAGCCGACGGGCCGCAGGATCAGCGCCAGCAGGATCACGATCATCGCGAGGTAGAAGCCGGAGAAGCTCGCCGCATAGAGCGCCGGCCAGGCGGCGAAGATCGCGCCGCCGCCCAGGATCAGCCAGACCTGATTGCCTTCCCAGGTCGGGCCGATGAGGTTGATGAGAATGCGCCGCTCCTCGTCAGATCGGGCGACGAAGGGCAGGAGCGCGCCGACGCCGAGATCGACGCCGTCCATGATCGCAAAGCCGATGAGAAGCGTGCCGAGGAGCGCCCACCAGACCAGCCGGAGCGTTTCGTAGTCGAGGGGAAGTTGGGTCATGGGTTCAGCTTTCAGCGATGGTCGGGGGATGCGGCGGCGCCCTTGGGCACGAAGCGCGAGCCGCCCGCGTCGTCGATCCAGTCGGCTGCCGCCTTCGGGCCGGCCTTGATCGTCTTCAGCATGAGGAAGACCATGACGATGGCGAGCGTGGTGTAGAGCGTCAGGAAGAAGGCGAGGCTGATGGAGAGGTCCGTCAGCGTCAGGCCGGAGGCCGCGTAAAAGGTCGGCAGCACGCCTTCCACCACCCAAGGCTGGCGGCCATATTCGGCGATGAACCAGCCCGCCTCGATGGCGATCCAGGGCGTCGGCAGGGAGAGAAGCGCGATCCAGAGAAGGGCGCGATTGGTGCCGATCCGGTGCTTCGAGGCGCGCCAGAAGGCGGTGGCGAAGAAGGCGATCAGATAGAAGCCGATCACCACCATGAGGCGGAAGCTCCAGAAGAGCGGGGCCACGCCCGGCACCGTGTCGAAGGCGGCCTGCGTGATCTCTTCAGGCGTCGCGTTCACCACATCCTCGCGGTAGCGCTTGAGAAGCAGCGCGTAGCCGAGATCCTTCCATGTGGCGGCGAAGGTCTCGCGCGCCTTAGCGTCGGACGGGTCGGCGCGCACGGCTTCCATCGCCGCATAGGCGATCTGGCCGTTGCGGATGCGCTGGCCGGCCGTCTGCACGAGCTCGAGAATGCCGGGAATTTCGCCCGAGATGGAGCGCGTGGCGATGAGGCCGAGCGCATAGGGCACCTGCACCTCGAAGGAATTTTCCTTGTCGCCCGGAATGGCGAAGAGGTTGAAACCGGCCGGCGCGGGCTCGGTATGCCACATGGCCTCCATGGCCGCGAGCTTCATCTTCTGATGCTCGGTCGCGGTGTAGCCGCTCTCGTCGCCCAGCACGACGACCGACAGGGCGGAGGCGAGGCCGAAGCTCGCCGCCACCGCGATCGAGCGCTTGGCGAGGTCGACATGACGGCCGCGCAGAAGAAACCACGCGCTGATGCTGATCGCGAACATCGCGCCCGTGACATAGCCGGCCGAGACCGTGTGGACGAACTTTGCCTGCGCCACCGGGTTGAACACCACGGCCATGAAGTCCGTGATCTCCATGCGCATGGTTTCGGGATTGAAGGTCGAGCCGACCGGGTTCTGCATCCAGCCATTGGCGATCAGAATCCAGAGCGCGGAGAAATTGGCCCCGAGCGCCGTGAGCCATGTCACCGCGAGATGCCCGACGCGGCTCAACCGGTCCCAGCCGAAGAAGAAGAGGCCGATGAAGGTCGCTTCCAGAAAGAAGGCCATGAGGCCCTCGATCGCCAGCGGCGCGCCGAACACGTCGCCGACATAATGGCTGTAATAACTCCAGTTCATGCCGAACTGGAATTCCATGACGATGCCGGTGGCGACGCCCATGGCGAAGTTGATGCCGAACAGCGTGCCCCAGAACAGCGTCATGCGCCGCCAGACCTCGCGGCCGGTCATCACATAGACGCTCTCCATGACGGCCATCAGAACCGACAGGCCCAGCGTCAGGGGTACGAAAAGGAAATGGTACATCGCCGTCGCCGCGAACTGGAGTCGCGACAGGTCGACGACCGTCATGTCGATCATGGGTCTGCCCGCCTTTGAGAGATGCCGGAACCGTCCGGTTCGCAATGAGGCCTAGACCCGCCGCGCCGGGCGCGCCTTGATTTGAATCAATGCCGCCGCGCCGCGCGTCGCCTAGTCCTTTCCACGAACAGGCGAGAGGACAGGGCGATGGGCGCGGATCGGGTGGGCGGGGGGCGCGGGCGCGATGGCGAGCGGCGTTGGCTGGGAGGCCTTCGCACCATTGGCGGTTGGCCGCTGGCGCTCGCCGTCGCGCTGCCGCTTGTCTCGGGCGTGCTCGTCGTCGCTCAGGCTTGGGTTCTGGCCCATCTCCTGGGTGAAGCCGCGTCCGGCACGCTTGCACTTGAAGCGGAGACGAAGGGCGCGCTGGCGCTGGCCGGCTTGTTTCTGGCGCGGGCGGGGCTTGCCTATGGCATGGAGCGCGCGGGATCGGCCGGGGCCGAGCGTATCAAGGCGCGCCTGCGTCTCGCCCTGTTCGATGATTGGATGGCGCGCCGGCCGGATTGGGGCGCAGGTCACGCCTCGGGCGCGCTGGCCTCGGCGCTTCTCGAACAGGTGGAGGCGCTGGACGGGTTCTTCGCGCGCTTCCTCCCGGCCATGGTAGCCGCGACAATCCTGCCGGTCGCCTTTGCCGCTTGGGTCTTGCCCGTGGATTGGGTCGTCGGCCTTCTTCTTCTCGTCACCGCGCCGCTGATCCCGCTTTTCATGGCGCTGGTCGGCTGGGGTGCGGAGGCGGCCGGCGAGGCGCAGGCCTCCGCCCTGTCGCGCCTGTCAGGCTTCTTCGGGGATCGGCTGCGCGGCCTCTCGACCCTCGTCCTGTTCGGTCAGGCCGAGGGGGCGGAAGAGGCCATGGCGCGGGCCGGCGAGGAATGGCGGCTGCGCACCCTGAAAGTCCTGCGCATCGCCTTTTTGTCGTCGGCGGTTCTCGAATTCTTCGCCGCGCTCGGCATCGCCGGCGTGGCGCTCTATGTCGGCCTGTCGTTTCTGGGTTTCGTGACGCTCGGCTCCGCGCCGCTGACGCTGGAAGCCGGCCTCTTCTGCCTGCTCATGGCGCCCGAAATCTACGCGCCGCTGCGCCAGCTCGCCGCCCATTATCACGACCGGGCCAGCGCCAAGGCGGCGGTCGGTGAGATCGCCGCGCAGTTCGGCACGCTGCCGGCTCTCGTTTCTCCCAAGCCGGCGCAGGAGCCGGACCTCGCCACACCTTTAAGCGAGCCTGCCGGCGTCGAGGTCTGCGCGCTGACGCTGCGCACGCCCGATGGGGCGCGGCCCGTTCTGGACGCGGCCGATCTTCTGCTGTCGGCCGGCAGCCATGTCGCCATTCTGGGGGCAAGCGGCTCGGGCAAGTCCACGCTTCTGGAAGCCCTGGCGGGCCTTCGCGCGGCGCAAGGCACGATCCGGCTGGCCGGCCGGCCGCTGGATGAGATCACCGAGCCGGCCCTGCGCCAGGCCGTCGCCCTGCTGCCACAGCGCCCGCATCTCTTCGCCGGCACGATCGCACAGAATATCCGCCTTGCCGATCCGCTGGCAGGCGACGCGACACTGATCGAAGCGGCCGAGCGCGCCCGCGTTCTCGATTTCGCCTTGGATTTGCCCGACGGACTGGAAACGCGCATCGGCGAAGGCGGCTTCGGTCTGTCGGGCGGCGAGCGGCACCGCGTGGCGCTGGCCCGCCTTTATCTGCGCCAGCCCTCGATCCTGCTTCTGGACGAGCCGACGGCGCATCTGGATCGCCAGACCGAGTGCGAGGTGCTGGACGACATCCTGCGCTTTGCCGGCGAGAGCGGGCGCACGCTCGTCATTGCCACCCATTCGCTTGAAGTCGCCCAGCGCATGGACCTCGTGCTGCGTATCGAGAACCGCCGGCTGATCCCGCTATCGGGCCGGCCCCGCCCCATCCTCGCCAGCCGGGAGAATGCCGCATGAGCGCGCTTCGCCGCTTCGCCCCCGTCTTCGCGCAGAGCAAGGGCCGCTTTGCCCTGACGCTCGCGCTCTCGCTTCTGACGCTTCTCTCCGGCGCGGCGCTTCTGGCGCTCTCGGGCTGGTTCCTCACCAGCGCCTTCCTCGCAACGGCCGCCGTGAGCTTCAACCTCTTCGGCCCGTCCTCTGCGGTGCGCGGCCTGTCGCTCGTGCGCATCCTGTCGCGCTATGGCGAAAAGCTCGTCGGCCATGATGCGACCCTGCGCACGCTCAGCCATATCCGCGCCGAGACGTTTCGCGCTGCCATTCCGCGCTTCGGCGCGCTGAGGAAGGAGTTGACGCGGGGCGATCTCGTGCAGCGTCTCACCGCCGATGTGGAAGCGCTGGATGTGATCTTCCTCTTGGCGATCGGCCCCATGGTGACGGGGCTCCTCGCGGGCGGCGCGCTCGCCTTGGCGCTGGTGTTTCTCTTGCCAAGTGCGGCGCTGGCCTATGCCCTGGCCTTCGGTCTCGCCACCATTGCCGTGCCCCTGGCTCTGGCCCGTGCCTCTCGGGAACCGGGCGCGCAAGGAATCGAGGCGCTGGCTTCGTTGCGCGGCACCGTGATCGACGCGATCGACGGTCAGGCGGACCTTCGCCTCTTCGGGGCCGTCGGGGAGGCTCGCCAGCGCCTGGAAAGCGGCGCGCGGCACCTGTCCGCCTCGCGCCGTTGGCTCGCCGCGCAGAGCGCATTGGCGGCGGGTGCGATCCATCTCCTGTCCGGCGCGGCGCTGATCGGCGTGCTCATGCCGGGCCTCGCCGCGCTGCGGGGCGGGCAGATCGGCGGACCTGTTCTGGTCGCCCTGATGCTGGCCGTTCTCGGCAGTTTCGAGGCGGTGGCCGGCACGGTGCGCAGCGTCGCACGGCTGGGCGCGTCCCGCGCGGCGGCCGAGCGGCTGGATGCGCTCGCGCATTTGCCGCAGACGCTGGCCACGCCGGCCCGGCCTGCCACGCTTCCGGCTGGCGCGACTTTGAGCCTGCAAGGCGTGTTTTTCGCACCGCGCGGCGCGCGGCCCATTCTGGATGGCGCCAGTCTGGCGTTGAAAGCGGGCGAGCGGATCGCGCTCACTGGCCCCAGCGGCTGCGGCAAGTCCACGCTTCTGGCGCTCGCCATGGGGCTGCTGCGTCCCGACCGGGGACGCGTGGAGATCGCCGGGCAGGATATGGTCCACATACCCTTCGAAACCCTGCGCCAGCGTCTGACGCTGCTCGAACAGGACGCGCCGGTCTTTCTGGGCACGATCGCGGAGAATCTGAGGATCGGCCGCAGCGATGCGACAGACGATGAACTCTGGGACGCGCTGCGCCGCGCGCGGCTCCGCAGCTTCGTCGCCACCTTGCCGCAAGAGCTGGAGACGCCGCTTGGCGAGGGCGGGCGCACGCTTTCAGCGGGGCAGGCGCGCCGGCTGGTTCTCGCCCGCGCGCTGCTCTCGCCCGCGCCGATCCTGCTTCTGGACGAGCCGACCAGCGGGCTCGACCCCGAAACCGAACAGGCGTTTCTCCTGGACCTGGCTGAGGCGACGGAGGGCCGCAGCGTGATCCTCGCCACCCATGCCAACCTGCCCGATGGCGCGATGGACCGGGTGCTGCACCTCCATCACGGCCATCTCACTTCGATCTGAGATGGAAGCGCCGCGTCAGAACAAATCGCCCTGCACCACGTCCATCTGCTCGCGCTTGGCGCGTTTTGCGCCCTTGGCCGGCTTGGCGGTCGGCACGGCGTCGGCGTCCGGCGCTGCCGCGATGGCGGCGCGGCGGTGACCGCGCGCGAATTCGATCTCGAAGCTCGAGCCCGGCACGAGGTCTTCCGCGCGCGTGATCGGCACGTCGTTCTCGCCGCGAATAATGGCGTAGCCCCGCTCCAACACCTGCCGCGGGTCGAGGCTGGAGGCGACGCGCCATGCCCCTGCCAGCGAGGCGCGGCGGCGCTCCTGCACGGCCGAGAAAGCCCGGTCCATCCGGTCCGACGCGGTGGCCAGCCGATGGCGCGCTTCGCCGCTGCGCTGCGTCACGATATGGGGGCGCAAGGACGAGCCGAGCCGATCGAGATCGTGGCGAAGCTCGCGCAGCGCCGAGTCCAGCCGGTGGATCAGGATGGAATCGAGATGCCGCAGATCGGCCCGCTTGTCGCGGATCGAGGATTCCAGCCGTGCCGGGGACAGGAGAAGGCCGGACTCCGAAAGCCGCCGCCGCCGTTCGCCGATCAGAAGCCGCTGGTTGCGCTCCAGCGCCGCGTCCGCCTCGTCCAGCCGTCGGCGGGGCAGGGCGAGCAGCGCGTCGGCGGAAGGGAGTGCGCGGGCCAAGTTCGCGACCGCCCGCCGCTCCGCCTGAAGCGTGCGCGAGATCGCCGCGCCGCTGCGCGCCTCGATGGCGGCCAGCATGGCGACGAGATCGGCCCGCACGGGGACGGCCATTTCGGCCGCGCCCGTGGGCGTCGGCGCGCGCCGGTCGGCGGCGTGGTCGATCAGGGTCCAGTCGGTTTCGTGCCCGACCGCCGAGATCAGCGGAATGTCGGAGGCCGCCGCCGCGCGCACCACGGCCTCGTCGTTGAAGCCCCAGAGGTCTTCGAGACTGCCGCCGCCGCGCGCCACGATGATCACGTCGGGGCGGGGAATCTTGCCGCCGGGCGGAATGGCGTTGAAGCCCTCGATCGCGGCCGAGACCTCCGAGCCGCAGGTCTCTCCCTGCACGCGCACCGGCCAGACCAGGACATGCAGCGGAAAGCGGTCGGCGATGCGGTGCCGAATATCGCGGATCACCGCGCCGGTCGGCGAGGTGACGACGCCGATTACGCGGGGCAGGAAGGGCAGGGGACGCTTGCGCTCGGCGGCGAAGAGCCCTTCGGCTTCGAGCTTCAGACGCCGTTCGTTGAGAAGCGCCATGAGCGCGCCCGCGCCCGCCGGCTCCATCGCCTCGATGACGATCTGATATTTGGAGGAGCCGGGAAAGGTCGTGAGCTTGCCGGTCGCGATGACCTCCAGCCCCTCTTCCGGCTTGAAGGCGAGCTTGCCGAAGCTGCCGCGCCAGACCACGGCCTCCAGCCGCGCCTTGTCGTCCTTCAGCGCGAAATAGGCGTGGCCCGAGGAGTGCGGCCCGCGATAGCCCGAGATCTCGCCGCGCACGCGCACATGGCCGAACGCATCTTCCACCGTGCGCTTGAGCGCGCCGGAGAGTTCCGACACCGAATATTCCGCGACATTGCTGGCAGTAGCCTGCTCCATCAGATCGCTCATGCCTTTACCAGCCGGCCACGCCGACGCTCGGGCGCAGCCGCTGCGTGCGGATCATGCGCGTTTCGGGCAGGCGGCTTTGCGACTGCGGCGGCAGGGCGGGCGTCAAATTGTGCAGGCTCTCTCGGATATGATCGACCAGGGCGGAGATGACGGGCGAATCCGTGTTGCGCCCGCGCATGACGGCGATCTGCGCGTCGGGCAGGCGGGGAAAACCGTCCGTCTCGTTCAAAACGCGCATTCCCGGCCGCAGCGCGCATTCGGGCAAGACGCTGACGGCCAGACCCGCCAAGACGGCCGAGGTGACGATCTGCGCCGACCAGGAGGTGAAAAGGATGCGATGCGTTCGCCCGATCCGGTTCAGCGCGTCGATGCCTTGCTGGCGCCAGTTGCAGTCGGCACGCCCGATGGCGAGCGGCAGGATCGGCTCCTCGTGAATGTTATGCGCGGCCGAGGTCACGAAATGCAGCGGCTCGGTGCGCACGATCTCCGACCAGGCGTGGGTCTTGGAGGGGCACACGAGCGCCACGTCGAGATGGCCCTTGTCCACATGTTCGATCAGGCTGGAGGTGGTCTCACAGGCGATCTGCAATTCGACGCGCGGATTGGAGCGCACGAATCGCGCCATGATCTCGGGCAGGAAACGCTCCGCGTAATCATCGGGCAGGCCGATGCGCACATGGCCCTCGATCGTCTGCTCGTCGAAGGCGGCGAGCGTTTCCTGGCTGAGCGTCAGCATTCGGCGGGCATAGGTCAGGAGCCGCCCGCCCGCTTCCGTCAGCTTCACGGCGCGGCCCGAGCGCTCGAACAGCTCGGTTCCCAGCCGCTCTTCCAGGCGGCGCACCTGCATGGAAACGGCGGACTGCGTCTTGAACACTTCCTCCGCCGCGCGGGTGAAACTGCCCGTGTCCACGATCGCGGCGAAGGTGCGAAGCTGGTCGAGATCGAGGGGAGTCGCCATGGTCGCCACCCATAATGATCGGTGATGCTGGGCATAAGAAACATTCGTTGGTCTGATCCGTCAAGCCGGACTATCTCCATTCTCGACAGCCAGAGACGAGACCGCGAAACCGGGTGGCTTGAGCCCTCGACACAGCGGAGAGTGTGAACCGGCCCAGCCGGGACATGCTGCCTTTCAACGCGCGGACAGACCGTCCTGCGCGAAGGATGGCGCTTTGCCTGCCGCGCCAGGATTGGCTTTCGAAAGGAGAAACGGCCATGACGCTCGCATCGAAGACACCCGCTCCCTCCGTGGAAACCCTCGCCCAGTCGATCCGCATCGGCTTCGTGGCGCTTCGAGCGATCGTCCGCACCATGCGCAATCGCCGGGCAGCCTATCGAATGTCGGAACTGCCGGATTACCTCCTGAACGATATCGGCCTGAAACGCGATGACGTTCACGAGGCGCTTCATGCCGACTGGCGCGAAGACCCGACCTACCGGCTGGCCGTGCGGGCCAGCGAGCGCCGCCGCTCGCTCTGATCCCGCGCCATCGTCCGCTTGAATGCAAAAGACCCGCCGCGAGCCTCTCGCGGCGGGTCTTTTTGTATCTGAATTCGGACGACGAGGCGATCAAGCCTCTTCGCGCGCGGGCTCCAACTCACCGAGCTGCGTGGCGAGAATCTTGTCGACCCGTCGCCCGTCGAGATCCACGACCTCGAAGCGCCATGAACCATACTGAATGAACTCGCCGACCTCCGGGATATGGCCGAACTGGTCGAGGATGAAGCCGGCCAGCGTCTCGTAGTCGCGCTCCTTGGGCAGGCTGCCCGAGCCCAGACGCCGCTCCACATCGTCGATCGGCATTCCGGCGTCGATGAGGTAGGAGCCGTCCTCGCGCTGAACGACGGAATAATCCTCCTCAGCCCCTTCCGGCAGTGAGCCGGAAATCGAGGCGAGAATGTCGGTCGGCGTCACCACGCCTTCGAAGGAGCCGTATTCGTCGATCACGATGGCCATGTGAATGTTCACGGAGCGGAAGCGGTCGAGCAGCTTCAGAACCGGCATGGTCTCGTTGACATAGAGCGGCTCG
The DNA here is from genome assembly GCF_001463925.1 of Aureimonas sp. N4. Classification (NCBI taxonomy): domain Bacteria; kingdom Pseudomonadati; phylum Pseudomonadota; class Alphaproteobacteria; order Hyphomicrobiales; family Aurantimonadaceae; genus Aureimonas; species Aureimonas sp. N4. The sequence continues at coordinate 94,075 of NZ_BBWS01000030.1, read as the reverse complement.
CGCACGACCGCCTTCACATCGATCGTGCCGGTGCGACGATATTGCTCCAAGAGATCCTTGGCCTGAACGACGCCGACGAGATCGTCCACGTCTTCCTTGGCGACGGGAAAGCGCGAGTGGCCGCTCGAATGAATCTCGTCCAGAATGGCGTTCGGGTCGTCGGCCAGCGAAATCCAGGCCACATCCGGGCGGGGCACCATGATGGAGCGCACGTTCCGGTCGGCGATCCGCAGGACGCCTTCCAGCATCTCGCGTTCTTTTTCCTCGAAGACGCCCGACTCGGTGCCTTCGGCGATCATCGCCTTCACTTCTTCTTCCGTCACCGAGTTCTCGCTGGCGGCGCGCGCGCCCACCAGCTTGCTGACGGTCTCGGTCGAGAAGCGCAGGAACCAGACCACCGGCGCGCCGATCATGGCGATCAGGCGCATGGACGGGGCGACGAAGGCGGCGATCGATTCGGAATGGGCGAGCGCGAATCGCTTGGGAACCAGCTCGCCCAGAATCAGCGAGAAATAGGTGATGAGCACGACCACAAGCGCGAAGGCGATCGTATCGGCGTGGTTGGCGATCAGTGGCAGCGGGCGCAGGATTTCGGCCACGGGCTCGGAAAAGGCCGAGGCGCCGAACGCGCCCGCGAAAATGCCGACAAGAGTAATGCCGACCTGAACGGTGGACAGGAAGCCGGTGGGATCGTCCACCAGCTTGAGAGCGGCGGCCGCCCCTTTGCTGCCATTCTGCGCCATTTGCTGGAGCCGGATTCGGCGGGCCGACACAACGGCCAATTCCGACATTGCAAAGAACCCGTTCAAAAAGATCAGGAAAACGACGATCAGAAGGTTGACGATCAGCATCCGGTGTCCGTGGGGGCCAAGCGCCCCCCATTGAAGATGCCGGATTATAGGGGGCAGCCGTGTTCCGATCCAAGGGACCGGGGCGAAACTTTTGCCCGCCGGCCCTGGAAAACCTGCGCTTGTGCTCTTCGCCTTCGCCCCGATCAGCCCTGCGAGCGGGGTTTTTGATCGAAAAGTCTGGCCATGGCGCTGAAATAGTCGGCCTGCACCGATTGCGCATTCGTGATCATGTCGAGCACGGGATCGCGGCGCGAAGCCTGCGAATCAGGAATCGGGGCGGGTTGCGGCGGCGCGCTCTGCGGCGTGAAGGCCCGCGTCATCGCCGCCATCATGCCGAATGGATCGACTGGGAAAGAGGCCGGGACGGCGGGGCTCGGCTGCGTCGGCGCGCTGGCGGCCGGCATCACCCATGGGAAGGCCGTGCGCCATGCGTCGGAAAACAGCGCCGTCATGGCGGCCGGGGAGCCGGGCATGGGAGCGGGAGCCGAGGGACGGTGGAAGGCCTCCACCGCATTGGCCGAGCGGCGCATCGCTTCCGCGAGGGTCTGGCCGGCCGTGTCGCTCGGGAAGTTCTTGGTCCAGTTGCCGGCCCCGGCCGCCATGGTCTGGAGCGCCGCGTTGAAGACCAGCGCGCCGAACTGGGGCATGAGCTGCTGAAGCATGTCGGGCGCCTGGCCCGTCAGAAGCGAGGCCTGCCGCGCCACGGCGCTCATCAGATCGGGGCCGAACAGCGTCTTCGTCACCATCTCGCCGGCCGGGCCGGACAGGAAGCCGCCGGGGCCGAGTCCGCCCATGGCGCCGAAGCGCTCGGCCAGATCGGACCAGCTCTTGGGGTCGATCATCGCCCGCTGCATTCCCAGGATATAGGCCGGCACCAGCGCGTCGGTCGTGGCGCGCATTTCCTCGTGGCTCAGACGAAACCGGGCGGCCAGCGTGTCGGCCGCTTCACCCGCGCCCGCCGCTTTCAGCCAGTCGAAGAAGTCCGTCATCGCATTGTTCCTTCGCGCGTACCGGCCGGTCTCTCGGATCGGCCCAGCATGGGCCAGCGAGCCGGCTCTGCCAAGGCAAAGGCTTCACGGGCGTGCCGTCATCCGCAGGCGCGTCAGCTTCGATCCCGGCTCAATAGGTGAGGTGAGCGAACAGCGCCTCGAAACGCCCGCCCCATTCGCCTTCGAAGCGCGCCAGCAAATCGTCGGCCGCCGTGCGCCCGCTGTCGATTCGCGCGCGCAAGGGAGCGAGATACATCGCCTCGCTGCGACCGGCCGAATCGAGCCGGGCGCGTCGCTCCAGCCCCGCCTCGGCGATCGGCACCACGCGGCGCGCGATGGAGAGCATGGTCTCCTCGCGGAAGGGCGCATGGAGGCCGAGACGCGGCACGGCCGAGCGCAGCCGATCGACCTCTTCGAAGCTCCAGTCGGCGGTCAGCGCCTCGGCCTCGTCCAGCGCCTGATCGTCGTAGAGAAGGCCGCACCAGAAGGCGGGGAGGGCGACGATATCCTCCAGCGGACCGCCATCGGCCCCGCGCATTTCGAGAAAGCGCTTGAGGCGCACGTCGGGGAAGACGGTGGAGAGATGGTTGGCCCAGTCGCCCATATTGGGCTCGGGGTCGGGCACGCGGCCCTTCAGCGCGCCGTCCAGCATCTGGCGGAAGGTGATGTCGGTCACGTCGTGATAGCGCCCTTCGCGCATCACGAAATACATTGGTACGTCGAGGGCCCATTCCACATAGTCGCGGTAGCCGAAGCCGCCTTCGAAGGCGAAGGGCAGGAGGCCGGAGCGCTGGTTGTCGACATCCAGCCAGACGCCCGAGCGCCAGGACAGAAACCCGTTCGGTTTGCCCTCGGTGAAGGGGGAATTGGCGAAGAGAGCAGAGGCGAGCGGCTGGAGCTTGAGGCCGACACGCATCTTGCGCGCCATGTCCCGCTCGTCGGAGAAGTCGAGATTGACCTGGATGGTGGAGGTGCGGAACATCATGTCGAGGCCGCGCGTACCGACCTTCGGCATGTAGCGCTTCATGATGTTGTAGCGCGACTTCGGCATGACGGGCGTCTCGGCCAGCGTCCAGAGAGGGCTGGCGCCGATGCCGAGGAAGCCGATGCCAAGCGGCCCGGCGATCTCCTTCACGTGGTCGAGATGAGCTTCGGTCTCCGCCAGCGTCTCGTGCAGCGTTTCCAGCGGCGCGCCCGACAGTTCGAACTGCCCGCCGGGCTCCAGCGAGATCGCGCCTTCGCCGCTGCCGCCGGCGAGCCCGATGATGCGCCCGTCATCGACGATCGCCTCCCAGCCTGTGCGCGCCTGCAACTCGTCCAGAATGCGGCGGATGCCGTCCTCGCCCTCGTAGGGCACGGGCGAGAGATCGGCCAAACGAAAGCCGAATTTCTCGTGCTCCGTGCCGAGGCGGAAGGCCGAAACCGGCTTCTCGCCTGCGCGGATATGGTCCACCAGCTCGTCCAGCGAGCGGATGGGGGTGAGATCGGTCGTGTCGCGCGCCATGAGAAGCTCCGGGACGAAGTCGATTCTAGGGAGCCGGCGCGGAAGCCGGCGCAACATCTGCGTGTCTGTCCGCTTTCCCGGCAAGGCGCAAGAGCCAGACGGTGAACGCTGCGGACGCCGGAAGGGTCATGAAGACGCGGGGCTGCGCCAGTCTCCCGCCACGGCCTGCACCACGGCCAGCGCCGCGACGGCGGCCGTGTCGGCGCGCAGGATGCGCGGCCCCAGCGAAATCGGCTTGACGAAGGGGAGGGCGAGCAGCGTCTCGCGCTCCTCTCGCGAGAAGCCGCCCTCGGGGCCGATGAGGAGGGCGAGCGGCCGGCCGGCGAGGGGCAAGAGCCCCTCCACCGGGCTCTCCGCGCCCGCCCGCTCGTCGCAGAAGAGCAGCGTGCGTGCCTCGTCCCATTCGGCCAGAACCTTGTCGAGCTTCTGGATGTCGCGGCATTCGGGCACGGAGAGAACGCCGCATTGCTCGGCCGCCTCCACGGCATTGGCTTCTGCGCGCTGGCGGTTGAAGCGCGGGGCCTGGCAATGCTGCGTCATGACGGGCTGGATCAGCCCCGCGCCCATCTCCACCGCTTTCTGGATCATGTAGTCGAGCCGGGCGCTTTTGAGTGGCGCGAAGAGCCAGGTGAGATCGGGGCGCGGCGTCTGGTCGCGCAGATTTTCCTCCGGCACGAGAAACAGGCGCTTCTTGCTTTCGCGCTTCAGGCTGGCGCGCCATTCGCCGTCCCGCCCGTTGAACGCGAGGATCGACGCGCCGTCCTCCAAACGCAGAACATTCAGGAGATAATTGACCTGTTCGGGCGTCGCTTCCACGCTGAGGCCGGGCGAGAGGTCATGGTCCAGAAAGAGGCGCTGACCGGAAAAATCGTAATCAGGCATCGGTCCTCGCGGCCGCTGGCTCCGAGCAGGGCGAAACCAACCTGCGGAGCATTCGTTGTCGCCGACATGATGCCGGCCTGTCCCTCGCGTTTTAGCGAACATGGCCGGTCTTTCCAGCCGTCCCCTTGGTCCGGTCACAGGATCCAAGGGCCGGCGCTTTTTCTGGGAGTTTCCTGCGACATGGACCTGATTATCAAGGGGCGCGTCGCGCTCATCACCGGCGCGGATGGCGGCATGGGCTTTGCCGTCGCCAAACTCCTGGCCGAGGAGGGCGTAAAGCTCGTTCTGGCGGACAAGAAGCTGGACGAGGCGAATGCGCGCCGGGGCGAGTTGCCGCAGGACACGATTCTCGTTCAAGCCGATCTGACAAAGCAAGCCGACGCCGATGCCATCGTGGCCGAGGCCATCAGGCGGTTCGGCAAGCTGGACATCGCCGTTCACACCGCTGGCATCACGGGCGCCAAGGGCGATCCGCTGGAACTGTCCGACGCCGATTACGAAGAGGCCTGGCAGACCGATTTCATGTCGGCGGTGCGCGTCGCGCGGGCCGCGATCCCGGAAATGAAGAAGGGCCGCTGGGGCCGCTTCGTCTGCATCACGTCGGAAAACGCCGTCCAGCCCTATTGGGAAGAGGCGACCTACAATGTCGCGAAGGCCGGCGTCGCGGCCTTTGCCAAGGGCCTGTCCTACAGGCTGGCCGCTGACGGCATTCTCGTCAACACGGTCGCCCCCGCCTTTATCGAGACGGCGATGACGGACGAGATGATGGAAAAACGCGCCGAGGAGCGCGGCACGTCGAAAGACGAGGCGATCCAGTCCTTTCTGGAGGAGGAGCGTCCGGGCATCGTGCAGAAGCGCCGGGGGCGGGTGGACGAGGTGGCGGCGGCCGTCGCGCTTCTCGTGTCCGAGCGGGCGTCTTTCATCAACGGCGCGAATCTGCGGGTCGATGGCGGCTCGGTTCAGGCGGTCCAGAACTGACAGCCCGACGCAAAACGGGCGGCCCGAAAGCCGCCCGTTCTACCTGTGACATCGTGTCAGAGATGTTTGCCGGGGTCGATCTTGGGGCCGTCGATGCGGCTGGGAGAGATCGGGTCGGACGCGGGGAAGGTCTCGTCCAGAGCCTCGTCCAGTTCCTCTTCCTCGGTCATCGGGCGTTCCTGCCCGCCCGGCGTCACGCCCTCGGGCTCGACGGCGCGGGGCGTCTCTTCCGGGGCGGTCGGCTTGTGGCGTTCGTCCGTCTGGCTCATCGAATGTCTCCATTGTCCTGAGATCAACGGGCGGGCCGGACGGGTCGTTCCCGGTTTCCGCCCGGCAATGGACTTTGGAGCGGGGCTTCCTTAGCATCGTTCCAAATCCGCCGGCCGGCCTGTCCGCGCCCGTGTCGGCAGACTTCATGTCGTGGAGGACGGGAGGAAACCATGACGATCGCCATGCCCAAACCCAGCCCGGAGATTCTGGGCCGGCGGGCCGAGATCGTGTCGGCGCTGCGCGCCATCGTGCCGGGTGAAGGCGTGGTGGATGCGAGCGTGGAAATGCGCGTGTTCGAAACCGACGCGCTGACCGCCTATCGGCAATTGCCGCTCGCCGTCGTGCTGCCCGAGACGGTGCCGCAGGTCGCCGCGATCCTGCGCTATTGCCACGCCAATCGCATTCCCGTCGTGCCACGCGGCTCCGGCACGTCGCTGTCGGGCGGCTCGCTGCCGCTTGAAGATGGCGTGCTTCTGGTTCTGTCGCGCTTCAATCGCATTCTGGATGTCGATTTCGATAATCGCTGCGCCGTGGTGCAGCCGGGTGTCACCAATCTCGGCATCACCAAGGCCGTGGAACATGCCGGCTTCTACTATGCGCCCGATCCGTCCTCGCAGATCGCCTGTTCCATCGGTGGCAATGTGGCCGAAAATTCCGGCGGCGTGCATTGCCTCAAATACGGGCTGACCGCCAACAACGTGCTGGGCGTCGAGTTCGTCACCATGGAAGGCGACGTGATCCGCCTAGGCGGCAAGCATCTGGATGCGGAGGGCTACGATCTCTTGGGCCTGATGACCGGCTCGGAAGGGTTGCTCGGCGTCGTGACCGAAGTCACCGTGCGCATTCTCCAGGCCCCCGAAACCGCGCGCGCCGTGTTGATCGGCTTCCCGACCTCGGAACAGGCGGGGGCCTGCGTGGCCGAGATCATCGCGCAGGGCATCATTCCCGGCGGCATGGAGATGATGGATCGACCGGCGATCCACGCGGCGGAGGCCTTCGTCCATGCGGGCTATCCGCTCGATGTCGAAGCGCTTTTGATCGTGGAACTCGACGGCGTGAAAGCGGAGGTCGATCATCTCCTCTCGGAAGTCGAGGGCATCGCCACCAAGAACGGCGCGACCACCGCGCGCGTCTCGCAATCGGCCGAGGAGCGGATGCGCTTCTGGGCGGGGCGCAAGGCGGCCTTTCCCGCGGTCGGGCGCATCTCGCCCGATTATCTCTGCATGGACGGCACCATCCCGCGCAAGGAGTTGCCCCGCGTGCTCGCCGGCATGAAGGCTCTTTCGGAGAAATACGGGCTGGGGGTGGCCAATGTCTTTCATGCCGGAGACGGCAATCTCCATCCGCTCATTCTCTACGATGCGTCGAAGGACGACGAGCTTCAGCGGGCCGAGGATTTCGGCGCCGACATCCTGCGCCTCTGCGTCGAGGTCGGCGGCGTGCTGACGGGCGAGCACGGCGTCGGCATTGAGAAGCGCGATCTCATGACCGAAATGTTCGCCGAAGACGATCTGAAGCATCAGATCCGCGTCAAATGCGCCTTCGACGATCGCCATCTGCTCAATCCCGGCAAGGTCTTTCCTGTGCTGCATCGCTGCGCCGAACTCGGCCGGCTTCATGTCCATGCCGGCAAGCTGCCGTTCCCCGACCTGCCGAGGTTCTGAGAGTTCATGTCCCTTTCCCCGAACGCGCCGGCTGTGCCGGACCCGTTCCGTCCCGAAAGCGTCGAGGCGCTGCGCGGTGTCGTGGCCGAGGCGCTGGCTCGCAAGGAGCCGCTCGCCGTCGAGGGCCGTGGTTCCAAGACGGGGCTCGGCCGCCCGGTCCAGGCTGCGCACACGCTGTCTCTCGCCGGCCTCTCCGGCGTCAATTTCTACGAGCCGGAAGAACTCGTCATCTCCGCCAGGGCCGGCACCCCGATCGCCGAGATCGAAGCGCTGCTCTCCGAGCGCGGCCAGCGCTTCGATTTCGAGCCGATGGATTACGGCCCCTTGCACGGCCGCCCGGCCGGCGAAGGGACGATCGGCGGCGTGCTCGCCTGCAACCTGTCAGGCCCGCGCCGGCTGAAGCAGGGCGCGGCGCGCGATCATATTCTGGGCGTCACCGCCGTGTCAGGCCGGGGCGAAATCTTCCGCTCCGGCGGGCGCGTGGTGAAGAACGTCACGGGCTATGACCTGTCCAAGGGCATGGCCGGTTCCTACGGCACGCTCGCGGTGATGGCCGATGTCATCTTCAAGACCATGCCACGCCCCCCGGCCGAGACCACGCTGCTGCTGCGCGGCCTGTCGGACGGGGAGGCGGCGCAGGCCATGAGCGCTGCGCTCGGCTCCTCGGTCGAGGCTTCGGGCGCGTCGCATCTGCCCTATGGCGTCGCCGCGCGCGTGCTCGGTGGCGAGCTGGGCCGGGAGGCCGCGACCGCCATTCGGCTCGACGGGTTCGGCCCCTCTGTCGCAGCCCGGGCCGAGCATTTGGGTGCGGGACTCTCTCGCGTCGGCCCGCTGGAGCGGCTGGAGGGCGAGGCGTCGGAGCGCTTCTGGCGCGATATCCGGGACGTCGCACCCTTTGCCGACGGCACCGAAAGCCCGGTCTGGCGCGTGTCTCTGCCGCCGATGCAGGGGCATGATTTCGTCATGGCGCTGCGGATGCAGGCGGCGGCCGACGCCTTCTACGATTGGCAGGGCGGCCTCGTCTGGCTGCGCATGGATGGTGGACGCAGCGAGGCCGATCTCGTGCGCGGGCTGCTTGCGCGCCATGGCGGCGGCCATGCGACGCTGGTGCGCGCGCCCGAGGCCGAGCGGCTGAGCCTTCCCGTCTTCCAGCCGCAGCCGGCCCCGCTCGCCGCCCTGTCCCGCCGCCTCAAGGATCAGTTCGATCCCGCCGGCATCCTCAATCCCGGCCGGATGACTTGACCCGATGCAAACCGCATTCACCCCGACGGCGCTTCAAAACCCGGATACGGCCGAAAGCGCCTCGATCATCCGCAAATGCGTCCATTGCGGCTTCTGCACGGCGACCTGCCCGACCTATGTGACGCTCGGCAACGAGCTCGACAGTCCGCGCGGGCGCATCTACCTCGTCAAGGAGATGCTGGAAAACGGCCGCCCGGCCGACGAGAAGACGGTCACGCATATCGACCGCTGCCTGTCCTGCCTGTCCTGCATGACGACCTGCCCCTCGGGCGTGAACTACATGCATCTCGTGGACCATGCGCGCGCCCATATCGAGCGCACCTACAAGCGGCCCTTCGCCGACCGCATGATCCGCGAGGTGCTCGCCCGCGTCCTGCCCTATCCCGAGCGCTTCCGCTGGAGCTTGAAACTCGCGCGCCTGGCGCGGCCCTTCGCGGACGCGCTCGCGGGCGTCAAGCCTCTGAAGCCGCTGGGTGCCATGCTGAAGCTCGCGCCGGCCCATGTGCCTGCGGCGTCCGCCAATGACCGGCCGGGCCTGCGCGCGCCCGCCGGCGCGGTGCAAAAGCGCGTCGCCTTGCTGCGCGGCTGCGCCCAATCCGTGCTCGACCCCGGCATCAACGAGGCGACCGTGCGGCTTCTCAACCGGCTTGGCGTCGAGATCGTCCTGCCGAAGGGGGAGGGATGCTGCGGTGCGCTGACCCACCATATGGGCCGCGAGGAAGAGGCTCTGGATTTTGCCCGGCGTAATGTCGATGTCTGGGCGGGGGAAGCCGAGCGCTTGGAGCTCGACGCCATCGTCATCACCGCGTCGGGCTGCGGCACGGTGATCAAGGATTACGGCCATATGCTGCGCCTCGACCCCGCCTATGCCGAGAAGGCCGCGCGCGTTTCGGCGCTCGCCAAGGACGTCACGGAATTCCTGTCCAGCCTCGACCTGCCGCTGCCGGCAAACCCGGTCGAGGCCATTGTCGCCTATCATTCCGCCTGCTCCATGCAGCACGGGCAGAAGATCACCCAGGCGCCCAAAGTGCTCCTCGCCCAGGCCGGCTTTACCGTGCGGGACGTGCCGGAGGGCCATTTGTGCTGCGGTTCGGCGGGCACCTACAACATCCTTCAGCCCGAGATTTCGGCCAAGCTGCGCGACCGCAAGGTCGCCAATATCGAGCGCGTGAAGCCCGATCTGATCGCCACCGGCAATATCGGCTGCATGACGCAGATCGGATCGGCCACGGGCATTCCGATCCTGCACACGATCGAACTGCTCGACTGGGCCTTCGGCGGCGAAAAGCCGGAGAAGCTCGCCGGTCGCGACTTCCGCCGGGTCGAACGCAAGGTTGCAGCCGAATAGGCAGAGACGCCAAGCGCAACAAAAAAGGCCCGCCAATGAGCGGGCCTTTTCGAGAGAACTTCTCAGACCGTGTCAGCCGCCGAAGACGGACGCCAGTAGACCGCGGCCGGGCTGGCGAACCGTGCCGGCTTCCGCATAGACGCCGCTGCCGGACTGGCCGGGGCCGAGCACGATGACCTTCGTGCCGCGATCGGCGCGCGAGTAGAGATGGGTCACGTCCTCGTTCATCATGCGGATGCAGCCCGACGACATGTTGAGGCCGATCGTCCAGGGCTGGTTGGTGCCATGGATGCGGAACATGGAATCGCCGCCGCCGCGATAGAGATACATGGCGCGCGCGCCAAGCGGATTGTCCGGGCCGCCGGCCATATAGGCGGGCAGGATATGGCCCTTGGCGCGCTCACGGGCGACCATCGTGGCCGGCGGGGTCCAGCCCGGCCATTCGGCCTTGCGGCCGATCTTCATCGTGCCGCCCCAGGCGAAGCCTTCCTTGCCGACGCCCACGCCATAGCGCGTCGCCATGCCGCCCGGCTCGACGAAATACAGGAACTTGCGGTCCGTATCGATGATGATCGTGCCGGGCTTCTCCTGGGTGGAGATGCGCACGGTCTGGCGCTTGAAGCGCGGATCGACCGGGCGCATGGCCTGCGGCTGGCGCGCCACGCGCACCGGGGCACGGCCAAGTGTGGCGCCGGCGCTCGGAACGGTGGCATTCGCGCCGCCGCCGCGCACAACCCATTGCTGGGTGCTGTGGTCGAAATAGCGCGTTTCGGCGCTGGCGCTTCCCATCAGGACGAGGCTGGCGAGCCCCGCGAGCATGGCCGTTTTGGACGAGATGATACGCATCGAACAATCCTTCGAAACGGGCGAAAACTTGAATTAAAACAATCCGGTCGCGAGACTCTTCGCCGGCCTTATCGTGTCAGGGAAGATGGGGCGCGGGCAGGTGAGGAAACCGCCCTCGCGCGCGATTGTCCTGACCTGTTGCCGTTAGAGCACAATCACGCGCGCACCGACCGGCACGCGGTCATAGAGATCGACGACATCCTCATTGCGCATCCGAATGCAGCCGGAGGAAACCGCCTGACCGATGGTCCAAGGCTGGTTGGTGCCGTGGATGCGGTAGAGCGAGGAGCCGAGATAAAGCGCGCGGGCGCCGAGCGGGTTCTCGATGCCGCCTTCCATGCGCGCCGGCAGGATGCGCCCCTTGGCGCGCTCGCGCGCGACCATCTCGGAGGGCGGGGTCCAATCCGGCCATTCCGCCTTGCGGCTGACGCGGTGCGTACCGGCCCATTCGAAGCCCGGCTTGCCGACGCCCACGCCATAGCGCGTGGCGCGTCCATTGGCTTCCACGAGGTAAAGAAAGCGCGCATTCGTATCGATCACCACTGTGCCCGGCGCATAACCGGAATAGGCGACCTCCTGCGGCAGAAAGGCGGGCGCGAGCGCGCGCGGGGCGGTGTTGCGCTGGCCCAAGCGTCGGGTCGCAGGCTCGGGGGCCATATGGCGGGCAGGGGCGCTCGCGCTGGCAAAGAGCGGCTGGCGCTCGCGACGGCGCTCCACATGGCGGCGCGCGACCGGCGGCGGGGATGCGCCCAGAACCACAGGGTCGGCCGACTGGTAGGAGCCGAGCGGCTCCACCGGCCCACCATCGCGCCTGATGACGCCCACGGGGATGTTGCCGCGGAAGATCACCGTGCCGGCCGGATAGGCTTGCGTCAAAGTCTGCGCCTGATAGCCCGGCACGACGCCGCTGCCCGGCGAAAGCTGGAGCACGCGCTCTGCGGCCTCGCGCCTGTCGAGGCTCAAGGGGCGGCGCTCCTGCGCCTGCACGGCGGTCAGAGTCGTGACGATAAGGGAAAACGCCAGAAGAGGGCGAGCGAACATCAGCGGACACCTCGGGGGTCGCGAAAGGCTCGGGAACGAGCCGCTTGGCGCGAGGATGCCGCCGTAAATTTGAGCGATTGGTGAATCGATGACGTTTGGTCATCTGTTCCCCCCGCTCGGGTGCGATCATGGTGAAGAGGGTGCTAACGACCCTTCACAGGCGCAGACGCCGCTTAACCTCTTTCAGAATGGTCGGCAGAAGGGGCGCGGCGTCGCCTCGGCTCATGCCGGGCGTCAGGCGCTCGTCATACAGCATGTTCATGAGAACTCGGTCATAGGGCGTGAATCGGGTCAGCTTCGACGTGTCGTTGAAGACGCTTTGCGGCGCGTCGGAATTGTCGTTGAGCGGGCCGAGCCCTTGCAGCACCTCCTCGATCAGGCAGCGGCGAAACAGAAGGTCGCCCTCGTCCGACACGATGATCGCGTCCGCCCGCGTGATGCCGGAGCGCCCATAGCTGGCGCGCGCGATGCAATTACCCGGCGTGGTGCCGAAAGGGCGGTGATAGACCTCCCGCCCGACGCGCTGGTAATCGTCGCGATCCACCACATGCACCACGAAATTCGCCGCCTCACCCCGCTTGGCCATCGTGATGTCGAGCCCATCCACCTGCCGATTGATCTCCCGCACGAAGCTCGCCACGGCCTGCTCGCGGTCGATCTCGGAGTCGTTTTCGACACGCACGCGGACGGGGCCGGGAAATTTCTTGAGATAGCTCGAATCGCTGAATGCCCCGGTGATCTCGGCGCTGAAGACCACCGCGTCGAAACCTTCGATCATCTTGGCATCAGCGGGCAGGGCCTGCGCCAGCGCCGGGGCGGCGAAGGCCAAAAGGAGAAGTGCGAGCGCCAGCAGCCGTCGATGGCCGGACGCAAGGTGGGAGAGGGGACGCGGGGCAGGCATGGCGGCGGACTCGGGAGGAGCGGACGGGAGGCCCCTGTTTGTGCGGCGCTGCGCGGGCCAAGGCAAGTCGCCTTGCGGTGATCACGGGGAATAGCTCGCTTGCTCGGCTCTCTGCGGGGATGCAAGTTCAGCCCATGAGCGAACGCACCGACTCCGCACCCGAATCGCCCCTCGCGCCCGGCCTTCTTCTGGGTGCCGATGGTGAGCCGCGCTGCACCTGGGCCGGCGCGGGCGAGGATTATGTGCGCTATCACGACGAGGAATGGGGCCGGCCGAGCGCCGACGATACAAGGCTCTTCGAAAAGCTCTGCCTCGAAGGTTTTCAGTCGGGCCTGTCCTGGATCACCATCCTACGCAAGCGCGCGCATTTCCGCGAGCGTTTCGATGGGTTCGAGATCGAGCGCGTGGCCGCCTTCGACGAGGCTGACATCGAATCCATCGTGACCGATCCCGGCGTCATCCGCCATCGCGGCAAGATCGTCTCCACGATCAACAATGCCCGCCGCGCCCTGGCGCTGCGCGAGAAGACGGGCGCAAGCCTCGCCGCCTTCCTCTGGCGCTTCGAACCGCCGGCGAGCGAGCGGCCCGAACGCATGACCCTCGAATGGGCGCGGGCCAACCCGCAGACGCCGGCTTCCCAGCGCCTGTCCAAGGCGCTGCGGGCGGAAGGGTTCAGCTTCGTCGGCCCGACCACGGCCTATGCCTTCATGCAGTCCATGGGCTTCGTGAACGACCATATGGAGGGCTGCTGCATTCGGGGAGACTGCGAGGCGGCGCGGCAAAACTTCGTCCGGCCGCGCTGAAAATGGCGTCAGCCTTGCCGCTCCCGCGTTCCATGGGCTAGGACGCGAGCTAACTCGTTTCGTCCTTATTCGCAGGCAGTCCCATGGCCCCCAAGAAGCCCTCCCGCGTGAAGGCCCGCCAGCCGCGCGGCTTCGTGGATCGCACGTCCGCCGATCTCCTGGCGCAGGAGCGGATGCTCGGCATCATCCGCCGCGTCTACGAGACCTATGGATTCGAGCCCGTGGAAACGCCGTTCTTCGAATATACGGACGCGCTCGGCAAGTTCCTGCCGGACTCGGACCGGCCCAACGAAGGCGTCTTCTCGTTGCAGGACGACGACGAGGAATGGCTGAGCTTGCGCTACGACCTGACCGCGCCGCTCGCCCGCCATGTCGCGGAGAATTTCGAGGAGCTGCCCAAGCCCTATCGCTCCTACCGGGCGGGCTACGTCTTCCGCAACGAGAAGCCCGGCCCCGGCCGCTTCCGCCAGTTCATGCAGTTCGACGCCGATATCGTCGGCGCGCCGAACGTCTCGGCCGATGCCGAGATGGCGATGATGATGGCCGACACGATGGAGGCGCTCGGCATCGAGCGCGGCCAGTATGTGATCCGGGTCAACAACCGCAAGGTTCTGGACGGCATTCTCGACGCGATCGGGCTGGAAGGGGACGCCCCGCGCCGGCTCACCGTGCTGCGCGCGCTCGACAAGTTCGACAAGTTCGGCGCGCCGGGCGTGCGCCTGCTGCTCGGCCCCGGCCGCTTGGACGAGGGCGGCGGCAAGGGCGACTTCACCAAGGGCGCCGAATTGCCGGACGAGGCGATCACCCGCGTCCTGCGCATTTTCGAACTGACGGACGCTTCGGGCGAGGCGCGTCTTGAGGCTGTGCGCGCGGCCTTCGGCGGGCATCCCGTGGTGGACGAGGGCCTGGGCGAACTCGACCAGATCCGCGCCTTCGCGGTCGCGGCCGGCTATGGCGACGAGCGGGTGCTGATCGACCCCTCCGTCGTGCGCGGCCTCGAATATTACACCGGCCCCGTCTTCGAGGCCGAGCTTCTGTTCGATGTCGTGAACGAGAAGGGCCAGAAGGTGCAGTTCGGCTCGGTCGGCGGCGGCGGGCGCTATGACGGGCTCGTTTCGCGCTTCATGTCGACGCCGGTTCCCGCCACCGGCTTTTCCATCGGCGTCTCGCGGCTCCAGACCGCGCTGAAGAATCTCGGCCGCCTCGGCAACGAAACCCTGCCAGGCCCCGTGGTCGTCACCGTGATGGACCGCGACCGGATGGCCGATTACCAGCGCATGGCGACGCTGCTCCGCCGTGAGCTGAACGGCGAAGGCCGGCCGCTGGTGCCGGTCGAGGTGTTTCAAGGCAATCCGAAGCAGTTCGGCAAGCAGCTGCAATATGCCGACCGGCGCGGCGCGCCCGTCGTCGTTATCCAGGGCGGAGACGAGAAGGCGTCCGGCAAGGTGCAGGTGAAGGATCTCGTGGAAGGCAAGCGCCTCGCCGCCGGGATCGAGGACAATGCCGAATGGCGCGAGGCGCGCGCGGGGCAGGAACTCGTGGACGAGGCCGATCTCGTGCAGGCCGTGCGCCGCATCCTCGACCGCCACGCCGGGCGCTCGTGAGGGCGAGCCGATGAGCCGGCTCTTTCCGGCGGCCGAAACCGGCACGCCCTTCGACGGCGCGCTGGCGCGTTTCTTCGCCTCGGTCGGCGCCTCGCTGGTTTCGACGCCGCTTCTCCAGCGCGCCGAGCCCTATCTGGACACGGCCGGCGAGGACCTGCGCCGGCGCATCTTCCTGACGCGGGGCGAGGGCGGCGAAACGCTGTGCCTGCGCCCTGATTTCACCATTCCCGTTTGCCTCGCCCATATCGAGGGCGACGAGGCCCTTCCGCGCCGCTACGCCTATAACGGGCTCGTCT
Organism: Aureimonas sp. N4; assembly: GCF_001463925.1. NCBI lineage: Bacteria > Pseudomonadati > Pseudomonadota > Alphaproteobacteria > Hyphomicrobiales > Aurantimonadaceae > Aureimonas > Aureimonas sp. N4. The sequence continues at coordinate 78,856 of NZ_BBWS01000030.1, read as the reverse complement.
TCCGCCAGCGGCGGGGCGAGGCGGCTGAGTTCCGCCAAGCCGGCATCGAGAATCTCGGCGACACCGACCGTGCCCGCGCCGACGCGGCGACGCTGGCCGAAGCGCTGACGGCGCTCGCCGCCTGCGGCCTGGCCGAGGCCGAGCGCCTGTCGATCACCATTGGCGATCAGGGCCTGTTCGAGGCCGTGTTGAAGGCTCTGGACCTTCCGGCCGGCTGGCAGCGGCGCCTGATCCGCACCTTCGGCCAGAACGATCTCTTGGCGCGGGCGCTCGAAACGCTGGCCTCCGACCGCTCGGGCGAGGTCGAGAATATCGCGCCCGATGCCTTGGCCCTCGCCCGGGAAGACCGGCTTGCCGAGCTGGAAGCCTTGGTGCAGGCGCGCATGGACGACGCGGGCCTGCCCCCCAATCGCAGCCGATCCCCGGCCGAGATCGCGGCGCGGCTGGCGGAGAAGGTGCGCCTGTCCGACACGCGCCTGCGCGGCGCGGCGCTGGAGCGCCTGCGCGCTTTCCTGTCGCTGGACTGCGCGGTGTCAGAGGCCTCCGAGCGCCTGCGGGCGCTGGCGGATGAGCACGGGCTCGACCTCACGGGCGCGCTCGCCTTCTTCGACGCGCGGGCCGAGGCGCTGGCCGCGGCCGGCGTCGATCTTTCCACCTTGCGCTATCGCGCCGCCTTCGGGCGCACGCTCGACTATTATACGGGCTTCGTCTTCGAGATCGGTGCGCCGGGTTTGGGCGAGCCCCTGGCGGGCGGCGGCCGCTATGACCGGCTCGTGTCCTATCTCGGCGCGCGCGATCCCATTCCGGCCGTCGGCTTCGCTCTGTATCTCGACCGCCTGCCCAAGGCGCAGAAGGAGGCGCGGCCATGACGCTGACGCTCGCCATCCCGTCCAAGGGCCGGCTCAAGGAGCAATGCGTGGCCTCGCTGGCCTCGGCCGGTATCACGGTTCACCCGAGCGACGACGCGCGCTCCTATCGCACCCGCACGGAGGGCATGGAGGGGCTTGACGTCCTCCTCCTATCGGCCTCCGAGATCGCGCGCGAGCTGCGCGATGGGGCGATCGATCTGGGCGTGACGGGCGAGGACTTGCTTCGCGAGACCATGCCCGATTTCGACGAGCGCGGCCGCATCGTCTCCCGCCTCGGCTTCGGCCATGCCGATGTCGTGGTGGCCGTGCCCGACAGTTGGCTCGATGTGGAAACGATGGAAGACCTCGGCGATGTCGCGGCCGGCTACCGCGCCGCCCATGGCCGCCGCCTGCGCATCGCGACGAAATATTGGCGCCTGACGCAGGGCTTCTTCACCAAGAGCCACGGTATCCAGAGCTATCGCATCGTGGAAAGCTTGGGCGCGACGGAAGGCGCGCCGGCGGCGGGCTCGGCCGATATCATCGTGGACATCACCTCCACGGGCTCGACGCTGACGGCCAATCACCTGCGCGTTCTCAAAGACGGCACGATCCTTCGCTCGGAGGCCTGCTTGGCGCTGGCGACCAAGCCGCGCGAGGCTTTGGACGAAGCGGCGTTGGCCGAGCTTGTCAGGCGTTTCCAAGGCTGAAACGCCAAGCGGCCGCCCGAAGGCGGCCGCCGCGAATGCCATAGGGGCTTTGTCTCAGGCGCGGCGCGAGCGCGCGTCCACCGAGTAAGCGCCGGCGCCAGCCGTTCCCAGGATCAAGAAACCTCCGACGATCGTGAGGTTTTTCAACGAAGCCTGCATATCGCCGTAATGGCCAAAGTAAATCGTGCCTAGCGTGAAGACGGCCAACACGTAAGCGACGATGAGCGTCTGAAAGCCGAGAAGAATGGCGAGACCGCCAAAAAACTCGAGAGCGCCTATGAGATATGCCGCTGCTATGCCGCCAGGAACGCCAACGCTGGCGAAGTAACCTGCGGTGCCCGCTGCATTGCTGAGCTTCCCGAAGCCTGCATAGATGAAGAGAAGCGATAGAAGAACACGTCCGGCGAGAACAACTGCGGGGTTCATAGTGCGTGGCTCCGTAATGGCCGTTTTGATGAAGTTGAATGTGAACCATGGCTCATGGCCAAGATAGCCCGGCGGAACGCGACTGATCGTCAACGAAAAACGCCCCAATCGCGCGATTGGGGCGTCTCATCAGACCAATCTTCTGGAAAGGGCGATCAGCCCGGACGGGTCATCGCCGCTGGATCGACGATCCGGTCATAGTCTTCGCCCGAGACGAGGCCGGAGGCGAGGGCTTCCTCGCGCAGCGTCGTGCCCTTCTTGTGGGCGGTCTTGGCGATGGTCGCGGCATTGTCGTAGCCGATGGTGGGGGCGAGCGCCGTCACCAGCATGAGCGACTGCTGCATCAGATCCTTGATGCGGTCCTCGTTGGCCTTGATGCCATCGACGCAATGTTCGCGGAACGAATCCATACCGTCGGCGAGAAGCCGGATTGAGGAGATCACGGCATTGGCGATCACGGGCTTGAAGACGTTCAACTCGAAATGGCCTTGGGAAGCCGCGACCGTCACGGTCGTCTCGTGGCCGAAGACCTCGGCGGCGACCATGGTCAGCGCTTCACACTGGGTCGGGTTGACCTTGCCCGGCATGATCGAGGAGCCCGGCTCGTTCTCGGGCAGCGACAGCTCGCCGAGGCCCGAACGCGGGCCGGAGCCGAGGAAGCGGATGTCGTTGGCGATCTTGAAGAGATCGGTCGCGAGCGCGTTGAGCGAGCCGTGGAAGAAGGCCAGCGCACCGTGCGAGGCGAGCGCCTCGAACTTGTTCTCGGCCGTGCGGAACGGCAGGCCGGTGAGCTTGGCGATCTCGGCGGCGATCTTCACGTCGAAGCCGACCGGGGCGTTCAGCCCGGTACCAACAGCCGTGCCGCCCTGCGCGAGGGCATAGACGTCTTCGATCGCCTGTTCGATGCGGCGCTTGCCCAGCTTCAGCGCGGCGGCATAGCCCGAAAATTCCTGGCCGAGCGTAATCGGGGTGGCATCCTGCGTGTGCGTGCGGCCGATCTTGATGATGTGATCGAACTCGTTCGCCTTCTTGTCGAGCGAGGCATGGAGCGCGTCGATCGCCGGCAGGATGCGCTTCGTCGCCTCGATGGCAACGGCCACGTGAATGGCCGTCGGGAACACGTCGTTCGAGGACTGGCCCATATTGACGTGGTCGTTCGGGTGGATCGGCTTCTTGGAGCCCTGCTCGCCGCCGAGCATCTCGATGCCCCGGTTCGAGATCACCTCGTTGACGTTCATGTTGGTCTGCGTGCCCGAGCCGGTCTGATAGACCACGAGCGGGAAATGATCGTCGAGCTTGCCGGAGATGACCTCATCGGCGGCCGCTTCGATCGTCTCGGCCAGCTTGCCGTCCAGCTTGCCCATGGCGCGGTTGACGCGCGCGGCGGCCTTCTTGACCGTGGCGAGGGCGTGGATCACGGCGATCGGCTGCTTGTCGGTGCCGATGCGGAAATTGTTGAGGGAGCGCTCGGTCTGCGCGCCCCAGTAGCGGTCGCTCGCGACGTCGATCGCGCCGATCGAATCCGTTTCGCGTCTGGTGCTGGTCATCGGTCTTCCCCTCGCGACAAGGCGCCCGTCGTCCCGCGTGTGGGAGCGGCGCCTCCGCGCGGTTATCACGACAAGAGGAGGGGAGAAACCCTTTGGCCCAACGAAAAGAGCCAGCCTTTCGGCTGGCTCCCAACTCAAACGATTGAACCCGAAACTTAGTGCTTGGAGCCCAGCGTGTCTTTCGCGGCGTCCTTGACCTTGCCGTAGTTCTTCTCGGTCTTGCCTTCGGCCTGATCGGCGAGGCCTTCGGCCTGCAGGCGATCGTTGCCGACCAGCTTGCCGAGGCCTTCCTTGACCTTGCCACCGAGTTCCTTGGCGCCGCCCGAGATCTCGTTCTTGTCGACCATAACCTGTCTCCTCAAGGTGTATCGGACGCCGTGTCCGATTTTCGAAAAGGAGAACAGCAGAGCGCAGCGATCCGTTCCCGGCTCAAGATTACATTTTCGACAGGATCGCGACGATCTGCTGGAGCGCGAGTGCGCAGATCAGCAGGCCCACGATACGCAGGAGCCAGCGTTCGGGAATGCGTTTCACGGCGTAGCCCGCCAAGGGTGCGGCCAGAATGCCCCCCGCGATCAGGCCCAGCACCGAGAGGGCGTGGTCGGTCAGATCGCCCGCTTCCTCCCAATGTCCGGTGACGAGCGCCAGAAGGAACGCCAGCGAAACCGAGAGCGTGACAAGGAATTCGGCGGCGTTCACCGTGCCGATGACGTAGCGTGGCTGGCCGCCGGCCCCAAGCAGGCCCGAGGTCACGACCGGCCCCCAGCCGCCGCCGCCGATTGAATCCAAAAAGCCGCCGGCCGCGCCCAGCGGCGGCACGAGCGCCATGGGCGTCTGGGCTCGCGGGATCGTGCGAAAGGAGCGCAGCGTCAGCATGATGCCGATCGCGGCAAGATAGGCCGCGACGAAGGGACGGATCGTGCCGCCATCGATCGAGGTCAGCACATAGGTGCCGAGCACCGCGCCGATCACGCCGAAGGGCACGAGCCGCCAGAACAGCTTCCAGTCGATATTGCGGTTGACGATATGGGCCGTGCCCGAAGCGGCCGTGGTGAAAAGCTCCGCCGTGTGGACCGAGGCCGAGGCGACCGAAGGCGGCACGCCGAAGCTCATGAGGACGGTCGAAGAAATGACGCCATAGGCCATGCCCAGCGCGCCATCCACCAGTTGCGCCAAGGCACCGACGAAGAAGAAGATGAAGAATTCGCTCATGCACCGTCCAGACAGGGGGGGGGGGCGAGCGCCCCGTTTCGGCCCTGTCATAGACGCGAAATCGCCGCGATGCGCCAGCGCGCGAAGGGTCAACTCTTCCGAAGGGCGGCTTGAACAGAGGGCATCGATCCGAACGGCAGGCACGAAAAAAAGGGGCCCGCTTGCGCGAGCCCCCTTATGACTAAGCCTATCGGCCTTCCTTGCCCTGTCGGGCTTGGAAGTCCATGCCGCCACCTGAAACCGGACTTGCCCGGTTTCAGCACCATTGAGGATGTGCGGCTTGATGGCCTTCCTTGCCCTGTTGGGCTTAGAAGTCCATGCCGCCACCTGAAACCGGGCTTGCCCGGTTTCAGCACCCTTGAGGATGGGCGGCTTGATGGCCTTCTTCGCCCTGTTGGGCTTAGAAGTCCATGCCGCCCATGCCGCCCATGCCGCCGCCCGGCATGGAAGGAGCACCGGAGTCCTTCTTCGGAGCTTCGGAGATCATGGCTTCGGTGGTGACGAGGAGGCCGGCGACCGAAGCCGCGTCCTGCAGAGCCGAGCGAACGACCTTCACCGGATCGACGATACCGGCCTGGATCATGTCGCCATACTCGCCCGTCTGGGCGTTGTAGCCGAAGGTCAGCGAGCCGTTGTCGAGGATCTTGCCGACCACGATCGAGCCTTCGCCACCGGCGTTCTGGACGATCTGACGGATCGGAGCCTGGAGCGCCTTGCGGACGATCGCGATGCCGGCGTCCTGATCGGCGTTCTCGCCCTTCAGGTCGACCGCGTTGGACGCGCGCAGCAGAGCCACGCCGCCGCCGGGGACGATGCCTTCTTCCACGGCCGCGCGGGTCGCGTTGAGCGCGTCGTCAACGCGGTCCTTCTTTTCCTTGACTTCGACTTCCGTCGAGCCGCCGACGCGGATCACCGCGACGCCGCCGGCGAGCTTGGCCAGACGCTCCTGGAGCTTCTCGCGGTCGTAGTCCGAAGAGGTCTCTTCGATCTGCTGCTTGATCTGGGCGACGCGCGCCTTGATGCCGTCGGCTTCACCGTTGCCGTCGACGATCGTGGTGTTCTCCTTGGTGATGGAGACCTTCTTGGCGCGGCCGAGCATGTCGAGCGTGACGCTCTCGAGCTTGATGCCGAGGTCTTCGGAGATGACCTGACCGCCCGTGAGGATCGCGATGTCCTCGAGCATGGCCTTGCGGCGATCGCCGAAGCCGGGAGCCTTGACGGCCGCGATCTTCAGGCCGCCACGCAGCTTGTTGACGACGAGCGTGGCCAGAGCCTCGCCTTCCACGTCCTCGGCGATGATGACGAGAGGACGGCCCGACTGCACGACGGCTTCGAGAACCGGCAGCATCGCCTGGAGGTTGGAGAGCTTCTTCTCGTGCAGGAGGATGTACGCGTCCTCGAGCTCGGCGACCATCTTCTCGGCGTTGGTCACGAAGTAGGGCGAGAGGTAGCCACGGTCGAACTGCATGCCTTCGACGACTTCGAGCTCGGTCTCGGCGGTCTTGGCTTCCTCGACGGTGATGACACCCTCGTTGCCGACCTTCTGCATCGCGGACGCGATCATCTGGCCGATTTCCTTCTCGCCATTGGCGGAGATGGTGCCGACCTGAGCGACCTCGTCGGAGGTCTCGATCTTGCGAGCCGAGGAGACGAGCGTCTCGACGACCTTGGCGACCGCTGCGTCGATGCCGCGCTTGACGTCCATCGGGTTCATGCCGGCGGCAACCGCCTTGGCGCCCTCGCGGACGATGGCCTGGGCCAGAACCGTCGCGGTGGTGGTGCCGTCACCGGCCTTGTCGTTGGTCTTCGAGGCCACTTCGCGCACCATCTGGGCGCCCATGTTCTCGAACTTGTCCTCGAGCTCGATCTCCTTGGCGACGGACACGCCGTCCTTGGTGATGCGAGGCGCGCCGAACGACTTGTCGATCACGACGTTGCGGCCCTTGGGGCCGAGCGTGACCTTCACCGCGTCGGCAAGAATGTCGACGCCGCGCAGCATGCGCTCGCGGGCGTCACGACCGAATTTTACGTCCTTGGCAGCCATGTTTTCGTCTCCTGGGCGCGCCGGGGACCGGTCCGCGCCGTGTCGAATGGAAAGGGAAGGAAACGGACCGAACGATCAGTCCGGACGATGGGTCAGCCGACGATCCCGAGGATGTCGGATTCCTTCATGATGAGCAGGTCTTCGCCGCCGAGCTTGATCTCGGTGCCAGACCACTTGCCGAACAGGATGCGGTCGCCGGCCTTGACTTCGAGCGGGTTGACCTTGCCGGTCTCGTCGCGAGCGCCCGCGCCGACGGCGACGATCTCGCCTTCCTGCGGCTTTTCCTTCGCGGTGTCCGGGATGATGATGCCGCCAGCCGTCTTGCTCTCGGACTCGACGCGCCGCACCACGACACGATCGTGCAGGGGGCGGAAATTCACGTTGGCCATCTCAGTCGAACCTTCTTGGCTATGGGGGGACCGACCAGCGAAGCGATCGATCCGAGGATTCTGGCACTCACTAAAGTGGAGTGCTAACGCGGCCTAGATAGGGGAGGGCATCCCTCCCTGTCAAGATTCGTCGTCGCGCCGCAAGGTGGCGAGTATCGCAGATGGCGTTAAGGTTAACGCCGCACCAGTCTGACCGGCAAAAATGATGACCCGATACGGAAGGATTGGAAAGATTCCGTCCTTAACTATGCATGATGGCTTAGCGAATCGCCTGTTCGGGTGCCACCCGGGGTTTGAAGCGCTGCGACCGGAGTGCGTTCTGAGATGTTCGAAACACAGACCCCGCCGCCGGCTGATCGGCCGTTCCGACGCGCCCTGCTGCGGGACCGGGGCGGCAACTTCACCATCATGGCGGCGGTTCTTCTCTTTCCGATCCTGATGGGGATCGCGGCGGCGGCCGACATCAGCCTCTTCTACAGCGGCCGAACGGCCGTTCAGTCCGCCACCGACGCAGCCGCGCTCGCCGCGGCCAAACAGTTCAGCGTGGACCAGGACTCGGGCCGGCTTCAGACGCTGGCCGAAAACGTGTTCGCCGCGAACATGGCCGGTGTCGCGCAGACGACCGGGACCCTGACCTATGAGGGGACGGACTGGACGCCGGAGGGAACACGCGAACTGAAGATTTCCGTCTGCTCCACCTACGATCCCTTCTTTCTCCCGGCGCTGAATATCTCGTTCACGGGATTGAAAGGAAAGGATTGCGCGAGGACGCAGAGCGTCGTCGCGGTCGGCTCCACCACGGTGGAAGTTGCCTTCGTGCTCGATACGTCGGGCTCCATGAACGACAGTCCGGCCAAGGGCGGCCCCGCCAAGATCTCCACCCTCAAAACCCAGGCCGCGAAGGCGATTGACACCCTTTTCGGATCGGGTTCGTCCGCTGGGCCCCAGGACCCGGTGCGCGTCGGCATCGTGCCCTTTTCGGGTGGGGTGAATGTTGGGCCGGAGCACCTGAACGACTGGTGGATGGACCCCAAGGGACTGTCACCGCTCCACAACGAAAATCTCGACTGGAGAACGTATCACGGCGCGACAGGCCTTGATCAGCCGCTCGCCGTCAAGGTCAACGGATACTCCACTTCGACATCGCTTCTGAATCCGACGACCTATCTAACCCGGCAACTCATTTACGCTTCGCTTGGGGCGAAGAATTCCAACTGGGCTTATCGAGGATGTGTGGAGTCGCGGGCGGCCAAATATGCACTGACGGACGCCTCGCCCTCCGAACTGGAGCCTGCGACCTTGTTTGTCCCTTACCTCGCGCCCGACGAGCCGGATAATTATTTGTATGGTTCCTGGACAAACAGTTATCTCGTGGACAGTTCGAAAGGCAATTACAGGCAGCGCCTGATGAATGTCGATAAATACTTCTCCAACGTTCGCCAGGATGGTCCGGTGGCGAATAACTTTCGCAACACGCCGAGCTTCATGTGCGACTCGGCCAAGCTGACGCCTTTGACGAACAGCAAGTCCCAAGCGCTCGCGGCGGTCGATAAACTCGTGGCGACGGGGGCGACCAATGTGCCGCAAGGGGTCGAATGGGGATGGAAGGTCTTGTCCAAAAACGAACCTTTTTCCGAGGGTCGAGCCGCCGGCGATGAAAATAACATCAAGGCGATGATCGTCATGACGGATGGTCAGAACACCTACTACAATTCTTACAGCGACGCGGTTTCTACCTTCGGCGCCTATGGCTATGCGGGTCCGGACTATAACGAGCCCGGCCAGAGCGTGGCGCGCCTCTTCGATTACAAGAGCGGTGTATCCACGGCCAACACCGACAGCAATTACACCGCCGCGTTGAACGGAAGGCTCGCTGCCATTTGCGAAAATTCCAAGAACGATGGCCGGATCAAGCTTAAGGATGGCTCGGGCACGCAGCTCAACGACGAGAAAGGGCCCGTCACGCGGGACGGCGTGCTGATCTACACGATCGCCTTCGACATTCCGGCCCAGTACCAGACTATGGTCAACGGCCTCCTGAAAGGCTGCGCCTCCTACAAGATCGGCGACCTCCGAAAAACCGAGCTGCCCTACAGGGACAAGGCGAAGTATTTCTACAGCGCCGCCAATGCCAAGGATCTGGAAAACGCCTTCAGCGACATCATGGCCTCGCTCACCAACCTGCGCATCGCGCGCTGAGGCTCGGTGCCGCCTTGACCCGTCCCGCCGCCCTCCAGTATCGCCAGACCATAAAAGTGCGAAGTGGAAAGACGAGATGGTTCAGGCATTGCAAGCGATCGATCGTCTGGCCGACATCGCGGGCGCTTACGGCGCCATCTTCTGTGACGTCTGGGGTGTCGTGCACGATGGCGAGGCGCGCAACCCGCCGGCCGTCGCCGCGCTGGCCGAGGCACGCCGGGCCGGGGCTCATGTGGTTCTGCTCACCAATTCGCCGCGCCCGGCCGAGGGCGTTCGCGAGCAGCTCGATGCGCTCGGCGTATCGCGCGACAGCTATGACGCGATCGTCACCTCGGGCGACGCCACACGCGCGCTGATCTCGGCCGGCTCGCGACGTGTCTTTCATATCGGCACGGAGCGCAACGAAGATCTGTTCGAGGGCCTCGGTCTCGAACTCCTGGTCCCCGAAGAGGCCGATCTCGTGGTGGCGACCGGCCTCTTCGACGACGAACGCGAGACGCCGGACGATTATGTCGCTCTTCTCGACCGGATGGCGGCGCGCAACCTGCCGATGATCTGCGCCAATCCCGACATCGTGGTGCATCGCGGCGAGCGGCTGATCTACTGCGCGGGGGCGGTCGCGCGCGCCTATGCCGAGCGGGGGCAGGTCGTGCATCTGGCCGGCAAGCCGCATCCGCCGATCTATGATGTGGCGAGTTCCCTCCTGCCGAAGGCCGGCGTGCCGATCTTGTGCGTCGGCGACGGCATGTTCACCGACGTGAAGGGCGCCAATACGTTCGGCGCCGACTGTCTCTTCATCTCCGACGGCATCCATCGCGACGAACTGGCGGACGCAAACGGCGATCCGGCGCGTCTGGCTGAGGCGCTGGACGGGCGTGGCCTCGCGGCTCGTTTCGTCCAGCCGTTCCTGCGCTGACCATGGAAGCGGCACCCAAGCCCATTCTGCGCATCGGCTCGGCCGCAGCGCTTCCCGCGCATTTGCGCGGCGGCGTCGTGGCCATCGGCAATTTCGACGGGGTGCATCGCGGCCATCAGGCCGTGATCGAGACCGCGCGCGCGATCGCCGAGGCCGAAGGGCGGCCGCTGATCTGCCTGACCTTCGAACCCCATCCGCGCACCGTCTTCCGCCCGCAGGCTCCCGTTGCCCGGCTGACGCCCGCGCCGATGAAGGCGCGGCTTCTCTCCGCGCTCGGCGTCGAGGCCGTTGTGGAACAGCCTTTCGACCTCGAATACGCCTCGCACCCGGCCGAGACTTTCGTGGAAGAAACGCTGCACCGCGATCTCGGCGCGGCGCATGTCGTGGCCGGCTTCGACTTTCGCTTCGGCGCGCGCCGCCATGGCGATCTGCCTTTTCTGCGCGAGGCCGGCGCGCGGATGGGCTTTGCGGTCACGGCGGTGGAGGCGTTCGCCGACGAGGGCGCGCTGGTTGTCTCCTCCTCGCGCATTCGCGAAGACCTGATGAACGGCGATGTCGCGGCCGCAGCCGGCCTGCTCGGCTATCGCTGGACCTTCGAGGGCGTGATCGGCCACGGCGCGAAACTCGGGCGCACGCTCGGCTATCCCACGGCCAATATGGTGCTGGGCGAGGACTGCGTGCTGGCCCATGGCATCTATGCGGTGCGCCTGCGCCGTGCCGACGGCTCGCTGCATGACGGCGTGGCGAGCTTCGGCCGCCGCCCGACCTTCGACAATGGCGCGGCCCTGTTCGAAACCTATCTCTTCGACTTCTCGGGCGATCTTTACGGCGAGGCGGCCAGCGTCTCGCTGTTCGGCTTCATCCGAGGCGAGGAGAAGTTCGACAGCGTCGAGGCGCTGGTGAAGCGCATGGATCGCGACGCCGAGGAGGCGAGGGCGCTTCTCTCCGGCGCGCGTCCGCTTTCGGCGCTGGATGGCGCGATCGCCTTTTGAACGGGCTTTATTCCGACGGGCGCGGTTGATAGAGAGGGCGCATGGGAACCTCGACCGCTTTTCCTGGCGCGCGAAACCGTATCGGTGCGCGAATTAGACGCCCGGCTTGCGCCGCTCGCTGACACGACGCGAGCGCGGAGGCCGGGATGCGCCTGAACGGCCCGCCGAGCAGGGCCGAATCCTCCCCCTTTTTCCGTTGCAACACGCCTTTCCGGGTGTCTCCCGCCCGATGCAGGCCCGTTCGAAACCGGACCGATGACCGAAGCCCAAGACTATTCCAAGACGCTCTATCTCCCCGAGACCGAGTTCCCGATGCGCGCCGGCCTGCCGCAGGCCGAGCCGCAATGGCTCCAGCGCTGGGAGGAGATGGACCTCTACGGCACGCTGCGCCGCGAATCCGCCGGCCGGCCGAAATACGTGCTGCATGACGGCCCGCCCTATGCCAACGGCCATCTCCATATCGGCCACGCGCTGAACAAGGTGCTGAAGGACGCGATCACCCGCTCCTTCCAGATGCGCGGCTATGACTCGAACTATGTGCCGGGCTGGGACTGCCACGGCCTGCCGATCGAGTGGAAGATCGAGGAAGAGAACTACCGCGCCAAGGGCAAGCCGAAGCCCGACCTTCTCGACTCCACCGCCATGCTCGCCTTCCGCCGCGAGTGCCGCGCCTATGCCGAACATTGGGTCGGCGTGCAGTCGGGCGAGTTCCGTCGCCTGGGCGTCGAGGGCGATTTCAAGAACCCCTATCTGACGATGAACTTCGAGGCCGAGTCGGTGATCGCCGGCGAGCTTCTGAAATTCGCCATGTCGGGCCAGCTTTATCGCGGCTCCAAGCCGATCATGTGGTCGGTGGTCGAGAAGACCGCGCTCGCCGAAGCCGAGGTCGAGTATCACGACCACGAGTCCGACACGATCTGGGTGAAGTTCCCCGTGCGCCCGGCCGCGACCGGCTATGCTGCGGCCTTCGGCGGCGCCTTGTCGAGCTTCCCCAAGGCCGGCGCACCCGATGTCGGGCCGCTGGACGGCGCGCGGATCGTCATCTGGACGACCACGCCCTGGACCATCCCCGGCAACCGCGCCGTCGCCTATTCGGATCGCGTCGCCTACGGCCTCTACGAGGTGACGGCGCCGGACGACGCCGAGAACCCGCGTTGGGCGCGCCATGGCGAGCGGCTGGTTCTGGCCGATGCGCTGGCCGCCGACGCTTTCGCCAAGGCGCGCGTGCCGGAGGGCGGCTTCCGCAAGCTGCGCGATGTCTCACCCGCCGATCTCGCCGGGCTCCTGTGCGACCATCCGCTGAAAGGCCTGGCCGGCGGTTACGAGTTCGCCGTTCCACTCCTGTCGGGCGATCATGTGACCGACGATGCGGGCACGGGCTTCGTCCACACCGCGCCGAGCCATGGTCGCGAGGATTTCGACGTCTGGATTGCCTCGCGCCGCGACCTCGAAGCGCGCGACATCGATCCCACGATCCCGTTCCCCGTGGACGACGAGGGCTTCTACACCAAGGACGCGCCGGGCTTCGGGCCGGACGCCGACGGTGGCGCGGCGCGCGTCATCGACGACAAGGGCAAGAAGGGCGACGCCAACAAGCGCGTGATGGATGCGCTGGTGGCGGTGGGCCATCTCCTGGCGCGCGGGCGCTTGAAGCATTCCTATCCGCATTCCTGGCGCTCCAAGAAGCCGGTCATCTTCCGCAACACGCCGCAATGGTTCATCCATATGGACCAGCCGCTGAACGGTTATGGTTCGGACAGGCCCGCGTCAGGGCAGGACACGCTGCGCGAGCGCGCCCTGAAGGCCATCTCCGAAACGCGCTTCGTGCCGGCCGTCGGCCAGAACCGCCTTCATGCCATGATCGCGGATCGGCCCGATTGGGTTCTGTCGCGCCAGCGCGCCTGGGGCGTGCCGATCTGCGTCTTCGTGGACGAGAACGGTGACGTGCTCAAGGACGAGGCGGTCAACGCGCGCATTCTGGAGGCCTTCGCGGTCGAAGGCGCGGACGCCTGGTTTGCCGCCGGTGCTAAGGAGCGCTTCCTTGGCAACGCGCATGACGGCCAGAAATGGTCCATGGTGCGCGACATCTTGGACGTCTGGTTCGATTCGGGCAGCACGCACGCGTTCTGTCTGGAGAAGCGCCCCGACCTGAAATGGCCGGCCGACCTCTATCTCGAAGGCTCCGACCAGCATCGCGGCTGGTTCCATTCCTCGCTTCTGGAAGCCTGCGGCACGCGCGGCCGCGCGCCCTACGATGCGGTGCTGACGCACGGCTTCGTCATGGACGAGGAAGGCCGCAAGATGTCGAAGTCGCTCGGCAACGTCGTGACGCCGCAGGAGGTGATCCAGCAGTCGGGCGCCGACATCCTGCGCCTCTGGGTGGTCTCGTCGGATTATTCGGAGGATCTGCGCCTCGGCAAGACGATCCTCCAGACCAATATCGACAGCTATCGCAAGCTGCGCAACACGATCCGCTGGATGCTCGGCACGCTGGCTCATGACGACGGCACGGACGTCGCGCTGCGTGAGATGCCCGAGCTGGAGCGGCTGATGCTGCACCGCCTCTCCGAGATCGAAGAGGTGGTGTTGAAGGCCTATGACGCTTTCGACTTCAAGCGCATCACCCGCACGCTGCTCGACTTCATGGTCGTGGAACTCTCGGCCTTCTATTTCGACATCCGCAAGGACGCGCTCTATTGCGACGCGCCGTCCTCGGTTCGTCGCAAGGCGGCGCTGCAGGTCGTGCGCATCCTGTTTGATCGCTTGGTGACGTGGCTCGCGCCGCTTCTGCCCTTCACCATGGAGGAAGCCTGGCTGTCGCGCCACACGGACACGCGCTCGGTGCATCTGGAGCAGTTCCGCCCCTGCGACGCGCAATGGCGCGATGCGGCGCTGGCCGAACGCTGGGCGAAGATCCGCCGTGCGCGGCGCGTCGTCACCGGCGCGCTGGAAGAGGAGCGCCGTGCCAAGCGCATCGGCTCCTCGCTGGAGGCGGCGCCCATCGTCCATGTCGAGGACGAGGCCTTGCGCCAGCTTCTGGCTTCGGTGGACTTTGCCGAAATCTGCATCACCAGCGATCTGACCGTCTCAGCCGACGCCGCGCCGGACGGCGCGTTCCGTCTCGCCGACACGGCGGGAATTGCGGTCGTGCCGTCCAAGGCCGAAGGGCGAAAGTGTCAGCGGTCCTGGAAGATCTCGCCGCTCGTCGGCACGGATGCGGACTATCCCGATGTGACGCCGCGCGACGCCGAAGCGCTGCGCGAACTGGGCGTGGCACGCGCAGCGGCCTGATCCAAAGTCTGTTCACGAGAATTTAAGCTTTGTGGACGGCGAAGCGGCTTTGAGCTAAAGCCGCTTCTCAAAATCGCCGGAATGTCGTGGGATCGCGCGAAATAAGGCTTCGAAGCCGCTTGTCGAGCGCGGGCGGCTTCGAGCGTGAGGGGAAGAATCCAGCATGACGTCTGCAACGACCCGCCTGCGGGTTCTCGCGCTGATCGGCTGCACCACGGCCCTTTCGGGCTGCATGGGGCCGACCTACGGCACCGGCGTCAGCCAGGGGCAGCAGCTGTTCAACGACATCGACAATGCCGTGTCTCTGGGCGGCTCCAACAAGCCGCGCGTCGATTATTCGCCGCGCGCCGAACTGGTGAAGCCCAAGAGCATCGGTGCCCTGCCGCCGCCGCGCGATGCGGTGGTCGATCCGAATCTGCCCGAATCGCCCGAGATGCGCCGTGGCCGGCTTCACGCCGCCGCCCCCAATCCGGACGGCGTTCTTCCGGTCGGCTTCATGACCTCGAAGAAGGATGGCATGGACGTCGAAACGCCCGCCGCCTCCTTCCGCCGCCAGCAGGACGACGACAATAGCTGGATCGACCCGCGCACCATGGCGGGCCAGCGCACGCAGGCCTCGGCCGCGCGCACGGTGGGCCAGCAGGGCAGCCCCGACCAGCGCAAGTATCTCTCCGAGCCGCCACTGACCTATCGCCAGCCCGCCGCCACCGCCCCCGTGGGCGACCCCGGCGAGGACGAGGAGGTGAAGGAGCGCCGCGCCAAGGGCACCACCAGCGTCGCCAGCAAGCTCGGCAGCCTCTGGCCGTTCTGATCCGCCTCTGCCGCGCCGAGCGCTGGGGTGTCACCCCCGTTTGGCGCGGAAGAAATCGCGAAGGAGTTCGGCGGACGCCTGTTCGCCGATTCCCGAATACACCTCCGGCGCATGATGGCAGGTGGGTTGCGCATAGAAGCGCGGTCCGTTTTCCACAGCGCCGCCTTTGGGGTCCGACGCCCCGAAATAGAGCCGCCGGATGCGCGCGAAGGAAATCGCCGCCGCGCACATCGCACAGGGCTCCAACGTGACATACAGATCGAATCCGGGCAGGCGTTCCTCGCCCACGGCCGCGCAGGCGCGGCGGATCGCCAGGACTTCCGCATGCGCCGTCGGGTCGTGCAGGGCGCGGGTTTCGTTTCCCGCGCGGGCGATGATTCGATCCTCGAACACGATCACGGCGCCGACCGGCGTCTCGTCCCGGCCAGCGGCCAGACGGGCCTCGATCAGCGCTTCATCCATGGAACTCATGCGGGACACGCGGTTTCCCTCGTTTCAACGACGGGTTTTTGATATGCGTCGCGCGAAACAAGGCATAGCGAAAAGATGAGCGACGAGACGGACGGCCCTTCGGGCGGCAAAGGCAAGGGTGGAGTTGGGCGCGGCGGACGCGGCACGGGCGGCTCCGGCCGCAGCCGTGGCGCATCCGGCGAAGGCCGGCCCGCGCGCGGCGACAAGCCGGCGCGCGCGCGCAGCGAGGGCGAAGGACGCCCGGCCCGCGCGAAGGCTGAGGGCCAGGGTGAGCGCTCCGGCGCGCGCGGCGACAAGCCCTTCCGGCCCCGCGGCGAGGGCGCCGGCGCCCGCTCGGCGGCGTCTGGCGACAAGCCGTTCCGTGGGCGCTCCGAGCGCAGCGGCAGCGGCGAGGGACGCTCGTTCCGTCCGCGCGGCGAAGGCGGGGCTGAGCGCAGCGGCGCACCGCGCGGCGACCGGCCCTTCCGGGCGCGCACCGAGGGCGAGGGTCGCTCCGAGCGTCCGCGCAATGAGGGCGAAGGCCGTCCGTTCCGCTCCCGCGAAGGCGGCGGCGAGCGTGGCGCTCCGCGTGGCGACAAGCCCTTCCGGGGCCGGTCCGATCGGGGCGAGGGCGAGACGCGCTCCTTCCGACCGCGCGGCGAGGGCAAGCCTTCCGCGCGTCGCTCGTCCGAAGGCGGGCAGGGTGAGGGTGGTGACAAGCCCTTCGTTCCGCGTTCGCGCGGCATGTACAGTCATGGCGGCGCGCGCACCGGGGCAGACGGCAAGGTCGAAAAGCCGCGCTCCTATGGCCGCCTGTCGCATGGCGCGACCGGCGACCGCAAGCCGCGCGATCTGGAGGGCGGAGATCGTCCGCGCCGCTTCGAGCCGCGTTCGGCGCAGGGCGACCGCCCGCAGCGTTCCGCCAGCCGCGAGGTCGGCACGGGCGGCGACGACACGATGCGCATCGCCAAGCGTCTGGCCCGCGCAGGCATCGCCTCGCGTCGTGACGCGGAAGGCATGATCGCCGATGGCCGCGTGACGCTGAACGGCAAGCGCCTGGATTCGCCCGCGATCGACGTGCGCATGAGCGACCAGATCGAGATCGACGGTCGCCCGCTGCCGGCCATCGAGCGCACCCGCCTCTGGCTGTTCCACAAGCCCGCCGGGCTCGTCACCACCAATCGCGATCCCGAAGGCCGGCCGACCGTGTTCGACCGCCTTCCGGCGGACATGCCGCGCGTTCTGACCATCGGCCGCCTCGACATCAACACGGAAGGGCTTCTGCTCCTGACCAATGATGGCGGCCTCGCGCGCACGCTCGAACTGCCGGCGACCGGCTGGATGCGGCGCTACCGCGTGCGCGCCCATGGCGAGATCGATCAGGCGCGACTCGACGATCTGCGCAACGGCGTGGCGGTGGATGGCGTGTTCTACGGCGCGATCGAGGCGACGCTCGACCGCACACAGGGCTCCAATGTCTGGCTGACGCTCGGCCTGCGCGAGGGCAAGAACCGCGAAGTGAAGCGCGTTCTGGGCCATCTCGGGCTGGAGGTGAATCGCCTGATCCGCCTGTCCTTCGGACCGTTCCAGCTCGGCGAACTCGCCGAGGGCGCCGTGCTGGAGGTTAATGGGCGGACCCTGCGCGAGCAGCTCGGGCCGACCTTGATCGAGGAATCGGGCGCCGATTTCGACGCGCCCATCGTCAATCCCTTCTCCAACAAGCCTGTCGTGGCCGAGCGTCGCTCGTCGCCCGCCTCGACCGAGAGCGAGGATCGCCCGAACCGTTCGAGCAGCGACTCCAAGCGTTCCGGCAGCGAGTGGATCTCAGCCTCCGACACGACGCCCAACCGCAAGAAGTTCGGTGCGGCCAAGCGCGAGGATGCGCTGTCGCGCATGGATACCAAGGCCCCGCGCGGCCCCCGCACGGGCCGCGATGGAGATGGCGAGCGCGGGGCGCGTCCGTTCCGCTCCAAGCGTGAGGATGGCGGGCAGGGCGGCGAGCGCCGGCCCTTCCGCCCGCGCGCCGAAGAGGGCGCGGATGCCGGCGAGCGTCCGGCCCGCCGGCCGAGCGCGGCGCCGACCAAGCGCTCGTCCAATGTCTGGATGGCGCCCGGTGCCCGCGCCATGGGCGAGAAGAAGAAGCGCGAGCGCGAGGAGCGCCAGTTGGAGCGCGACAGCAAGCCGCGCTCCTTCCGCCCGCGCACCGAGTCCGGTGATCGGCCCCGCACAGGTGATCGTCCTCGCAGCGGCGACCGACCCAATGCCGGGGACCGTCCGCGCACGGGCGACCGCCCTCGTACGGGTGACCGCCCGCGTGGCGATCGTCCCGGCGGCGGCGATCGCCCCCGTGGCCCACGCCCTGGCGGCTCGCGCCCGCCGCGCGGCGACCGATCGTAACGCTCCATGGCCATGCGGATCGTGGCGGGCGCCCTGAAGGGGCGTCCGCTGGCCACGCCCAAGGGCGAAGGCATTCGCCCGACCTCGGAGCGCCATCGCGGCGCTCTGTTCGATATTCTCCAGCACGGGCAGCGCTTCCGTTTCGACGGCGGCCGGGTGCTCGACCTTTTCGCCGGCACGGGCGCGCTCGGGTTGGAGGCGATGTCGCGCGGATGCCGCTTCGGCACGTTCGTGGAGGAAAGCGCCGAGGGGCGCGGGTTGCTGCGCACCAATATCGAGGCCTTCGGGCTCGGCGGTTGCACCAAGATCCTGCGCCGCGACGCGACCAAGCTGGGTGATGCCGGCACGATCGAGCCCTTCGACCTCGTGCTGCTCGACCCGCCCTATGGCAAGCGGCTGGGCGAAGCGGCGCTCGCCGGGGCGCTCGCGGGCGGCTGGCTCAAGGCCGACAGCCTGATCGTTCTGGAAGAAGCGCTGAACGCACCCTTCGAGGCCGTGGCCGGGCTCGAGCTTCTGGACGAGCGCGCCATGGGCGAAACGCGCCTGCGTTTTCTCAAGCCGATCAGCGTCTGACGGCGGACCTGTCCGGCCCCGTCCGGCGCGCCGGAGCCGTCTCCCGCGCGGCGGGGCCAAAACGCCTTTCGTCTTCAGCCCTTACAAAAACGTAATTGGTGCCTTCTCTTCCCAGACGGCATATCGGCCCCAAGCCCCGACGAAGTTCCGAACGCGAGGACCCTCTCCCACATGACGTTTCCTCTTCGCCGCCTCAGCGCAGGCTGTCTGGCCATCGCCATGGCCGGCACCATGCTCTCGCCCGCTTTCGCCCAAGCCCCCCAGCCCGCCAAGAGCCAGGCGGCCGCCGAAGCGGAGGCCAAGCGGCCGAAGATCGAGAGCTTCACGCTGGAGAACGGCTTGCAGGTCGTCGTCCTGCCCGACCACCGCGCGCCCATTGCCACGCAGATGGTCTGGTACAAGGTCGGCTCGGCCGACGAGACGCCGGGCGTCAGCGGCATCGCGCATTTCCTCGAACATCTGATGTTCAAGGGCACGAAGACGCATAAGGAAGGGGAGTTCTCCAACGCCGTGTCGGCCATCGGCGGCGAGGAAAACGCCTTCACCTCCTACGACTACACCGCCTACTACCAGCAGGTGCCGGTCGAGCAGCTGAAGGAGATGATGGGCTTCGAGGCGGACCGGATGGAAAATCTGGTGCTGACCGATGAGGTGGTTCTGCCCGAGCGCGACGTCATTCTCGAAGAGCGCCGGATGCGCATCGACAACGACCCCGGCGCGCAATTGTCGGAAGCCGTGGACGCCGCCCTGTTCCAGAATTCGCACTATGGCATTCCGGTGATCGGCTGGCGTCACGAGATGGAGAAGCTCTCGCGCGACGACGCGATCGCCTTCTACAACAAATATTATACGCCCAATAACGCGACGCTTCTGGTGGCCGGCGACGTGACGCTGGATCAGGTCCGCGCCATGGCGGAGGAGACCTTCGGCAAGGTGAAGCGCCGCGCCGAGCCCGGCGAGCGCCACCGCCCGCAGGAGCCCGAGCCGCGGGCCGAGCGCACCGTGACCCTCTCCGACCCGCGCGTGACGCAGCCGAGCGTGCAGACGACCTATCTCGTGCCATCCGAGAATACGGCCAAGCCGGGCGAGGCGGAATCGCTGGATTTGCTGGCCGATATTCTGGGCGGCGGCGCGACAAGCCGGCTCTATCGCGCGCTGGTCGTGGACCAGGGCATCGCGGCCGGCACCGGGGCTTATTACCAGGGCACGGCGCTGGATGACGGCCAGTTCATGACCTACGGCACCCCGCGCGGCGAGGCGACGCTGGAGCAGGTCGAGAAGGCCGTCGATGCCGAGGTCGCAAAGGTGGTGCGCGAGGGCGTTACGCCGGCCGAGCTGGAAGCGGCCAAGAACCGCGTGCGCAAGGCGCTGATCTATCAGCGCGACAATCAGGCCTCCATGGCGCGGCGCTACGGCGCGGCGCTCTCGACGGGGCAGACGATCGCCGAGATCGAAAGCTGGCCGGATCGCATCGAGGCCGTCACGGTGGATCAGGTGAACGCGGCCGCGCGCGCCTATCTTCAGAAGAAGCGCTCCGTCGTCGGCACGCTTCTGCCGGCCTCCGTCGAGTCCAGCGCCGAGGCCAAGGCCCCGGATGGCTCGCCCGCCGCCGCCGGCGCGGTGGACCCGACCGCCGGCGCGCCGGTTTCCGGCGACACCCGCTCCTGATCCTGGCCAAGGGAACACGCTCATGAACGCTTTCACCGCGCCCCTGCGCCGCGCCGCCTCGCTTCTCGGCTTCACGGCCCTCACTGTCCTGTCGCTCGCTTCCGTCGCCGAGGCGGTGGACATCAAGGAAGTGACGAGCCCCGGCGGCATTCACGCTCTTCTGGTCGAGGATTACACCAACCCGCTGATCGCCATGCGTTTCGCCTTCAAGGGCGCAGGCTCGACGCAGGACCCGGCCGGCAAGGAGGGCACCGCCAATCTCCTGTCCGGCCTGCTCGACGAGGGTGCGGGCGACATCAAGAGCCAGGATTTCCAGGCCAAGCTGGACGAGCTCGGCGTCGCGCTCTCCTATGACGCGGGCATGGACAATTTCTCCGGCAATTTCCGTACCATCGTGGAAAACGAGGACGAGGCCTTCCGTCTTCTGAAGCTTTCGCTCAACGAGCCGCGCTTCGACGAAGAGCCGGTGGCGCGCATTCGCGGCCAGATCGCCGCCAATATCCGCGCCAACGAGCAGGACCCCGGCACGCTCGCCTCGCGCGCCTTCCGCCGCACCGTCTTCCCGAATCATCCCTACGCGCGCCCGGTCGAGGGCACGCAGGAAAGCCTGGCCGCCGTCTCGGCCGACGATCTGAAGAGCTTCCGCTCCAAGGTCTTCGCCAAGGACAATCTCTATGTCGGCGTGGTCGGCGCGATCGATGCCGAAACCTTGAAGCGGCGGCTGGACGAAACCTTCGGCCCCTTGCGCGACAAGGCCGAACTCACGGCCATCCCCGATATCCAGCCGGTGACCGGCAAGGTCGAGGCTGTCGCCCTCGACGTGCCGCAGACGCAGATTCAGTTTGCGTTGCCGGGCGTGAAGCGCAAGGACCCCGACTTCTTCGCCGCCTATCTGGTGAACCATGTTCTGGGCGGAGGCACGTTCTCCTCGCGCCTCTATCAGGAAATCCGCGAGAAGCGGGGTCTGGCCTATGGTGTGGGCACCGGGCTTTCGAGCTTCGACCATGCGGCCATGCTGGCGGGCTCCACCGCGACGCGCGCCGACAAGGCCAAGGAAAGCGTCTCGATCATCCGCGCCGAGTTGAAGCGCATGGCCGAGAACGGGCCGACAGCGGACGAGCTGGCCAAGGCGAAAGCCTATGTGAAGGGCTCCTATGCCGTTCAGAACCTTTCGTCCTCGCTTTCCATCGCTTCGACACTGGTCGGCATCCAGCTGGAAGACCTCGGCATCGACTATATCCAGAAGCGCCAGGGTCTGATCGACGCCGTAACCCTGGACGACACCAAGCGTGTCGCCAAGCAGTTGCTCGCCACCGACCCGAGTTTCGTGACGGTCGGTCAGGCCGGTAGCTAAGAGCCGGGGCCAAAACCCTGCGGGTCGATCCGCCGGGTCCTTCCGCCCTCGATCATCGTTGCCGATGCTTGGCCCTGCGCTGCATCGTCTGCGCTCGGCGCCTCGTCGGGAACGCAAGTCCCTCGCCGGCTTTCTGCCTCAGGGTTCTGTCCCCGGCTCCAAATCCAGGTCTTGGCGAACCGGGCGCGGCGTTCCATCTTGAGTGCGCCGAACCCGAGCGAGGCACCGTCAGCCATGAACCAGCATACGATCCCGTCCGCCGTTCCCGCCGAGCCGCGCCTCGGGCTGGCGCTCGGCGGGGGAGGGGCGCGGGGCATTGCGCATATCCATGTCCTGAGGGCGCTGGACGAACTGGGCCTGCGCCCGTCCCATATCGCGGGCACCTCGATCGGCGCGCTGATGGGCGCGGCCTATGCGGCGGGGCTCACCGGGCTCGAAATCGAGGACCACGTTCTCCAGTCGCTCGCCCATCGCCGGCTCGTGATGGGCAAGCTCTGGCGCACGCGCCCGGCCAATATCAGCGAGTTCCTGGCCGACGGCGGCTTCCGCTTCGGGCAGTTGAACGCCGAAAAGGTCGTGGCCGTCTTCCTTCCGGACGCCGTGCCGAAGAGTTTTGCGGAGCTTCGCATTCCACTGACCGTCATGGCGACGAGCTTCTTTGCCGGCTGCGAGCGCCCTTTGCGCGAGGGCGATCTGGCGAGCGCTGTGGGCGCGTCCGTCGCCCTGCCGGCGGTGTTCCGCCCCGTGCGGCGGGACGAGGAGGTGCTGATCGACGGTGGCATCAGCAATCCCATGCCGTTCGATATCGTGTCGCAGGATACGGATTTCGTGGTCGCCTCCGACGTGACCGGCGGCCCGGTCAATACGGGCACACTTCTGCCGTCACCGATGGAGGCCATGTTCGGCGCGTCGCAGCTGATGATGCACGCCATCATCCGCGCCAAGCTCGCCTGCGTGTCGCCCGATGTGCTGATCCAGCCCGAGGTTTCGATCTACAAGGTGCTCGACTTCATGCGCGCGCGCGTGATCATCGAAGAGACCGCAATGGTGCGGGAAGACGCCAAGCGCCGGATCGGCGAGGCGCTGGAGGCGCGGCTGCGGCTGGCGGGTTAGGCAGGCTTGGGCGCATCGCCGGGCTTCGGTGGGTGCGTGGCGTTTTCTTCCAGAAAGCGCATGAGCCCGCTTTCGGCCTTGGTCAGCCCCTCGCGGCAGCGCCCCTTCAGGAGATCGCGTGGCAGCTTGTCGGCTTCGAAAGCTGAGACGATCTCGGGATGGACGTAAGACGCGCGGGCGACGGCCGGCGTGTTGCGCAGCACCTCGCTGACCGCCCGCATGGCCTTGGCGATCACGCGGCGGCGCTTGGCATCCGTATCGGCCTCGGCCGGCGTCACCTCCTCCACGAGGAAGCGCAGCGCCTCGGCCGAGCCGTGGAAGGTGCGGAAATCCTTGGCCGAGATTTTCGCGTGGGCGGCATCTTTCAGATAGTCGTTGAGCAGCGTCGCGGTGAGGTCGCGCGGGCGCGCATCCTCGCCCTGAAAGCGGAACAGGCGCTTGCCGCGCTGCGCGCGCATCTTTTCGAGCGAGCGTACGAGATTGCGATCTTCGATCTCGACCGTGTTCAGCTTGCGCGACTTGCCGATGAATTTCAGGACGGCTCGGCTTTTCTTCAGCGTCAGATTGCCCTTGCGCAGCGAAGCGACGCCGCGCCCCCCATCCTCGGCATATTTCTCGTGGCCCGGCCGCATGGCGGAGACGTCGATCAGCCGGGCTGCGACGGCCGAGGTCGTGCGCCGGTCCAGCGCCTTGCGGCGCAGATCCTTTTCGATGCGTCCGCGCAGCTTGGGCAGGGCGCGGCCGAAGCGCAGGAGCCGCTCCGTCTTCACCGCATTGCGAACGTTCACCCAGTCATCATGGTAGCGATACTGGATGCGGCCCTTCTCGTCGCGCCCGACCGCCTGGATATGGCCGTTCTCTTCCACGCAAATGCGCACATTCGTCCAGGCCGGCGGCAGCACCAGTGCCTTGACCCTTGCCTTCAGCCGCTTGTCGGTGATCGCCTCGCCGGACGAGAAGCAGATGCGCCGCCCCTTGCCATGCTTGCGCTGCTCCACTTCGAAGCTGGCGGGATCGACCATGACGAGGCCGAGACGATCGGCGTGGAACTGAAGGCGCTTGTTCATTGAATTACGTAGGCCCCAACGGGAATCTATCAGAGAACTCGCTCTGATTTCGCCGGTTCCGCCCTGGGAACTGCCCCAACACGAAGCCGCATGTCCAAGCCACCCCTCGGCTTCGCGATGAGTCTGACATTCCGCAACTCTTGCTTGCATTTCGGAGGGGAAGATGCTCTCAATTCGCGCTATTGCCGCGCGAGGTCCCATGCCCTTTCTTCTTCCGGCGCATACGGGCCTGCGGGCTGTCGCCGCGCTTTTGGTCGTCTGCTTCCATTATTCGATTCATGTTGGTGACCCTGGCGCTGCCGTCAACCGAATATTGCTAAACGGTTATCTCGGCGTTGATCTGTTCTTCGTCCTGAGCGGGTTCATCATTCACCATGTCTATCGCGCGCAATTCGCCGAAGGTCGAATCGCGGCGCGCTACGCGACATTCCTTCGCTACCGGCTGGCCCGCATCTACCCGGTTCACGTTGCGATGCTTCTGGTACTTGTGTTCTTTCAGATGCTGGCCTCCGCCCATTCGGGGGGCGGTCTGCCCGCGGATTATTCTCCCGGCGCCATTCTCGCCGCTCTGGCCCTTGTGCAAGGCTGGTTCGGGATCGCGGCGCCGAATGGCGTGGCCTGGTCGGTGTCGGCGGAATGGTTTGTCTATCTCGTGTATCCCGGCGCGCTGGTCCTGTCCTGCCGGCTCCCGGTCGCCGTTCGGATCGCTGTCCTCTGCGGGCTTTTGCTGATCCTCCAGCTGTTCTGGCAGCAGAATCCGCTTCTGCGTGTCGTTCCGGAATTTGCCCTCGGTGCCTTTGCCTATGAGGCGGCGCTCCGGCTTCGTCACCGCTTGCAGGAGTTCCGCTGGCTGGGAGCGGCCGTCTTCGCCGCGACGCTGCTGATGCTGGGTGTGTTCCAGCCGGTCCTGATCGTGCCGCTGGGCTTCTGCTTCGCCGCTCTTCTTGTCGCGCTGGTCAATCCCCGCGACGATCTTGCCCGTGTCCTGAGCGGTCCAGTGGCCCTGTATTTGGGGGAGATCAGCTATTCGCTCTACATGGTGCATTCGCCATGGCGCGAAATTCTCAAGAAAGCCGCGCATCGTTTCGAGATCAATCTTTCGAGCGCGTCCGGGATGGTGCTTTCGGTCGTGACGGCGCTGGCGCTCGCCGCGCTTGTGTACCACACGGTCGAAATGCCGGCCCGCCATCTCCTGCGGGGGAGAAAATCCCAAGCTCCGCAAGACATCGGCCTCACCTCCATGTCCAGCCTGGACGTCCTTGGCCCCCTCGAGCCGGCGCGCGATCGAACCGTCGGATAGGTGGAACCGAGCTAGGACGATACTGCCCACTCAAGAGGGCGGCGCCGCTGTTTCGCCGCTGGAGGAGATCGCCTCCCGTAGATAGCGCGGCGGGGCGCCACGGGGTTGGCGCTCCGTGCCATCGCCACGCTGGGGCCGCGACAGGGGTTCGGGCGTGACGCGCGAAGGGGCGAGCACGCTGCCGCCGACGCCCGCGCCCCGCGCCTGCTGCAGCGCCAGCCGCTCGGCGTCGCGCTGGCGCACATCGTCCACGATCTCGGCGATGCGGGAGGGCTCGAGACCCAATTCGCGCAGCGTCTCGCCGCCGAAGCGCAGCGCCGATTCCAGGGTCTCGCGCAGCTCGAAGGTCACGCCGCGCTCGCGCAGAGTGAGCGAGTGGTTGCGGTCGTAGGAGCGCACATAGAGCCGCGTCTCGGGAAATTCCGAGCGGATGAGATCGACGATCCCGTTCGTCACCTCCGGCTTGTTGGTGCAGACCAGGACGACCTTGGCCTGCCGGACGCCCGCCGCCAGAAGCACGTCGCGCCGTAGCCCCGAGCCGAAATAGATGCGGAAGCCGAAGCGCCCGGCCGATTTGATGCGTTCGGCCGAGGAATCGATGATCGTCATGTCGTGGCCGCTGGAAAGCAGCACCTGCGCCGCCATCTGCCCGAAGCGCGAAAAGCCGATCATCAGGATATCGGCGCCCGCGCCCGCAAAGTCCTCCTCCAGCTCTTCCAGTTCCGCGTCCTCACCCGACAGGCGGCGGCCAAGATAGTCGGCCAGCGGCGTCAGGGCCATGGAGAGCGTAACGACCGACACGAGAAGCGAGCCGATCTGCCCATCGAAGATCGCGGCCGAGGAGGCCGCCGAGAAGAGCACGAAGGCGAACTCGCCCCCCTGCGGCAGGATCAGCGCCGTGCGCAGCGCCGTCTGCCGGCTTTCGCCGAAGAGAAGGCACAGCGGAAACAGGATCGCCGCCTTGATCAGAAGCAGCGCGGGCGCGGCCAGAAGAATGATCCACCAGTTCGCGGCGATCACGTTGATGTCGAGCGACAGACCGACCGCGATGAAGAACAGGCCGAGAAGCAGGCCGCGGAACGGGTCGATATTGGCTTCCAGCTCATGCCGGTAGTTGGATTCGGCCAGAAGCACGCCCGCGATGAAAGCGCCCATGGCCATGGAGAAGCCGGCCAGCGCCATGAGCAGCGCCGAGGCGAGCACCACGAAAAGCGCGGCCGCGATCATCACCTCACGCGCGCCGGCATTGGCGAGGATTCGAAACAGCGGGTTCAGGAGATAGCGGCCCGAAAGCACGAGCGCGCCGAGCGCGGCGAAGCTCATGGCGACCTCGCGCACGTCGATCCCCGTGCCTTCGCTTCCGCCCGGCGCCAGAAGCGGCAGCGCGGCCAGAAGCGGCACGATGGCGAGATCCTGAAACAGGAGAACGGAGAAGGAGGTCTTGCCGAAGCGCGTGTTGAGTTCGCCCGCTTCCTCCAGAAGCTGAAGCGCGAAGGCGGTGGAGGACAGGGCGAAGCCGAAGCCGATCACCGTCGCCGCCCGCCAGCCGAGCGGCAGGAAGGAGAGGGCGAGCGACAGCGCCGCGCCGGTCAGCACGACCTGCGCGAGGCCGAGGCCGAAGATCTGCCGACGCAGCGCCCAGAGGCGGGAGGGCTTGAGTTCCAGCCCGATGATGAACAAAAGGAAGACGACGCCGAGTTCGCCGATATGCAGGATTTCGCTCTGCCCGCTCTCCACCACGCGAAAAACCGGACCGAGCACGATCCCGGCGAACAGATAGCCGAGCACCGTACCGAGGCCGATGCGCTTGAACAGCGTGCCGGCGACGATCCCTCCACCCAGGATCAGGAGAATTTCCAGGAACAGCGGAACGGTCTCTTCCACGGGATTCCTCCGGGGCGGGCGGATAAAGTCGGCTTGAAGGCAGCGAATGGCATAATAGATGGTGCGAGTGCAAAAGTTTCGGCGGTTTTCCCATGAATGACGATTTCCCGCGCCTTCTCGAACTCGGCGGACGGCTGGTGGACGCCGCCCGGCGCGCCGGCGCGGATGCGTGCGACGCGGCGGTGGTCAGCTCGCGCTCGCGCTCGGCGCAGGTGCGCATGGGCCGCGTCGAGGAACTGGAATCGAGCGAAAGCGACGAGGTCTCGCTGCGGGTCTTCGTCGGCGGGCGCGTGGCGACCGTCTCCTCCGATCTGCGCTCCGATCCCGCGCGGCTGGCGGAGCGAGCCGTCGCCATGGCGCGCGTGTCCCCGGTCGACCCCTATGCCGGTCTCGCCGACGCCGCGCTCCTGTCGGACGGCGCGGACGGGCTCGACCTCTACGACCCGACCGAGCCGGAGGGCGAGGCGCTGGTGGAGGAGGCCAAGGCTCTGGAAGCGGCCGCGCTCGGCGTGTCCGGCGTGTCGAATTCCAGCGGCGCCACGGCCGGCTTCGGCACGACGGGCCTCGTTCTCGTCACCTCGACAGGCTTTGCCGGCCAGCGTCGGCGCTCGGGCTTCTCGCGCTCCGTCAGCGTTCTGGCGGGCGAGGGGACGGGCATGGAGCGCGATTATGATTTCGATTCGCGCATCCATGCCGGCGATCTCGACGCGGCCGAGGCCATCGGCCGTCGCGCTGGCGAGCGCGCGGTGCGCCGTCTCAACCCGGCCAAGGTCGCGACCGGTCGCTATGCGATCGTGCTCGATCCCCGCGTGTCGCGCGGGCTGATCGGTGGGTTGATCGGCGCGCTCAACGGCGCTGCCATCGCGCGGCGCACGAGCTTCATCAAGGACCGCATGAACGAGCAGGTGCTGCCCGAGGGCATCGACCTCATCGATGATCCGCAGCTGCCGCGCCGCGCGGGCTCGCGCCCCTTCGACGGCGAAGGCGTGCGCGGCGAAAAGCTGATGCTGGTCGAGAACGGCATCCTGCGTCATTGGACGCTGGACAGCGCCACGGCGCGCGAACTCGGCCTCCCGTCCAACGGGCGCGCCGCGCGCTCCTCGGGCGGCGTGTCGCCGACCTCGACCAATGTGACGATGACCCACGGCGCGCGCTCGGCGACAGAGCTGATCGCGGACACGCATCAGGGCATCTATGTTACCGAGACGATTGGCCATGGCGCCAATCTCGTGACCGGCGATTACAGCTGCGGCGCGTCGGGTTTCCTGATCGAGAACGGCCAGCTCGCCGGCCCCGTGTCGGAGTTCACCATCGCCGGCCATCTCACCGACATGTTCATGGCGGTCGAGCCGGCCAATGACGGAGACGCCCGCTTCTCGCTGGTGGTGCCGACCCTGCGCATCGGCGAGATGACGGTGGCGGGCCGCTAGGGATGCACACGCCGGACGAAGACCTCGCGTTGATCAGGCAGGCGGCCGCCGAGGCCGGGCGCATCGCGCTCGGCTTCTGGAAGCGCGAGCCCGAAGTCTGGTGGAAGGGCTCGTCCCCGGTCTCGGAGGCGGACTTCGCCTCCGACGCGCATCTGCGCCGCGTGCTTCTGGACGCGCGCCCGCATTATGGCTGGATTTCGGAGGAGACGGCCGCGCAGGCCGCCGACGCCGGTGAGCAGCGCTTCTTCGTGGTGGACCCGATCGACGGCACGCGCGCCTTTCTGCGCGGCGAGACGACCTGGTGCATCTCGGTCGCCGTGATCGCCGCGGGGCGGCCCGTGGCGGGCGTGCTCGACGCGCCGGCGCTCGGCGAAGTGTTCACCGCGACGGCCGATGGCCCGGCCCGGATGAACGGCGCGCCGATCGCCGTTTCCGCTCATGAGAACAAGCGCAAGCTGCTCCTCTCGATGCCCGATTCCATGCGCCGCAAGCTGGAGCGCCGGCATGGCGAGCGGATCGATTTTGCGCCCAACGTGCCATCGCTCGCCTATCGCCTCGCCATGGTGGCGAGCGGACGGCTCGACGGAACGCTGGTGGGCGCACGCGCCAATGACTGGGACATCGCGGCCGGCGATCTCATTCTGGAGCGCGCGGGCGGGCAGCTCGTGCGCGCCGATGGGTCGTCCCACCTTTACAATCCCGCGCCGGAAAGGCATGGCGTCCTCGTGGCGGGGGCGCAAGGCACCGTGCGCCGCCTGCTCGACTATGGCGCCGAGGCCGTCTGAGCCGTTGTCCGCCCCGCTTTTGGTTTCAGTCTGGAGATCGTTCCTATGGTCAGCGAAGAAAAGCCCAAGCAGCTGCTTCATCTCGTGTTCGGCGGCGAGCTGACCAGCCTCGATCATGTCGATTTCCGCGATCTGTCGCAGCTCGACATCGTCGGCATCTTTCCCGATTACGCCTCGGCCCTGACGGCGTGGCGCGGCAAGGCGCAGGCGACGGTCGACAATGCGGCCATGCGCTACTTCATCGTCCACATGCACCGGCTCCTCGACCCGCAGGGCCAGTGAGCAAGGCCGAAGGGCCGGGCTCGCCGGACGACAGCCAGCAGATCGCCGAGCCCGCCGCGCGGCCCAAACGCCGCAAATGGCGGGTGCGTCTGAAACGACGCCTCAAGGCGGCTTCGCGCTCGCCCGGCGCCGTGCGCGTGGTCGGCCGGCTGATCTTCGAGGGCCTGCGCGCCATCCGCGCCTCGCAGCGCGAGGCGGCGGGCTCCAGCGACTACAATGCGATTCTGCATGAGCACCATCCGGCCATCGTGGCGCTGTGGCATGGGCAGCATCTGCTTGCGCCCTTCTTCCGGCCCCGCGATCTGCCCTATCTCGCGCTCCTGTCGCGCAGCGCCGATGCGGAGATCAACGCCGCCGTGGTGGAGCGCTTCGGGATCGAGACGGTGCGCGGCTCGGGCGGGCGCGTGCGCGAGGCCGCCTCGCAGAAGGGCGGCGTGCGCGCGCTGATCCGCATGAAGCGGGCGCTGGACGATGGGTTCGGCATCTGCATGATCGCGGATGTGCCCAAGGGCGTGCCGCGCGAGGCGGGTCTCGGCATCGTCACGCTCGCGCGCCTGTCGGGTCGGCCCATCGTGCCGAGCGCCGCGATCACGAGTCGCAGACGGGTTCTGGAAAAAACCTGGGACAAAACCACCCTCCCGCTGCCCTTCGGCCGCATTGCCGTGATCATGGAGGAACCGATCTTCGTTCCGCCTCACGCGAGCGCGGACGAGCTGGAAGAGATTCGCGCCCGCCTGACCCTCGCCATCGAACGGGCGAACCGGCGGGCCGCGGACCTGGCGGACCGAAAGACAAGCCATTGAACGACAGATGGGCCAAGGCGGCCTTGACCGCCTATCGCGTCGCCGGCTCTCTCGCCTATCCGGCGGTCGGCTCCTATGTGAGCTGGCGGGCCTCGAAGGGCAAGGAAGACAAGGAGCGCCGACGCGAGCGCTACGGTATCCCGAGCGAGATCCGCCCGCCCGGCGTCCCGCTCGTCTGGGTCCATGCGGCCTCGATGGGGGAGAGCGCGGCCGTCTCGCCGCTCGTCTCCGAAATCGCGGCCGACGGCATCACCATCGTGATGACGACGGGCACGGTCACCTCGGCCGCGACCGTCGCCGAGCGGCTCGGCGACCGCGTGATCCATCAATATGTGCCGCTCGATCTCAAGCCTTGCGTGTCGCGTTTTCTCGACCATTGGCAGCCGGAGCTCGCCATCGTGGCGGAAAGCGAGATCTGGCCGACCACCATGTCGGAGCTGGCCTCGCGCCGCATCCCGCAGGTTCTGGTCAACGCCCGCCTGTCCGACCGCTCCTTCAAGCGCTGGAAATCCGCGCCGGGCGTCGCCGAAGCCCTCCTGTCGAAGCTGGCTCATGTCGTGGCGCAGTCCGAGATCGACGGCGAGCGCTATCATCTGCTCGGCGCGCGGGCTGTCAGCGTCGCCGGCAATCTGAAGGCCGATGTGGAAGCGCCGCCGGCCCATCTTCTCGACCTCGAAGCCGCGCGCCAGGGCATCGGGATGCGTCCCGTCTGGGCCGCCTTGTCCACGCACGAGGGCGAGGAGGAGATGGCCGCCAACATACATCTGCGCCTCATGGAGGAGCGCGGGCGCGTTCTGACCATCATCGTGCCGCGCCACGTGGAACGGGCGGACGCCATCCAGCGCGATTTCGAAGCCAAGGGGCTTCAGGTGGCGCGCTGGAGCCGGGGCGAGTTGCCGACACCCACGACCGACATTTTCCTCGGCGACACGATGGGCGACATGGGCTTCTACCTCCGGCTCACCGAGGTCGCCTTCATCGGCAAATCAATCCGGGGCGAGGGCGGGCAGAACCCGCTGGAAGCGGCCATGCTCGGCACTGCCATCCTGTCGGGTCGTTATGTCCAGAATTTCCGCGAGGTCTATCACCGCCTGATCGAGCGGGGCGCGGCCTGGATCGTGCAGGACGAAGCCGAACTCGGCGCAGCCGTGTCGGAACTGTTCGACCGCCCCGCCGCGCGCCGGCAGATGATGGACGCCGCGCGCGACAGCGTGGCCGATATGGGCGGCGCGCTCAAGCGCACCATGGCCGCGCTCGATCCGTTCCTCCTGCCGCTGCGCCTGTCCTGCCGGATGGACTGGGGCAACTGACATGGCGCTGCTGGGTACCGCCCCCGGCTTCTGGTGGCGTGAGCCGGGCTTGGCCGCCCGCGCACTGGCCGCGCCTTCGCTCGCCTATGGCTGGGTCGCACGGCGCAATCTGGAGCGCGGCGCGCGGGTGCGCGTGCCGCTGCCCGTGCTCTGCGTCGGCAACTGGACGGTCGGGGGCGGCGGCAAGACGCCGACCGCGCAGGCGCTGGGCCGTGCCGCGCTCGCGATGGGCCATCGTCCGGGTTTCCTGTCGCGAGGTCATGGAGGGGCGGCGCGCAGCCCGCTTCTGGTCGATCCCTCGCAGCATGGGGCGGATCTCGTCGGCGACGAGCCCCTGCTTCTGGCTGGAGTCGCGCCGACCGCCATTGCCCCCGACCGCGCCAAGGGGGTCGAGCTTCTGCGCCAAGCCGGCTGCGATCTCGTCATCATGGATGACGGGTTCCAGAGCGCGCGGCTGCATGTCGATGTCGCGCTTCTCGTGGCCGATGCGCGCCGGGGCCTCGGCAATGGGCGCGTGTTGCCGGCCGGCCCCTTGCGCGCGCCGCTGGGGTCGCAGCTGGCCCATGCCGATGCCGCGCTTCTGATCGGAGAGGGCGCGCCGGGCGAGGCTTTGGCGCATCAATTGCGAGATGCCGGCCTGCCGGTTCATCGCGCCACGCTTGGCTCTCCCAATGCCGGCGATTTCGCCGGCCGCCGCGTCCTCGCCTTTGCCGGCATCGCGGACCCGGAAAAGTTCTATGCGTCCTTGAAGGCTGCCGGGGCCGAGATCGTGGCGACCCGCAGCTTTCCCGACCATCATATGTTCAAGCCGGACGACGCGCGCGAGCTGCTGGCCGAGGCCGACAGTCTCGGCCTCGATCTCGTCACCACGGCCAAGGACCGCGCGCGCTTCCAAGGACGGCAGGATGGGCCGATGCGCGGTCTCAACCGCCTCGCTCGCGTGCTCGATGTCGAGGTTCAGTGGATCGAGGCAGAGACCGCCGAAGCTCTCTTGCGGCAGGCGTTCGCGCGCTTTTCCGCGCGCTGAGACGTCAGCGCTTGTTAGAGCACCCGCGCTTGGCGAAGCATCAGCGCTTGATGACGCGTCAGCGCTTGCGCGCGGGCGCCAGTTCCAACTCGCGCCGAAGCGAAGCTTCGGCGTCGCGATAGGGCTCCTGCCGCTCCACGTTCCAGTAGCGCAGGAGGTCGAGCGCGATGGGCTCGCCCGTCACGGCGCAGCGCACATAGGCGCCCGGGCGGATGACCTCGAAATCGCCATCGCCATACTGCAGCTTGGCCTCGCCGCCGCTATCCATCCGGTTCATCATCCGTTTTCTCTTGTATTGGGCCGGTCGCCGCGCGCCGGTGTCATGCGTCTCTGTTCGGCTCCAAGGGGGAACTTGTCAACGCCGGCCGAACAGGCGCTCGATATCCACGAGCTTCAGTTCGATGAAGGTCGGCCGCCCATGGTTGCACTGGCCCGAGCCGGGGGTCCGTTCCATCTGGCGCAGCAGCGCGTTCATCTCGGCCGGCTGAAGCCGTCGCCCCGAGCGCACCGAGCCATGGCAGGCCATGGTCGCGGCCACATGGTCGATCCGCGCCTTGAGGCCCACTTGCCCGCCTTCGAACAGCTCGTCCGCGAGATCGCGCACCAGCGCCTTGGCGTCCACTTCGCCCAGAATTGACGGCGTCCCGCGCACCATGATTGCGCCGGGGCCGAAGCGTTCGATCACAAGGCCGAAGCGCGACAGCGTCTCGGCTTCGTCAGTCAGCCGCTCGGCCTCGCTTTCCGAGCAGTCCACGACATCGGGAATGAGCAGCATCTGCGCCGGGATGGCGTCCGCATGAAGCGCCTCTTTCAGCGCCTCATAGACCAGCCGCTCATGCGCGGCGTGCTGATCGACGATCACCAGACTGTCGCTCGTCTCGGCGACGATGAAGGCCTTGTCGATCTGCGCCCGCGCCGCGCCAAGCGGAAACTCCGCGCTGGCGGGCGCGGGCGCTTGCTCGTTGTCGCGAACCGGGCGGGCTTGCGGCTCGAAGCCGCTCATGCGCGGTGCGGGCTCGCGCGGACCGGGGGGCGTTTCCAGCGGTCGGAAGAAGCTGGTCTCGGCGTCGAACGGCGTCTCTCCCCGCTCGCGAAACCCGCCCGCGCGCCGGCCGAGCACAGCGGAGGCGGCCCGCGCGCCGATACCGGGGGGCATGGCGGGTGCGGGTCGGGTGGTAGAAGGAGCTTGCGGGCTCGCCGCGCCCGGTCTCGCCGCGTGGAGATCCGCCGCGTGCGATTCGCGGGAGGGCGCTTCCGCCATGCCGCCACTCATGCCGCCGGGGCGAAAGCGCGCCATCAGCCCGTCCGCTCCTTCGGTCGAAGCGCGCAGACTCATGCCACCCAGCGCCTGCCGGATCGCGCCGACGATGAGGCCGCGCACCAGAGCGGGGTCGCGAAAGCGCACATCGGCCTTGGCGGGATGCACGTTCACATCCACATCGCGCGGGTCCACGTCGAAGAAGAGCACGCAGACCGGATAGCGGTCGCGCGGTACGAAATCGACATAGGCCCCGCGAATGGCCGAAAGGATCATCTTGTCGCGCACCGGCCGCCCGTTCACATAGGCATATTGATGCTGCGCATTGCCGCGATGATAGGTCGGCAGGCCCGCCCATCCGGTGAGCCGTACCCCTTCGCGCAGGGCATCCAGCTCCACCGCGTTGTCGATGAACTCCGCGCCGACGATCTGCGCGATGCGCGCCTCCGGGCTGCCGGCTGCCAGCACGGTCTCGGTTCGGTCCTCGCCGGCGAGTTCGAAGCGCACGGCGGGAAAGGCGATGGCGATGCGCTTGACCGTCTCGGTGATGGCCGCGCTTTCCGCGCGATCGCTTTTCAGAAATTTCAGCCGGGCGGGCACGCAGTGGAAGAGATCGCGCACCTCCACCATCGTGCCGGC
This sequence comes from Aureimonas sp. N4, assembly GCF_001463925.1. Classification (NCBI taxonomy): domain Bacteria; kingdom Pseudomonadati; phylum Pseudomonadota; class Alphaproteobacteria; order Hyphomicrobiales; family Aurantimonadaceae; genus Aureimonas; species Aureimonas sp. N4. The sequence continues at coordinate 44,131 of NZ_BBWS01000030.1, read as the reverse complement.
CGAGAGCGGCGCCGGGCGAGGCCCGTCCTGCACGCCGTTGTCCACCCGAATCTCATGCGCCCCGTCCGCACCGCGCGCCCGTGAGCGCAGGGTCAGCCGCGCCACCGAGCCGATCGAGGGCAGGGCTTCGCCGCGAAAGCCGAGCGTGTCGATCGCCTCCAACCCGCCGGCCATCTTGGACGTACAATGGCGGCGGATGGCAAGCGGCAGTTCGCTCACGGGAATGCCGCAGCCATCGTCGCTGATGCGCAGCAGGCTCTTGCCGCCACCCGCAGTGACGATCTCGACGCGGCGCGAGCCGGCGTCGAGCGCGTTTTCCAGAAGTTCCTTCACCACGCTTGCCGGCCGCTCGACCACTTCGCCGGCGGCGATCTGATCGATCAGGTTTTCGGGCAAAAGCTGAATGGGCATGAAGGGGTATCCGATGCGGCAACCCCCTGGATTTAAGGTCTCGCGCCCGAGCGTGCAAAGGGGGCCGGCCGCCTATCCCCTGCTTCCCCTTGCCGTGTCGTTCGTCGAGGTCGTGGCCGCGCCGACTTATCCCTCGCGCAGGATCGCGACGGAGCGCGCGCCAAGCGTCAAAACCTGACTGAGGTCGAACGGGCGTGGCTCGGCCTCGGGGCGGTCCGACAGAAGCTCCAGCCAGACGCTACGTCCGGATGCCGGCTCGGGCACACGGATGTCGAGGGGCTGCCAGCCGCGATTGAAATAAACGAGCGCCGCCTCGCTCCCGCCCGCCAGCCGCAGGCCGAGCAACGCGCGGTTCCCGTCCGCCCAGTCTTCCGGCCGCATCTCGCCGCCATCGGCACCCAGCCAGACGACGTCCGTCTCGCCCTCGACCGTCTCGCCCGTCAGAAAGCGGTCGAGCGAAAGGGGGGGCAGGGCACGGCGCAGGCGCTGGAGCCGCGCGGTGAAGGCGATCAGCTCGTCGTCGGCAGCCGGCCAGTCGATCCAGAAGGTCTCGTTGTCCTGGGCATAGGCATTGTTGTTGCCCCCTTGCGTGCGGCCCAGCTCGTCGCCCGCCACGATCATCGGATTGCCGCGCGCGACGAACAGCGTCGCCAGAAGCGCGCGCACATCGCGTCGGCGGCGCTCCAGAATGCCGGGATCGCGCGTCAGCCCTTCCGCGCCATTGTTCCAGGAATGATTGTCGCCATGGCCATCGCGATTGCCTTCGCCATTGGCGCCATTGTGCTTGGTCTCGTAGCTGACGAGATCGCGCAGCGTGAACCCGTCATGGGCATCGATGAAATTGACGCCGTCGGACGGCACGCGCGTTTTCGGGTCGAACAGATCGGGCGAGCCCGACAGGCGCGTCGCCAGCGCCGAGACCGTGCCGGCATCGCCCCGCCAGAAGCGCCGGATATCGTCCCGGAACCGGTCCTGCCATTCCAGAAAGGGCTTGGGAAAGGCGCCGACCTGATAGCCGCCGGGGCCGATGTCCCAGGGCTCGGCGACGTGAACGCGATCCTTCAGGCTCAAGTCTGCGGCGATCATCTGTAGAAGCGGAGCGTCGGGGCGGAAGCCGTCCGGCGTGCGGCCGAGGACGGTGCCGAGATCATAGCGAAACCCGTCTATGCCGCCGATTTCCACCCAGTTCTTGAGCGCGTCCAGCGCCATTCTGGCGACCGGCTCGCGCCAGAGCGCGAACGTGTTGCCGGTGCCGGTGTCGTTCACCAGAGCGTCCGGATCATCCGGCGAGGCGGCATAGTAGGTCTTGTTGTCCAGCCCGCGATAGGACAGCGTCGGACCATAGCGGTCGCTTTCGCCCGAATGGTTCAGCACCACGTCCAGGAGAACGCGGATGCCGCGCGCGTGAAGCGCGTCCACCACGCGGCGCACCTCCGGCCAGCCGCCGGGCACAAGGCGCGGATCGGGCGCGCCGTGGGGAATGGGGTTGTAGCCCCAGGCATTGGTGAGGCCGAGTGCCGACAGGTGCCGCTCGTCGATTGCGGCGGCCAGCGGCATGAGTTCCACCGTCTCGACGCCAAGCCGCGTCAGATGGTCGAGCGAGGCGGGCTCGGCCAGCGCCGCCAGCGTGCCACGAAGGCGCTGGGGCAGATCGGGGCGCATCTGCGAAAAGGCGCGCACGGGCAGTTCATAGGTGAAGCCCGGCTTGGCGAAGGGGAGGGGGCGTGCGTCGCGGCTGAGATCCTCCACCAGTGCGCGAGGCACGAGTGGGGCGGTATCGATCCGGCGTTCGGGCGGTGCGGCGAGCCAGGGATGGTAGAGGAAGGGACGGTCGAGCCGCGTTGCATAGGGGTCGACCAAGAGCTTCGAGGCGTCGAAGCGATGGCCTTCGTGAGGGGCGAACGGCCCGTGCGCGCGCAGGCCGTAGAGCGCGCCGGGGGCAAGGCCCGGCACGAAGCCGAAATGCACGCTGCCTTCCGTGCGGCCGGGCAAGGGAAGTCGCTGGCTTTCCTGGATGCCGCCCGGGTCGAACAGGCATAGCTCGATCCGATCCGCATGGGCGGAAAAGACGGCGAAGTGCACGCCGTCCGCCTCGACGCTGGCGCCGAGCCGGATGGGCGCGCCGCGCTCCCTGGTGATGCTGAACAAGCCCGTCGTCTCCCGATCCCGGAGCGCCGATCAGGCGCCGCCCTGCCACGCCTTCACGGCGTCCAGCGGATAAAGAAGCATGAGGACGTTCAAGGTGAGGTTATCGCGGATCAGCCAGCCGGTGAGAATCTCGAAGCCGAGCGCGATCACGAGAGTGAGCCAGACGGGCAAGCGCGCGGCCAGAAGAAAGCCCAGGATCATGAAGCCGATATCGGAGACGGAATTGAGAACGCTGTCGCCGAAATAATCGAGCGAGATGGTCGTCTCGCGATAATGGCGGATCACCGCATCGCTGTTCTCGACGATCTCCCAGGCGGCTTCGATGAGCGTTGCCAGCACCAGCCGCAGCCCCATCGGCCGGCTGCGAGCCACGAGCCAGAGCGCCCCATAGAAGAGGAAGCCGTGGATGAGATGGGAGGGGGAGTACCAGTCGGCGATATGCTGCGAATTCTCCGAACTCTGCACCGCGCCGTGCCAGAGTTTGACATATCCGCATTCGCAGATCGGCACGCGGCCCATCAGAAGGAGGGTCGCGGCCGCGAGCGCCACGACCCCGAAGGTCAGACCCCAATGAAGGGGGCGGATCGCCCGCAGCCGCGCGGCGACGGGCGATCGGTCCAGAGCGCTCACGTGCGAACGTCGGGCTCCGCGCGGCCCGTGCGCTTGGTGATCTCGCCGATCGCGTCGGCTGTGCGCACGAGTTCGCCCAGCGCCTCTTCGATCGAGAGATCGTGCTTGGCCGGGTCCGGCTCGAAGCGCTCGATATAGACGCGCAGCGTCGCGCCGACCGTGCCCGTGCCCGACAGGCGGAAGACGATGCGCGAGCCGCCGGAGAAGACGATGCGCACGCCCTGGCTGGTCGAGACCGAACCGTCGATCGGGTCCTTGTAGGAAAAGTCGTCGGCTTCCGAGACCACGAGCGTGCCGAAGCGCTGGCCCGCCATGGAGGCCAGACGATCGCGCAGGCTTTCCATCAGTCCTTCGGCCGCCGCCTTGTCCACTTCCTCATAGTCGTGGCGCTGGTAGTAGTTGCGCCCGAACTCGGCCCAGTGCGACTTCACGATCTCGGCGACCGACTCCTTGCGCACGGCGAGGATGTTCAGCCAGAGCAGAACGGCCCAGAGACCATCCTTCTCGCGCACATGGTCCGAGCCCGTGCCCGCGCTTTCCTCGCCGCAGATCGTCACCTTGCCGGCGTCCAGAAGATTGCCGAAGAATTTCCAGCCGGTCGGCGTCTCGTAGATGCCAATGCCCCGCTTCTGCGCCACGCGATCCGCCGCGCCGCTGGTCGGCATGGAGCGGGCGATGCCGGCGATGCCGCGCTTGTAGCCCGGCGCCAGATGCGCATTGGCGGCCAGAACCGCAAGCGAATCGGAGGGCGTCACCACGATGCCGCGCCCGAGGATCATGTTGCGGTCGCCGTCGCCATCCGACGCCGCGCCGAAATCGGGCGCGGTGGGGCCGAGCAGAAGATCGACCAGCGGCGCGGCCCAGACGACGTTGGGATCGGGATGGCCGCCGCCGAAATCCTCCGAGGGCACGCCGTTCAGAACGGTGCCGTCAGGCGCGCCCAGACGCTTCTCCAGGATTTCCTTGGCATAGGGGCCGGTGACGGCGTGCATCGCGTCGAAGCGCAGCGTCAGACCGCCCTGGATCGCCTCGCGGATCGCCGCGAAGTCGAACAGGTCTTCCATCAGCGTGGCATAGTCGGCCACGGGATCAACGATCTCGACTTCCGTCTCGCCGAGGCGCGAGGTGCCGATGACCGAGAGGTCCGGCGCGTCCTCCTCCACGATCTTGTATTCGCTGATCTCGCGCGTGCGCTTGTAGATCGCGTCGGTCACGCCTTCGGGAGCCGGGCCGCCGTTCGAGATGTTGTACTTGATGCCGAAATCCCCGTCCGGCCCGCCGGGATTGTGCGAGGCCGAGAGAATGATGCCGCCCGCCGCCTTGCGCTGGCGGATGAGGTTGGAGGCGGCCGGCGTCGAGAGAAGGCCGTTCTGGCCGACGATGACCTTGGCGACGCCGTTGGCGGCGGCCATGCGGATCGCCTTGCGGATGACCTCGGCGTTGAGGAAGCGGCCGTCGCCACCGATCACCAGCGACGAGCCGGCCTGGCGCTCCGTGGCGTCGAAGATCGCCTGAAGGAAGTTCTCGGCATAGTTGTGCTGGCTGAAATGCGGAACCTTCTTGCGCAGGCCCGATGTGCCGGGCTTCTGGTCGGAAAAGGGCGTCGTCGCGACGGTGCGGATCATCGGGTGCTTTCCTCGGAAAGGCTCGAGTAGAGGTCGGCGTAACGGCGCGCGCTGGCGGTCCAGGACACGTCGCTCGACATGGCGGAGCGCTGAATGTCGCGCCAGGTCGGCGCGTCGGCATAAAGGCGGGTGAGGCGGGTCAGTCCGTCGAGAAGCGCCTCGCGCGTCACGGGCGCAAAGACGATGCCGGTGGCGGCGCTCGCGGCAAGGGCTGCGAAATTCGCGTCGATCACCGTGTCGGCCAATCCGCCGACGCGGCTGACCACAGGCAGGCAGCCATAGCGAAGCGCGTAGAGCTGCGTCAGGCCGCAGGGCTCGAAGCGCGAGGGCACGAGCAGGGCGTCGGCGCCCGCCTGCACCCGGTGCGACAGAAGCTCGTCATAGCCGATGCGCACACCCACGCGCCCGGAATGGCGCGCCGCGCCGGACAGGAAAGCGCCCTCCAGAAGCCGGTCGCCCGAGCCGACGACGACAAGCCGGCAGCCGGCGGCCACCACGTCGTCCACGCAGTCGGCTAGGATGTCGAGGCCCTTTTGCCAGGTCAGGCGGCTGACGACGGCCAGAAGCGGCGACTCGTCTTCCTCCAGCGAGAACTCCGCCTCCAGCGCCCGCTTGTTCAGGCTGCGGCGGAACAGATCGTCGCGCGTGAAACTCGCCGCGATATGCGGATCGATGGCGGGGTCCCAAACGGATGTGTCGATGCCGTTGACGATGCCGACCAGCCGGTCGGCCCGGCCACGCAGCAACCCGTCGAGGCCCATGCCACCGGCGGGTTGAAGGATTTCGCCGGCATAGTTGGGGCTGACCGTGGTGATCCGATCCGCCGCGCGCAGGCCGCCTTTGAGGAAGCCGACCGAGCCATAATACTCCACCCCGTCGATGCCCCAGAAGTTCTCCGGCAGGCCGAGTTCGGGAAAGATCGTCTGCGGAAAGGCGCCCTGAAAGGCGAGATTGTGGATGGTGATGATGCTGCGCGGTCGCTCGCCGCCGGCCGCGTCGAGATAGACGGGCGCGAGCGCTGCCTGCCAGTCATGAGCATGAACGATGTCGGGCCTGTAGCCCTCGATCAGCCCAAGGCCGATCTCGGCCGCGGCCTTGCCGAGCGCGGCAAAGCGCGCCCAGTTGTCGGGATGGTCGTATCCGTTCGGCCCGACATAGGGGCCGCCCGGCCGATCGAAAAGATGAGGCGCGTCCAGCAGCAACAGATCGAGCCCGGCGTGGCGCACCGACAGGATGCGCGCAGGGCCGCCGAACAGATCGGGGAGCGCGGCGACGGGCTCGGCGTCGCCGAGTTCCGCCATCACGCTGGGATAGGCGGGCATCAGCGTGCGCACCGAGACACCGAGCGGCTCGAGCGCGAGAGGCAAAGCGCCCGTCACGTCCGCGAGGCCGCCCGTCTTCACCAGCGGGAAGACTTCCGATGCAACGGAAAGGACCGATGTCATCTGTAGTTGAGCCGGTCGATCATCGGCTTGGTGACGAGGCAGACGCCGCTCGACGTGCGTCGGAAGCGCTGGGCGTCGAGTTCCGGGTCCTCGCCGATCACGAGACCATCCGGGATGTGGACGCCGCGATCCACCACGGCGCGGGTGATGCGCGCCCCGCGCCCGATATGGCAGCCCGGCAGGATCACCGCTTCGTCCAGCTTGGAATAGGAGTTCTGACGAACGCCCGTGAACAGAAGCGAGCGATGCAGCGTGCCGCCGGAGATGATGCAGTCGCCCGAAACGAGCGAGGAGATCGCCATGCCCCGACGTCCGTCCTCGTCATGCACGAACTTGGCGGGCGGCGTCACGTCGGCATAGGTCCAGATCGGCCAGTCGCGGTCGTAGATGTCGAGCTGCGGCACGACATCGGTCAGGTCGATATTGGCCTGCCAATAAGCGTCCACCGTGCCGACGTCGCGCCAGTAAGCGCCGTATTCGGCGGCCGAGCGCACGACGGACGTGTTGAACGAATGCGCCCAGGCCGTGCCGTGTTTGACGATATGGGGAATGATGTCCTTGCCGAAGTCGCGGCTCGACTTCGGATCGGCCGCGTCACGGCGCAGCTGGTCGGCGAGGAAGGCCGTGTTGAAGACATAGATGCCCATGGAGGCCAGCGCCGTGTCCGGCCGGCCGGGGATCGACGGCGGATCGGCGGGCTTCTCGATGAAGTCGGTGATCTGGCCCTTCTCGTCCACATGCATGACGCCGAAACCGACCGCTTCCATGCGCGGGACTTCGAGACAGCCGACGGTCACGTCGGCCCCCGTGTCCACATGCTGCTGGAGCATGATCTCGTAGTCCATCTTGTAGATGTGGTCGCCCGCCAGAATGATGATGTATTTGGGGGCGTAGGCCTCGATGATGTCGATGTTCTGATACACGGCATCGGCCGTGCCGGCATACCATTGGTCTTCCGATACGCGCTGCGAGGCGGGAAGAACGTCGAAGCTCTCGTTGCGGCCGGGGCGCAGGAAGTTCCAGCCCCGATGCAGGTGGCGGATCAGCGAATGGGCTTTGTACTGCGTCGCGACGCCGATTCGGCGGATGCCCGAATTGACCGCGTTCGACAGGGCGAAGTCGATGATGCGCGACTTGCCGCCGAAATAGACGGCGGGCTTGGCCCGGTCGTCGGTCAGTTCCATCAGACGCGAACCGCGACCACCGGCTAGAACATAAGCCATGGTGTCGCGCGCAATCGGTGCCAGTCGCCGGCTATCGGCCATCCCGTTTCTCCCCCCAGAGATCGCTGCTCGACCGGCTTGGCCCGCGATCCCCCCTAGTGTCTTGATGCGTTTCTATCTCGTCAAGATAGCGTGAGCGGGTAGACCTTCCAGCGAGGGGAAGGCCATGCCCACACGTTTTTTCGCCGCGAACTAGTCGCGGCGAAAGAATTTTGGGCCAAGGGGGAATTACCGGCCCTTGGGGCCGGCGTGCCAGATGTCGTGCGCGTATTCGTCGATCGAGCGGTCGGAGGAGAACCAGCTCATCCGGGCCGTGTTGCGCACTGCAATCGCATCCCACTTCGCGCGGTCTTTCCAGAGAACGTCGAGCTGGCGCTGCGTGTCCCAATAGGCGCGGAAGTCGGCGGCGATCATCCACCAGTCGCGGTCGCGGATCGAGTTCATGAGATTGGCGTAACGGTTCGGATCGTCCTGGCTGAAGACGCCCGCCGAGATCGAGTCGATCGCCGAGCGCAGCATGGGCTGCTGATCGATGACACCCTGTCCGCGATGGCCCTCGGCGCGCTTGCGCGCGACCTCGTCGGCCTTCAGGCCGAAGATGAAGATGTTCTCTTCGCCCAGGTGCTCCAGCATCTCGACATTGGCGCCGTCGAGCGTGCCGATCGTCAGCGCACCGTTGAGGGCGAACTTCATGTTGCCCGTGCCGGAAGCTTCAAGGCCGGCGGTCGAGATCTGCTCCGACACATCGGCGGCCGGCATGATGATCTCGGCGAGGCTCACATTGTAGTTCGGGATGAACACGACCTTGAGGAGGCCGCGCACCGTCGGGTCGGAGTTGATGACCCGCGCCACGTCGCCGGCGAGATGGATAATCTCCTTCGCCTGGACATAGGAGGGAGCCGCCTTGCCGGCGAAGACCTTGACCCGCGGCGTCCAGTCGAGATGGGGCAGGGAGCGGATCTGCTCATAGAGGGCGACCGTCTCCAGAATGTTCAGGAGCTGGCGCTTGTACTCGTGGATGCGCTTGACCTGAATGTCGAAGATCGCGTTCGGATCGAGATGGATCGCGAGGCGCTCTTCCACGAGATGAGCGAGGCGCTGCTTGTTCTGCCGCTTGATGGCGACGAACTTCTCACGGAAGCCCGCGTCCTCGGCATGGGGGTCGAGCTTGGCGAGCTGGGTGATGTCGTCCTTGAAGCCGGGGCCGATCGCCTCTTCGATCAGCTGGGTCAGGCCGGGATTGGCCTGGAACAGCCAGCGGCGCGGCGTCACACCGTTGGTCTTGTTCTCGATGCGCGTCGGGAAGACCTTGTGCAGGTCGTGGAACACGGTTTCCTTCATCAGCTCGGTGTGCAGCGCCGACACGCCGTTGACGGCATGGCTGCCCACGAAGGCGAGCTGGCCCATGCGCACACGCCGACCGTTGTTCTCGTCGATCAGGGAGATCGCCGAGATGGTGCCGTCGTCGAGCTGCTTGCTAGCGGTCGCCTCGCGCAGAACCTCGGCGTTGATCTGGTAGATGATCTGCATCTGGCGCGGGAGCAGGCGCTCGAACAGATGGATCGGCCAGGTTTCGAGAGCTTCCGGCAGAAGCGTATGGTTGGTGTAGGAGAATGTGTCGCGCGTGACCTTCCAGGCGGCGTCCCATTCCATCCCGTGCACGTCCACGAGAAGACGCATCAGCTCGGCGACCGAGACGGCCGGATGCGTGTCGTTCAGCTGGATCGCGACCTTGTCGGCCAGATTCGTCAGGTCGTCATGCTGCGCCAGATGGCGGCGGATGATGTCCTGCAGCGAGGCGGAGGAGAAGAAATACTCCTGCCGCAGGCGCAGTTCCTGGCCGGCCTGATGCGAGTCGGCGGGATAGAGGACGCGGGTGATCGCCTCAGCCTTGTTGGATTCCAGAAGCGCGCCGATATGGTCGCCCGCGTTGAAGGCGTCGAGCAGGATCGGATCGAGCGACTGCGCGCTCCACAGACGCAGCGTGTTGACGTGCTGGCCGCGCCAGCCGACGACCGGCGTGTCGTAGGCGACGGCGAGCACGCGCTCGCCCGGGCGCCAGACGGAGCGCAGCTTGCCGTTTTCCTCGATGGCCGAGACCTTGCCGCCGAAGCCGATCTCGTAGGAGCTTTCGCGGCGCTCGAACTCCCAAGGGTTGCCGTGCTTCAGCCAGGTTTCGGGCAGCTCGACCTGCGCGCCATCCACCACTTCCTGGCGGAAGAAACCGTGGACATAGCGGATGCCGTAGCCAAAGCCCGGAACGCCGGTCGTGGCCATGGATTCCATGAAGCAGGCGGCGAGGCGGCCGAGACCGCCATTGCCGAGCGCCGCATCCGGCTCCAGAAGCTCCACGAGGTTGAGATCGACATCATAGCGAGCCAGCGCCTCGCGCACGGTCTCGGTCAGGCCGAGATTGCTGATCGCATCGCGCAGGAGGCGGCCGATCAGAAATTCCATCGAAAGATAGCAGACGCGCTTGTCCTGCCGCTCGTAGGTCTTGATGGTCGATTCGAACCAATTGTCGATGATGCGGTCGCGCACGACGAGGGTCGTGGCTTCCAGCCAGTCGTGAATGCGCGCGGCCTTCACGGTCTTGCCGATCGAGTAGGTGAGCTTCTCCACGATCTCGGTGGCGATCGTGTCCGCGTCGTTGAGGCGGGGCTCGGGTTTCTCCACGGTGGTGGAGCGGGCGAGGCTGCTGGCAGACGTCATCAGTTCAGCTCCGGAGTTCGGCGATCGCGGCCACGAGGCCGGCGGTGGAGGAATCGCGCGATTGAGGGGACTGGGTGCCCTGGATCACCGGAAGGAGGCCGGTGGCCAGTTCCTTGCCGAGTTCCACGCCCCATTGGTCGAAAGCGTTGATCCCGAAAAGCTGCGCCTCGACGAAGACCCGGTGCTCGTAGAGCGCCACGAGGCGGCCGAAGGCGAAAGGCGTCAGCTTGTCGTAGAGAAGGGTGATGGACGGGCGGTCGCCCGAGAACTCGCGATGCGGCGCGATCTGCTCGGCCTCTTCCGGTGAACGGCCCGCTTTCAGCAACTGCTCGCGCGCTTCCTCCAGCGTGCGGCCCTTCATCAGGGCTTCCGACTGAGCGAGGCAATTGGCGAGAAGCAGATCCTGATGGATGCGCAGCTCGGGGTCGCTCTCATGCGGATTGGCGCCGACGATGAATTCGACCGGCACGATGTCCGTGCCTTGGTGCAGCAGCTGGAAGAAGGCGTGCTGGCCGTTGGTGCCGGGCTCGCCCCAGACGACGGGGCCGGTCGCCGTCGGCGTCTTCAAGCCGTCGAGACCGACATGCTTGCCGTTGGATTCCATGTCCAGCTGCTGGAGATAGGCGGGCAGGCGGGCGAGGCGCTGGTCGTAGGGGATGATGGCGCGGGACGGGTGGTTCTGCGCCACACGGTGCCACCAGCCGGCCAGGCCGAGCAGGATCGGCAGGTTTTCGCGCGCCGGGGCCGACTTGAAATGCCGGTCGAGATCGCGCGCGCCGTCGAGAAAGGCGCGGAAATTCTGCGGGCCGATGGCGATCATCAAGGGGAGGCCGATCGCGGACCAGACGGAATACCGACCGCCCACCCAATCCCAAAAGCCGAAGGTGCGGTCTTCGCCGATGCCGAAGGCCGAGACCTTATCGAGCGCGGTCGAGACGGCGCAGAAATGCGCGCCGACCGCCGCCTCGCCCAGCGCCCCCGCGATGAAGCGCCGCGCCGTCTGCGCGTTGGTCATGGTCTCGATCGTGGTAAAGGTCTTGGACGCCACGATGAAGAGCGTCGTCGCGGGATCGACGAGCTTCAGCGTGTCCGCCATATGCGCGCCGTCGATATTGGACACGAAATGCGTGCGCGGCCCATCGTGATAGGGGCTCAGCGCGATCGCCGCCATGACCGGGCCGAGATCGGAGCCGCCAATGCCGATATTGACGATATCGGTGATCCGCGCACCCGTCGCGCCGGCGATCGATCCGTCGCGGATGCCGCTCGCAAAGCGCGACATGGCCTGGAGCACGCTTTCGACGGCCTCGCCCACCGGCTCGCCATCGGCCTTGAACCCGTCTTCGGCATGGGCACGCAGCGCGACATGCAGCACCGAGCGGTTCTCGGTCGTGTTGATGCGCGCGCCATCGAACATGGCATCGCGCCGCGCCTCGACACCGACCGTCCCGGCATAGGCCAGAAGCGCGGAAAGATCGTCCTGCGAAAGGGCGCATTTCGACAGGTCGAGCAGAAGATCGTCGTGTCGGAAGGAGAGATGGGCGAAACGATCGGGATCGGCGGCAAAGAGCGCCCGGATGCCGGTTTTCAGGGCTTGCGCGCCCCGCGCCTGAAGCTGGTCGAGAGTGATGTCGGCATTGGGCTGGCTGGTCACGCTGATCGATCCGTCGCTGGGCCGACTTCGCGAACGAGGCCGGCAGGTCTCAAGGTCTGTCGGGAGATAGACCAAACGGATGCGAAGCAAACCGGCCCGCTCCATCCGGGTCAAGTCCCAGGGCATCCATGCGTTAGATGCATGTCTAACATCTGAGTCTTTCGAATTTACATCAAAATCGAGCGTCCAGGCGGCATGGTGGACGAAGCGCAAACGAAAAAAGCCGCCCGGGGGGCGGCTTGTCCGATGCGATCAGACTTTGGCGTGAAAGCGGAGACCGGGCTTACGTGCCCAGGCCTGCCAAACGCTCGATGGCGCGATCCAACTCGTGATCCATCGTCTGGATGCCGTCGGCACGGTTGTGCGCGGCGACCCGGCGCTTCCATTCTTCGAGGATCGATTTCTTCTGGCCATGGGGCAGGCCGTCGTCATGGATCACGTCCATGGGGGAGGCGTAGCTCTTGCCGTCGTCATGGTCGAACTTGGCGTATTTCAGGGATTCCGTGCTCATGGCCTTCGCTCCTCTTGTGAGCGGGCGGCCGGCTCCATGGGCCGACCGTCCGTGTTTAGCCATAAAATGATCGGCCGCGCTAAATGTTGCAACGCCCGATCAATATTCCTTTTCGTAGAAAATGCCGACTTCGCCGCCGCCATTGGCCGTCACCGCGCCACGAGCCTTCACGTTGGCGCCAAGGTCGAGATCGATCGAGACACGCCCGGTCGAATCGACGCCGACATAGGTGTTCTCGTTGAGATAGCGGCCGACGCCCACCGCCGCCTGCCCATCGGCCGTGGTGCGGATGTCGAGATCGTCGACGCCCAGTTGCGAGCGCAGATTGTCGAGAAGCCCTGTCGAGCCGCCGACGCCGGCCAGCTGCGCCGCCGCGCTGGCGAGCTGCGCGATCTGCACCGGGGACAGGTCCGAGGTGCCCTGACCGAAGATGAGCCGCGCCAAAACCTCGTCCTGCGGCAGGGCAGGGGAGGAGGTGAAGGAGAAGCTCGGGCTCGCCGCCGGCCCGGTGATGGCGACATAGACCGTCGCCTCGCCCGTGTCGGAGGATGCCAGGAGATCCAGCGTCGGCACGAGATTGCCATCGAAGGTCAGCGTGGCGCGCTCGAAGTTGAGCCGCCGCGATAGAAGCTGGAAGCGTCCGCGCCGAAGGTCGAAGCCGCCGTCGATGCCGAGATTGGAGACCGGTCCGGTGATGCGGATCGTCCCGCCGAGTTCCAGATCGAGACCGCGACCGCGGACATAAACGCGGTTGGGCGCGTTGAGCGTGATGTTCAGGCTGATGCCGCCCGAACCCGACGTGCCGCTTGATCCGCTATTGGGGTTGATCTCGCGCAGCTGCTTGAGCACGGCCGGCGGTGTATTGCGCCGCTCCAGATCGATGCGCGAGATCGAGGTCGGCAGATTGTCCGGCACGAGGATCGCGATTTCGGAGGCGTTGATCGTGCCCGCCAGAACCGCCGCGCCGGTCAAGGGGCCGGTGAGGGTCAGCCCCGCATTGAGGCGGATGGTGACGAGTTCGCCGTCGCTATAGCGCCCGTCCTGCACGCGGATTGCGAGATCGGCCGGGAAGCCGGAGCCGAGCCCGATCGTGCCGGAAACCGACACCGTACCGCCGCCGCCGAGCTGGGCAGTCACGCCCTGGAGCGTCGCCGTCTGCCCGTTCAGCGCCACCGTGGCGTTGATATTGTTGACGGCCAGATTGGCGCCCGTATCCACGAAGCTCGCCCCCGCCGTCGAGACCGTGCCGACCACGTTCGGATTGGCGGCGGTGCCGGTGACGCTTGCGTTGATGCGCGCCGTGCCGTTCACCGAGCGGCCGTTCTCGGCGAGAATCCGGTTGGCGAGCGAGAGCGGCGCGGTGCCGTCGAGGCGTAGGTCGAAGCTCGGCGTGCCCGCGACATTCACCGAGCCATTGGCCGCGAACTGGAGACCGGAGCCCGAGAGTGTGGAATTGAGGGTCACCTGATTGTCGGCGAACCGGCCATTGGCGGCGATGGCGAGCGCGCCGACGCCGGCATCGCGCGTCGGCTGCACCGAGAAGCCAGCCAGCGAGAGATCGTACTGCACATCGGGCGCGGCGATCGTGCCGCCGGCGCGAACGCGCCCGTTCAGCGTGCCCTGAGGGGCGAGGTCCGGGGCGGCGGCCGCCGCGATCGATGCGGGGATGTTGTTCAGGGCGACGTCGAGATCGAGCCGTTCGCCGACCGTGCCGGTCGCGGTCAACGAGCCAGAGCCCAGATCGATTCGGGCGGTGCGCAGCGTGGCGCTGCCATTGGCGAAGGTCCCGGCCGCGACGGCGTCGATCTCCGGCGCGCCGGCCTGGCGCGTCTGCGCCACCGAGACATTCTCGGCGCGAAGGTCGAACTCGGCCGAGGGGGCGGAGAGCGAGCCGGTGGCCCGCGCGGTGCCCGACAGCGTGCCGCGCGCGCCAAGGTCCTCGCGCACGGCATTGGCCAGCGCGAGCGGCAGGCGGTCCAGCGTCACCGAGAGGTCAAGCTGGCGGCCCAGTGTGCCGGAGAGGTCGAGCGAACCATCCCCGACATTCACCCGCGCCCGCTCGAAGCGCGCCGTGCCGTCCGCATAAGTGCCGGCGACATCGAGCGCGACCGGGCGAAGGCCGGACTGGCGCAGCGGCGCGGTGGTCAGGTCGCGCCCCGTCAGCGCGAACTGCGCGTTGGGATTGCTGATCGAGCCGGTTGCCGTCGCCGAGCCGTTGAGTGTGCCCGAGGCGCCGAGACCGGGACGCACGCCGTTTGCGAGCGCGGCCGGCAGATCGACGATCTGCATCTGCAGGTTCAGGTCGCGCCCGACGCTGCCCGTGGCTTCCAGCCGACCCGTGCCGACGTCGACACGAGCCGTGTCCAGCCGCACGGTCGCGGCGCGATAGGTGCCGGACACATCCAGCGAGAGCGGCTGGACGCCCGCACGTCGCACCTCGGCCGCGCTGATGCCCGAACCCGCGATGTCGAAGGTCACGGCCGGGTTCTGCAGGGAGCCCGTCGCCTTCGCCGTGCCGTTCAACAAGCCTTCGGCATCCAGCCCCGACACGAAGCCATTGGCGAGCGCGACGGGAATGTCGGTCAGGTTCAGATCGAGTGCCAGTGATTGGCCGACCGTGCCGGTGGCGGCGATCGAGCCCTGCCCGAGATCGACGCGGGCCGTTCGCAGCGTCGCGGTTCCGTCGCGATACTGGCCGGTGAGCGCCGCATCGACACCGTCGAGCTTGGCGGCGCGGGTCTGGCTGGTGCGCACGTCAGTGGCGCTGAGGTCGAAGTCGAGATCGGGCGCGGAGGCGAGACCTCCGGCGCGAACCGTGCCGGTCAGCGTGCCCGAGGCGTCGAGCCCTTGCACGAAGGGATTGGCGACGGCCAGCGGCAGACGCTCCAGGGCGAGATTCAGGTCCAGGCGATCGGCCAGCGAACCCGACGCCGTGAGCGAACCGGAGCCGACATCGAAGCGCAGCGTGCCCAGCGTGGTGCGAACCGAGCCAAGCGTGACAGTGGCGGGCTCGGCCAGCGACAGGCGCGCGTTCGGAATATCGGCTGTCAGCGTGCGCAGCTGCACCACGGTGCCGGCATCGGTGAAGGCGACATCGCCCGACAGCCGTGTCGGCACGTCGTTGAGCGCGGCGCTGGCGTTAATGGCCGTGGCGTTGTTGATTGTTTCGAGCGCCGCATCGAGGCGCTGGATGCGCTGCCCGCCGGCCTCCAGACGCTCCGCGCGCACCGTGCCAGAGGCGAGCGGGGCTTGCACGAAGTTCTGGACGCGCAGGTCGATCCGCGCGTTGCGCAGCTGGTTCTGGCCGAGCGTCACGCCGCCGGATGTGAGGTCCACATCCGCCACCGGCGTTCCGCCATTGCCGATGGCAAAGGCAAGACTGCCCTTGAGATCGCCCGAGCCGGACTGCCCAGCCAGCGCCAGAAGCGTGGATGCGTCCGGGATGTCGAGCGCGAGATTGCCCGACGGGCGGTTCCCGCTGTCGAGAGCCAGCGTGCCGGACACGGAGTTGCGGCCCTGACGCAAGAGGAGATTGCGCAACGAGCGCACGTCGCCTTCGCTGGCGAGATCGGCCGTCAGCGCCAGCGGCGCGCCATTATAGGTGCCGTTGACCGCAATCGTGCCGTTGGGCGCATCGGGCGCGAAGGTGCCGGCGATGCGCGCGTCCAACGTTTCCAGCCGGCGGCCGGCGACCTCCAGCTCCTGCGCGCTGGCCGTCAGGTTCACCTGAGGCGCGCTGAGCGTGCCTGCGGCGTTCAGGGTAAAGTTCGCCTTGCCCTTGAGGGCGGAATTGGCGATCGCGGTTTGATCCAGCCGGCCGGTGATGGCGGCGGCGAGGGTCTCGCCCGTCAGGCTGGCGGAACCAGAAATCTCCAGCGCGTCGCCATCCACCACGAGATCGCTGACGCCGAGGCTGCCATCGGCCGCGCGCCGGGCCTGGCCGTTGATCGCCACGCGCTGCCCGACATAGGGCACGGCCTCGGGCGACAGCGCCACCGTTTGGAAGCTCGACTGGATGTTGAGCAGGAAGGTCGAGAAGTTGAGCGCGGCTTGCCCGCTCAGCGTCAGATCGGCCGCGCCTGTCGTCAGCGTGGCGCGGTTGAAGGTGAGACCGTCGCTTGTCAACGCGCCATCGGCGTCGAGCGCGATCGGCCCCTCCAGAACGCGCGAGGCGGTGAGGGCGACCTGCGAGGTGCTTGTGCCCGACACGGTCGCGTTGCGCGCCTTGGCGTTCAGTGCGACGGGGCCGACGAGATTGTTGAGATCGAAGCCGGGCGAGCGTGCCGTCGCTTCCACTTCGTTGAGGACATAGCCTTCGAAGCCGGCGGTGCGGGCCTTGGCCGCCACGTCCAGTCCGGCCGAGGCGAAAGCGCCCGTCAGCTTGGCGTCGAGCGAGGTGATTTCGAGCGCCGTGCGCGAGCCCTGCGACCCGAAGGCCAGCGGGATCGGGTCGCCCGAGCCGGTGCGCAGCGCGACCGTCAGATCGTTGGTCGAGCCGCTGCGGTCGAGCGTGCCGGCGGCGGTGAGATCGAGCGGGCCCGATTGCAGCCGGCCGCTGTCGATGCGGATCACGCCGTCGCTGCGCAGAAACACATTGGCGTTCAGCGAGAGGTTTTCGCCGACCGAGCCGAGATAGGCTTCGGGCACGAAGGGCTGGGTCAGCGCGGTCAGTTCAGCCATGACGCGCCGTCCCTCTGCCGAATTCTGCGTCGCCGCATTCAGCGTCGCGGCACGCTCCGAGCCCAGGTCCAGCGCGCCGCTGGCGCTGAAATTGTCGAAGGGGCCGGAGCCCTGGATCGTCAGGTTGACGGGCGGCGCGCCCGGCAGTTTCAGGAGATTGGCGACGAGGCCGCCCGCCGGTTCGCTGGCCGCGACATTCAATTCCAGCCGGTTGGCGTTCGGCTGGAAGCCGAGCTTAAGATTGATCTCGCCGCCCTGATCCAGCCGGCGGATCGCGAGTTGCGCGTCGAGCTGGGTCGGGTCTGCGGCGAGCGTCAATGCACCTTCGGCCGACAGGCGCGCGGCGACGCCGGCGACGGCCTGATCCAGAATGAATTCGTTGATGGCGATGCGCTTCACATCCGCCGTGATGTCGGGCAGCGAAAAGCCGCCCGACGACGTGTCCTCGGTCTGCGTCGAGGCGCGGGGCAGACGGGCCAGCGTGATCGAGGCGGCCGAGAGATTCTGGATCTGGACGTTCTTGCGGATCAGCGCCAGCGGCGACCAGTCGAGCGCGAGGTCGCGCGCCGTGAGCCAGACGCCGTCCCGGTCGGCCACCGTCACGGTTTCGATGCGGACATTGCCGCTCAGCGCGCCGGACAGACCCTCGATCTTGACCTGTCGATCTTCGGTGGAAAGCAGGTTTTCCAGCTGGCCGGCGAGAAACTGCGCGCGGGCCGGCTGGGTGGCGGCGAGCGAGGCGAGAACGCAGGCCAGCAGCATGAGCCCAGCGCGCAGGCGGACCATCGCGCGCAGGCGAAGCACACGGCCGAGAAAAAAGCGCATCATCACCATCAGAAGGCCTGCCCGATGCCGGCATAGATCTGGAAGTCGCTATCGCGCCGGCCGGGGTCGAGCGGCACGCCGACATCGACGCGGATCGGGCCGAAGCTCGTCATGTAGCGCGCGCCGACGCCCGCACCGATCTTGAGATTGCTGAAGTCAGGCGCGAAATCGTCGCCCACCGTGCCGACATCCACGAAGGGCACGATCTGGATATTGTCCGTCACCTTGAAGCGCAGCTCGGCTGACGCCTCGAACACCGAGAGCCCACCGATCGGCGTGTCCACGAAGCGCCGATTGGTGCCGGGAAGCGCGAAGCTCGGATAATAGGGGCCAATGGACTGAAACACATAGCCGCGCACCGAGCCGCCGCCGCCGGCATAGAAGCGCCGGTCGTTCGGCACGTCCTGAAGATCGGCGCCCGCCACGATGCCGTAGCCCACGCGCCCGGCGAGCACGAAGCGGCTTTCCTCGTCGAAGGACAGATAGGCCGAGGCGTCGGCGCGCGCCTTTACGAAGGGCACCGAATTGTTGAACTCATAGGTCGGCTCGGCCATGAGCGAGGCGTAGAAGCCCTTGGTCGGGTTCAGCTTGTTGTCGCGCCCGTCGAACGTATAGGTCACGGGCACGGAGGCGAGGATGAACTCGTCGTCGGTTCGCAGATAGTCGGTGATCGTCTCGTACTCGGCCGTCACCGCGACGCTGAGGCGCTGCTGATCGTCGATCGAATATTCGACCCCGTTCGACACGGCGACGGAGGTGCGGTCATAGGCGAGCGGCTGCTCGGTCAGCGCCGTGAGCGAGCCGATATAGACGGAGTCGGGACCGAGAACGCCGGGCTTCTTGAAGGTCGCCGAGGCCTTGTAGTCGAACCCGTCGAGTTCGCGGCCCGTGGTGCTGATCGTCTCCGCGCCGATGCGCGAGACCGCGCCTTCGAGGCGCAGGCTTTCGGCCCGGCCGAACAGGTTGCGGTCTTCCCAATAGACGTTCGCGCCGCCGCCTTCGGTGTTGGAGAAGGTGGCCCCCGCGCCGAAGACATGGCGCTTGCGCTCGGCCACCGTCACCTGAACGGGCAGCGTGCCGTCCGCGACCTGCGCGTCCCCGGCCTTCACCGAGGCAGTGGAGAAGACGCCGAGATCGACCAGACGCTTGCGCGCCTTCTCCAGCGTCTTGGTGGAAAAGGTCGAGCCCGGCTCGATGCCGGCCATGAAAGCCACGAAGCCCGGCTCCATGCGATCCGTGCCGGTGACATAGGTCTGGCCGAAGGGAACCGGCGGGCCGGGCGAGACGGTCAGGTCGATATCGATGCGATCGGTGGCGCTGTCGGCGACGATATTGCGGTTGGTCACCGCGACGAAGGGCCGGCCCTCGTTACGCAAATCTTCCAGAAGCCGCGCTTCGGACGCCAGAATGCGGGTCGAATCGGCCGAGGCTCCGGCCGTCAGATCATAGGGCGCGGGGTCCACCGGCACGCCATTGGCGGTGATGCGCACGGTGCCGAGCGTGAAGAGAGGGCCGGGTTGAACAGTGATCTCGACCGGGACAGGTTTGGACGTGTCGAAACTCGCGTCGGGCGCGAGGGTCGCGATGTCGCGCCCCTCGATGCGGATCGTGACGAGCCCGTCATAGCGCGAGTTCTCGTAGAGCGTCGCGACCAGCCGGCGGCGGTCGTTGCGCGCCTTGGCGAGCAGCCCGAGCGAGCCCGACACGGCTTCCTTTTCGTCGGCGACCAGCGAGGAGGCTTTGGTCAACACCTTTTGCAGATCATCGGCATCGGGCGTGACCGTCAGCGTCGCGGTGTAGCGCACGGGGTCGGGGAGGTCGCTCGTGTCTTCCTCGTCCCGGCTGCCGAAGAGGTTGAACGGATCGAGAAATTTCGGCAGCGCTTGGGCGGGCTCCAGCCCGGTCAGGCCGAGGCCGAGGGCCAGAGCGGGCAGGCCGAAGGCCGTACCGGCCCAACGCTTCAATCCTGACATCAACGCGGAACGCTCTCTTGGCCGGACGTCTCGGTATCGGGAGCCGAATGGCCGAGAGGGCGCGGAGCGCCGTCGCAGTCATGATCGCCGCGCAGGCCCTGGCTAGGCCTGCGCTCCCCCGAGCTTGCTCTTCAAAATGCCGGTCTCGCCGGAAATAACAACCGCGAGCGGGCGAGCGCGGGAGATTCCCCGAAGCTTTTGTGGGACTTGCGCCACACATTCTTAACGCCTTGAACTCACGCGCCTTAACACCTCGTCCGACAGTGAGGCCGATCGTCGCATGAGGCGGAGAATGCCTCTGGAATGGTTCCAGAAATCGCTTGCCGACCGCGCCGCGCCGTAGCAGTCTCCGCTCAGCCGAGAGGCCGAGAACAGCGCGACGAAACCTCACGAGGAGATCGAACGCGCGCCGGCTGCGCAGAGGCTGCTGCGCTTCGTTTCGGGTGATGGTTTCGGGAGGAACGAATGGCCGAAATTTCTGTCGTGGTGAATGGTCGCAAGGTGAGCGGGCAGGCGGAGGGGCGTGTGCTTCTCGTGCAGTTCCTGCGCGAGACGGTCGGGCTCACGGGCACCCATGTCGGCTGCGACACGTCGCAATGCGGCGCTTGCGTCGTGCATGTGGACGGGCAGGCCGTGAAGTCCTGCACCATGCTGGCCGCGCAAGCCAACGGCAGCACGATCACGACGATCGAGGGCATCGCCAGCGGACAGGACCTGCATCCCGTCCAGGCCGCCTTCCGCGAGCATCACGGGCTCCAGTGTGGCTATTGCACGCCCGGAATGATCATGACCGCCGTGGACATGATCCGTCGTCATGACGGCGTTCTCGACGAGAAGACGGTGCGCGACGAGCTGGACGGCAATATCTGCCGCTGCACCGGCTACCACAATATCGTGAAGGCGATCCTTTCGGCGGCCGAGGCCATGCGCGCGCCCGCTGCCGATCGGCGCGTCGCCGCCGAATAGGCCGCCCGGCCCCGGCCGGGGCCGCCGCCATACAGAGCCAAGCATTTTACGGGCGCCCGCGATGCGCCGCGCTGACGCGCAGCCCGCCGGCCCCGAGGCAATTCGGGAGGATGGATTCCATGGGTATCGAAGGTTTCGGCGCGCGGGTTCTGCGCAAGGAGGACCGACGCTTCATCACCGGGCGCGGGCGCTACACCGACGACATGGTGGTGCCCGGCATGAAATTCGCCGCTTTTGTGCGCTCGCCCCATGCCCACGCGCGCATCAAGGGGATCGACGCGTCCGCCGCGCGCGAGATGCCCGGCGTGATCGACATCCTGTCGGGCGACCAGCTGAAGGCCGACGGGATCGGCAATCTCATCTGCGGATGGGCCGTCACGTCCAAGGACGGTTCGCCCATGAAGATGGGCGAATGGCCGGCGCTGGCGGTCGGGACCGTGCGCCATGTCGGGCAGGCGGTGGCGGTGGTCGTCGCCGACTCCAAGCTTCAGGCGCGCGACGCGGCGGAAGCCGTCGAGGTCGATTACGAACTGCTCGACGCCGTGGTGGAAGGCCCGGCGGCGCTGGAAGCCGGCGCGCCCGAAATCCATCCCGAAGCCCCCGGCAATCTCTGCTTCGACTGGGAGTTGGGCGACGCGCGCGCGACCGACGAAGCCTTCTCGCGCGCCGCCCATGTGACGCGGCTCGACATCGTGAACAACCGTCTCGTGCCGAACGCGATGGAGCCGCGCGCGGCACTCGGCGTCTACGATCCGGCGGATGATCACTACACGGTCTGGACGACCTCGCAGAACCCGCATGTGGCGCGGCTCGTGATGAGCGCCTTCTACAATGTCGCGCCCGAGCACAAGCTGCGCGTCATCGCGCCCGATGTCGGCGGCGGTTTCGGCTCCAAGATCTATATCTACCCCGAAGAGATCGTCTGTCTCTGGGCCTCGAAGCGCACCGGCGTTCCGGTGAAATGGACGTCCGATCGCTCCGAAGCCTTCCTGACCGACGCGCATGGGCGCGACCATCACACCCATGTCGAAATGGCGCTGGATGCCGACCACAAGATTCTGGGCCTGCGGGTCGAGACGGTGGCCAATCTCGGCGCCTACATGTCGCTCTTCTCGTCGGCGACTCCGACCTATCTCTACGCGACGCTTCTCTCGGGCCAGTACGACATCCCCGCGATCTACGCGAATGTGAAGGCGGTCTACACCAACACCGTGCCGGTCGATGCCTATCGCGGGGCGGGGCGGCCGGAGGCGACCTATGTGATCGAGCGCACCATGGAGACGGCCGCTCGCGAGCTGGGCCTCTCGCCGGACGCCTTCCGCCGGAAGAACTTCATCCAGTCCTTCCCGCATCAAACGCCCGTCATCATGAACTACGACACCGGCGACTTTCCCGCGACGCTGGACGCCGCGATGAAGGCGGCGGACGTGGCCGGTTTCGAGGCCCGGCGCGCCGAGGCCAAGACGCAGGGCAAGCTGCGCGGGCTCGGCTATAGCTGCTATATCGAGGCCTGCGGTATCGCGCCGTCCAAGGCGGTCGGCTCGCTCGGCGCGGGCGTCGGCCTGTGGGAATCCGCCGAGGTGCGCGTCAATCCGGTCGGCACGATCGAAATCCTGACGGGCTCGCACAGCCACGGCCAGGGCCATGAGACCACCTTCGCGCAGCTTGTCGCCGAGCGTTTCGGTCTGCCGGTGGACAATGTGCAGGTCATCCATGGCGACACCGACAAGGTGCAGTTCGGCATGGGCACCTACGGCTCGCGGTCCGGCGCGGTCGGCATGTCGGCCATTGCCAAGGCGCTGGACAAGGTGGAGGTCAAGGCCAAGCGCATCGCGGCCCATCTTCTCGAAGCCTCCGACGACGACATCGTGATCGAGAATGGCGAGGTGAAGGTCGCGGGCACCGATCGCAAGCTCGCCTGGCACGAGGTCGCGCTCGGTGCCTATACCGGCCACAACCTACCGGACGGAATGGAGCCGGGATTGAAGGAAGGGGCCTTTTACGATCCGCAGAACTTCACCTTCCCGGCCGGCTGCTACATCTGCGAAGTCGAGGTGGATGCCGAGACCGGCAAGGTTGAGATCGTGCAATTCGTGGCCGCCGACGATTTCGGGCGCATCGTCAACCCGATGATCGTCGAGGGGCAGGTGCATGGCGGCTTGGCGCAGGGCATCGGGCAGGCGCTTCTGGAAGGGGTTCACTATGACGAATCCGGCCAGCTCGTGACCGCCAGCTACAATGACTACGCCATGCCCCGCGCCTGGGATCTGCCCATGTTCGAGGTGCTGACCAACGAAACGCCCTGCACCACCAATCCGCTGGGGATCAAGGGGTGCGGCGAGGCGGGGGCGATCGGCTCGCCGCCGGCCGTCATCAACGCCATCACCGACGCGATCGGCACCAATGATCTGTCGATGCCCGCAACGCCCGAGAAGGTCTGGCGCGCGCTGCGCTCGGCCCAGGCGGCGAACTGAAGGGAGGAAGAGCCATGTACGAGACCCAGTATCATCGCGCGACCTCGCTCAGCGAAGCCGCTCAGCTTCTCTCGCAATCCGGCGAGGAGGCGAAATTCCTCGGCGGTGGCATGACGCTGATCCCGACCATGAAGGCGCGGCTCGCCGCGCCCTCAGCCCTGATCGACCTGCGCCATGTTCCGGAGATGAAAGGCATCACGGTCGAGGGCCGAAGCGTGCGCATCGGCGGCGGCGTCACGCATTTCGAGGTGGCGAACTCGGCCGCGATCGAGGCCGTGGCACCCGGTTTCACGGAACTCGCGCAACTGATCGGCGACCCGGCCGTGCGCCATATGGGCACGATCGGCGGCGTCTGCGCCAATTTCGACCCGGCGGCCGATTATCCCGCCGCGCTTCTCGCGCTGAACGGCACGATCGAAACCGATCGGGGCAAATATGCCGCCGACGACTTCTTCCTCGGCCTGTTCGAGACGGCGCTGGGTGACGGCGAGATCGTCAAGGGCGTGCGGTTCGAAGCGCCGGATGCCTCGGCCTACGAGAAGTTCCGCAACCCGGCCTCGCGCTATGCCATGTGCGGCGTCTATGTCGCCAAGCGCGGCGGCGATGTTCGCGTCGCGGTGACCGGCGCGGGCTCCAACGGGGCCTTCCGCTGGCACGAAGCGGAAGCGGCCCTGTCGGCCCGTTTCGAGCCGGAAGCGCTGGATGGCTTGAGCATGCCGGAGGGCGACATGATCGGCGATCTGCACGGCTCGTCGGAATACCGTGCGGCGCTGGTGCCCGTCGTCACCAAGCGGGCGGTGCGCAAGGCGCGCTGAAGCCGTCGAGCGAGGGACGTAATAGAAAGCGCCCGGTGATGAGCCGGGCGCTTTGAGCATGAGGGATGCGGCTACCAGATGTTGCAGCGATGGCGGTATCCGTCATTGCCGATATAGGTGTCGGTGCGCGCGTCGTAGGAGCGATATCGATCGAAACAGGCATCCACATGGGCCTGGCGCGTATTGGTGCCGTAATCGTCGTAATAGCGGGCCTGGCGTGGGCCGCGATACACGGGGCGGGCGGGCACCGTGTCTTCGTAGCTCGGCGGGGCCACGCCATAGGCCGGCCCGGAATAGGTCGGCTGCTGCGGCGCATAGTAGCGAGGCTGAGGCGCTGCCTGCGGCTGCGACAGGGCCGAGCCCAGAAGCGCGCCGGCTGCCAGACCGATGGCACCGCCCAGAAGCGCGTCGCCGGCATTGATCCGGTCATGATGGTGGCGGCGCGGCGCGGGATAGTAGCCGGGCGGCGGCGGGGGAGGAGGCGGCGCCCCAATATAGCCCGGCCCGTTGTCCCAAGCTTGGGCCTGCGCGGTGCCGAGGCTGGTGGCCAAGGTGCAGGCAGTAAGAACGGCAAGAAGAATGCGCATAATGGCGAACTCCAGAGCGACGGATGCGCCGCCCTTCAGGCTCCCCGGAGTCTCCGGGATGGCGAAGCGGCTGTCTTGCCATCCTGTGTAGCGTCCTCATCCTGAACGACGGCTGAATATCACTTTTTCATTTGTTCGCGTCCTGGCAAAAGAAAAGGGGCCAGCGCGCGCCGGCCCCTTCCTGTCCAAGATTTCATTCGCTCAGAGGCGGCAGATACGGCGCTCGCCCGCGCTGTTGGCGACATAGGTGTTGGTGCGCGGATCGTAGGTCTTGTAGCGCGCGGCGCAACGGGCAACCTGATCGCGCGTGACCACAGCGCCGCGAGTGGCGCTGCCGGCGGCGGCACCGGCCGCCGCGCCCGCCGCGAAGCCGAAGATGGCAGCGGCCGTGTTGTCGCGACGGTCGCGGTAATTGTCACGGTACCAGCGATTGTAGCGACGATCATCCCAGCGGCGGTAATCGCGGCGGTATTCCCGGCAATCGCGGGCGCCAGGGTTGCGGGCGCAGAAGCGCTCGACGAAGCGCTGGCGCTCGCGGAAGCTCTGAGCCTCGGCGGGGGCGGAGAATGTCACACTTCCGGTTCCCAGAACCACGACGGCCATCAGGGCCTGTGCGAATCGACGCATACGAAAAATCTCCCATGAAACATGCCAGCCGAACGGCGGGTCAGATCGGGCGAACGCCTGATGCGAAACAACCGTTCCAGCGGGCGGTGAAATGAAAGTTAGACTTACGGTTATGAACCTCGTCTGAACGGTCTGCGACCCCGCGTCACAGCGCGCCGCGGTGGAAAGTCGGAAGATCGGCTGGCTGGAACAGAGCAGGAACGCTATATCGTTTCAATGGCCAAGATGAGTGTGATGGACAAGCTCGCGATCCTCAGTGACGCGGCGAAATACGATGCATCCTGCGCGTCCAGCGGTTCGACCCGGCGCGACTCGCTGAAATCCGGCGGGATCGGCTCGACCGAGGGCTCGGGCATCTGTCACGCCTACGCTCCGGATGGGCGATGCATCTCGCTCCTGAAAATCCTCATGACGAATTTTTGCATCTACGACTGCGTCTACTGCGTGAACCGCTCGTCCTCCAATGTCGCGCGCGCGCGCTTCACGGTGGAGGAGGTGGTCAGCCTCACCATGTCCTTCTATCGGCGCAACTATATCGAGGGCCTGTTTCTCTCCTCCGGCATCATCCGCAACTCCGACCACACGATGGAGGAGATGGTGCGCATCGCACGCAAGCTGCGCATGGAGGAGAATTTCGCAGGCTATATCCATCTGAAGACCATCCCGGACGCGTCTCCCAAGCTGATCGAAGAGGCCGGCCTCTTCGCCGACCGCCTGTCGATCAATATCGAACTGCCAACCGATGTGGCCCTAGAGAGCTTCGCGCCCGAAAAGAAGCCGCGCGACATCCGTCGCTCCATGGGCCAACTCCGGCTGAAGATCGACGAGGCCAAGGGCGAGAAGGGCGACCGGATCAAACCGCCTCGTTTCGCGCCGGGCGGCCAATCGACGCAGATGATCGTCGGCGCCGATGGGGCGGATGACGAGGCGATCCTGACGCGCTCGGAAAATCTCTACGGGAACTATCGGCTGCGCCGTGTCTATTACTCCGCTTTCTCACCGATCCCCGATTCGTCCAGCCGCTTGCCTTTGAGCAAGCCACCTTTGATGCGGGAGCATCGCCTTTATCAGGCCGACTGGCTGATGCGCTTCTATGGGTTCGAGCGGGACGAGATCGTCTCGGGCGGCGAGGGCGGTATGCTCGATCTCCAGATCGACCCCAAGTTGGCTTGGGCGCTCAAGAACCGCGACCGTTTCCCGGTGGATGTCAACCGGGCCGAGCGGGAGATGCTGCTGCGCGTGCCCGGTCTTGGAACACGCTCGGTCGATGCGATCATCTCCTCGCGCCGCCACCGGCAACTTCGGCTGGATGACCTCGCGCGGTTGTCACGCTCGGTCGCGAAGTTCCGCCCCTTCGTGTCGGCGCTCGACTGGCATCCTGGCGGACGCCTCGATGACGACAAACTCCGTAGCCGTATGACCACATCGCCCTTGCCACGACAACTCTCGCTTTTTTGAAGCTTCCGGTTATCACGAAGCGATTAAGTATCTTTACGCTACGGCAGTCGTTTTGGCGCGCAAGGGTTGCAAAATCCTCGGTTTTGATCACAAATTCGTCAAGCTTACGGGACGAATGGGTTGGGTAGATTCGACGTGGGAAGGCAAATACGGCATAGGGGAGTGGAATGCCGTCTCTGTCCTCTGACCAGCAGGCTGCCCGCATATCGTGCAAGGCGTTCGAGGTTGGAGTAAAATGATGGTCGATATGCAATCTGGAGTTACCGAGTTGAAGGCCGAACGCGATCCGATCGATGTGCAAGTGGGAGCGCGCCTCCGGTTGATTCGGACGTCGCGTCGCGTCTCGCTGGAAGAGCTGGGCCGACGCATCGGCGTCACCTATCAACAGATCCAGAAATATGAGACCGGCGCCAACCGCATCAGCGCGAGCACGCTCTACCGCATCGCCAAGGCCTTCGAGACCAGCCCGATGTTCTTCTTCGAAGGCTTGGACGAGACCGAGGTCTCGCGCCCCGTGGCCAGCCGTGAGACGCTGCAATCCTCCATCGCGCTCGGCCGTATCCCGGATATCGAAGTGCGCCATCGTCTGCGCGCGCTGATCGAGGCGCTGGACCCCGAAGGCGGTCGCTGATCGCCTGAACGCTCCCTTCATTCATCAAAAAGCCGGCTCTAGAGCCGGCTTTTTCGTGGGCGCATCTCTCGTCGGCACGGCGTCAGGCCGGGAGCGGTAGCGCCTTCTGCGTGAGCGCCACCCAATAGGCCGCGCCGAAGGGCAGGGCCGCGTCTGCGAAATCGTAGCGGGGATGATGCAGCCCGGCGCTTGGCCCATTGCCGATGAAGACGAAAGCGCC
Organism: Aureimonas sp. N4; assembly: GCF_001463925.1. Lineage (NCBI taxonomy): Bacteria > Pseudomonadati > Pseudomonadota > Alphaproteobacteria > Hyphomicrobiales > Aurantimonadaceae > Aureimonas > Aureimonas sp. N4. Next base: position 16,516 of record NZ_BBWS01000030.1, on the reverse strand, counting down.
CGGCCGCTGTTCCAGCATGAAGGAAAAGTCCTCGCCCCCCATCAGCGGCGCGACAGCCCGATTGACCGCTGCTTCTCCCACCAGTTCGGCGGCCACGTCGCCGCAGAACGCCGCCTTGGCGAAGTCGTTCACGGTCACCGGATAGTTCGGCGAGTAGATGTTTTCCGCCGTGAGGCCATGGGCCATGGCGATGCCGTCCGCGATCTCGCGAATGCGGGCCCAGGCGAAATCGCGCGTGGCCGTCATCAGCGAGCGCACCGTGCCCGAGACGCTGGCGCTTTCGGGAATGACGTTGTGCGCGAAGCCCGCGTGGAACTGCGTTACCGACACGACCAGCGAATCGAGGGGGTCGGTGTTGCGCGAGACGATCTGCTGCAGGGCCTGGACCAGAGCCGAGCCGGCGAGGATCGGATCGAGGGTCTGGTGCGGAATGGCGGCGTGGCCGCCCCGCCCGTGGAGCTTGACGCAGAATTCGTCGGTCGCCGCCATGATCGGGCCGGGACGCATGGCGAACTGCCCGACCGGCAGGCCCGGCAGATTGTGCATCCCGTAGACCTCGTCGATCGCGAAGCGCTCCAGAAGCCCGTCCTCGATCATGGCGCGCGCGCCCGCGCCGCCTTCCTCGGCCGGCTGAAACACGAAGACGACCGTGCCGGCGAAGCGCCGCGCGGCGCATAGTTCGCGCGCCGCGCCGAGCAGCATGGTCATATGCCCGTCATGGCCGCAGGCATGCATGGCGCCCGCGCGCACCGAGGCGTAGGGAACGCCGCTTTCCTCCACGATGGGCAGCGCGTCCATGTCGGCGCGCAGCGCAATGGTGCGGCCCGGCGCGCTGCCATGCGCGATGCCGACGACGCCGGTGCGCCCGATGCCCGTCACCACCTCGTCGCAGCCGAATTCGCGCAGTTTCTGCGCCACGAAGGCGGCCGTGTCATGGACCTCGTAGAGAAGTTCGGGCATGGCGTGGAGCGTCTGCCGCCAGATGGCGAGATCGGAGGCGGCGTGGCGGAGGCTCTGCGAAACGGGCATGGGAAGTTCCGGGGGATGCCATAGAATGGCGACAAATGAACCTTCTTAAAACGTTCGACCTATCCTGCCATGAGTCGGGTGCAGGTGCGAAGGGGTTCGAAGGCTCCGTTTCGCAGGTTCAGCGGAAAGAGAGGACGAGGATGCGGGCCAAGGCTCAGCTGCGGAGTTTCGTTCTGGCCGCCCTGATGGCGGCCGCGCCGCTTGCCGGGGCAGTTGAGGCCGCCAATTCAATCGCCATCGACGTGGCGACGGGCAAGGTTCTGTCGCAGAGCAATGCCACGCAGCGTTGGTATCCGGCCTCCACCACCAAGCTGATGACGGCCTATGTCGCGCTGAAGGCGCTGGAAGAGGGCACCGTCCAGCTCGACACGCCCATTGTGATGACGCGCGACGCCGCGCGCCAGGCTCCGTCGAAGATGGGTTTCCCGCCGGGCTCCGTCATGCGCCTCGACACCGCGCTGCGCATGATGCTGGTGAAGTCGGCCAATGACGTGGCCTATGCGATCGCCCAATCCTTGGGTGGCGGCTCGGCCGAAGTGTTCGTGGGCGCGATGAACCGCGCCGCCGCCGACCTTGGGATGCAGGACACGCATTTCATCAACCCCAACGGCCTGCCGGGCGACGGTCAATATTCCAGCGCCAAGGATCTAGGCATTCTGGGCGTTGCGATCCGCCGGCAGTTTCCCGCCTTCACGGACTATTTCTCGACCGAAGCCATCTCGTCCGGCCAGGCTCTGATCAAGAACGGCAACGGGCTTCTGGGACGTTACAAGGGCGCGGACGGCATGAAGACCGGCTACATCTGCGCGTCCGGCTTCAATCTCGTCGCCTCCGCCACGCGCGACAACCGCACCATCGTCGCCGTCGTCGTGGGCGCGGAAGGCCCGATCGTGCGCGAGCGGCTCGCCGCCGAGGTGATCGAGAACGGCTTCAACACCAATCCGCGCTCCATCCGCGAGACGGTGGAGGATCTGCCGCATTCCGACGGGCCGCCGGCCGACATCAGCGCCGCCGTCTGCTCGGCCGCCGGTCGCACGCAGCGCGCCAACGAGCGCGAAAGCGAGGAAACGCGGACCGAGACCTTCGGCTCGCCCTATATGACCGAAATGACACGGCCGCCGGCCACCGTGCCGGTCGCGCTCGGCGGCGCAGCGGCGGGGCGTGGCTTCGACGCCGGCATCTCGATGATCGCGGCCTATGGCATCCCAATTCCGACGCCGCGCCCGACACAGGCGAGCGAAGCGGCGGGAACCGACGAAACGCGCGCGCTCGATGCGCGCCGGGCGGAGGCACGGCCGGGCGCCGACATCCTCGGAGATCGCGTGACGGCGGAGCGCACCCGATGAGCGCCTTCTCACCCTCGGCCCCCGTTCCCGTCACGGTGCTGACGGGGTTTCTGGGCGCGGGCAAGACCAGCTTCCTGAACCGCCTGCTGCGCGCGCCGGAAGCGCGCGATACGGCCGTGATCGTCAACGAGTTCGGCGAAGTCGGTATCGACCATCTTCTGGTCGAGACAGCGCGCGACGGCGTGATCGAGCTGGCCGATGGCTGCATCTGCTGCACCGTGCGCGGCGATCTGGTGGACACGCTGGCCGAGCTGGTGGACAGGGTTCAGACGGGACGCCTTGCCCCCTTCCGCCGCATCGTCATCGAGACGACGGGGCTCGCCGACCCGACGCCGATCCTCGCCATGCTCATGGCCCACCCCGTTCTGCTCCAGCATTTCGCGCTGGACGGCGTGGTGACGATGGTGGACGCCGTGACCGGGCGGGCCTCTCTGGCCGAGCGCGTGGAAGCGCGCCGCCAAGTCGCCTGCGCCGACCGCCTTCTCGTCACTAAGACCGATCTGGTGCCCGACTGGGCGGGCCTTGAGGCGGAGCTTCGGGCGCTGAACCCGCGCGCGCCGATCCGCGACGCGGCTCTTTCGAGCGTGGGGGAAGCCTTCGGGTGTGGCTTGATCGACCCCGAGACGCGCAAGGCCGATCTGGCCCGCTGGATGGGCGAGGGCGAGCACGATCATCATCACGGCGACCATCATCATGATCACGAATGTGGCCACGCGCATGGCGGTCCTTGCGACCATCCGAGCCACGCCCGGCCCCATGCCCATGGCGGTGTCGCCTCCTTCTCGCTGACGCATGACGCGCCGATCGCCTCCTCCGATCTCGAAGCCTTTCTCGACCTTCTCTTCATGCGCCAGGGCGACAAGCTCCTGCGCATGAAGGCGGTGGTTCGCCTACGCGAGGACGAAGCGCGCCCGCTCGTGCTGCATGGCGTGCGGACCTATCTTCATCCGCCCGTGCGTCTGCCGGCCTGGCCGGACGGCGAGCCGCCGCGCTCGCGCCTCGTCCTGATCGGGGATGGGCTGGACGAGCGGCTGGTGCGCGATCTCTTCGCGGCCTTCTCGGGTGCGCCGCGCGTCGACGCGCCGGACCGCGCCGCGCTTCTGGACAACCCGCTGTCTCTCGGGCCGGGCTCCTACCGCTAGGCGGGCGCGGCACTCTTGCGGATATGAAAGCGCCAGCCGCCGCCGGCAAGGGGCTCTGGCGACGCGCCTTCATGGTCTTCGCTCCGGCAAAGATGCGCCAGATCGAGCGGGGCCAGCGGATCGTCGGCCAAGACGATGAGCGTCGCGCCGGGCCGTAGCGCGGCCAGCGCCTTGCGGCTGCGCAAGACGGGCAGGGGGCATTTGAGGCCGCGAAGATCGAGCATCTCCTCGGCCATTCCCTCGTTGTTCGGCGAGGCAGCGTTCCTATCTAAGCGTGACGACGGCATCTTCCCCTCAACCTCCGAAGCGATCTTGATGAGCGATTATTCGATCGACCCGCAGACCATCGTCGATTTCTGGCGCGACCTCGGCCCCGAGCGCTGGTTCGCGCGCGACGACGAGCTGGACGCGACGATCGCCCAGCGCTTCGGCGATGTCTATGAGCGCGCCGCCGCGGGTGAGCTGGACAGCTGGGCCGATGAGCCGAACGGCGCGCTCGCCCTCGTTCTGATCTTGGATCAATTCCCGCGCAACATGTTTCGCGGCACGCCGCGCGCCTTCGAGACGGATGCCAAGGCCCTGCAACTGGCCAAGGCCGCGCTCGCGCGGGGCGATCACTATCATGTGGGCGAGGATGTGAATCAGTTCTTCGCCTTGCCGCTCATGCATTCGGAGAATCTGGAGGATCAGGAGGCCTGCGTGCGCTGGATGGGGGAAATCGGGGAAGAGAACGTGCCCTATGCCGAGGAGCATCGGGACATCGTTGCGCGCTTTGGACGTTTCCCGCATCGTAATACCATTCTGGGTCGTGCGACGACATCGGAAGAACAGGCGTTTCTGGAAGGCGGCGGCTTCTCCGATTAGATTTTGTTTGGCTCGCTATCTATTGCGTTTTGTTGCAAACGGGATTTGATAAAGGTCACTTTAATATTGGCGGCTTAGGCTGGGACGCAACATTCCCTTTCGGCAGGGGCGACGTGCGCTAGGGCGAACGCTTCCTGCCCAGGTTGGGTTGACGCGACTTGGAAACATCATCGTCCTTCGCCTCCGGAGCGGAACTTGCGACACGGAGCCTGAAACGGCCGAACTGGTTCTCGCGCACGAGGCCGGCGGAGGGCGATCCCGTTCGTCTTGATGGCTCTCGTTGGATTTCCATCTACGAACCCCATGCCGCCTTTTCTCTGCTGGACGAGCTGCAGCATCTGAGCCGCCGCGCGATCGAGCCCAATGTGTTTTTCGATCCGCGCTTCCTGATCCCGGCCATGCCCCGGCTGGAGGACAAGTCGGTCCGCCTTCTGGTGGCGCGGGACGAGGCGGAAGGGCGCAGCCGTCTGCGCTTCTTCATGCCTTTCTCGGTGGAGGTGACGGCACCTCTTGCCCGCCGCAAGGCTGTGCGCGCCTGGACGCACCCTTTCGGCCGGCTCGGCACCCTGCCGCTGGATACCGACGATCCGGCCGCGACCGCCGCCAGCCTGTTCGACGCGCTGCAGACGAGCGTGCGGGGGCTGCCGCCCATTCTCGTCCTGCCGGACTTGCCGCTCGACGGGCCGCTGACGGCGGTTCTGATGCACGCGGCCCGTGAACGCGGGCTTTCGGTCGGCTGGGCGGATCGAACCCACCGCGCCTGTCTCGACGCGTCGACGGGCGATGCCGCCGGCGCCCTGCGCCTCGCGCTCGGCGGCAAGCGGTTTCGCGATCACCGTCGCCGCCTGCGCCTTCTGGAACAGGCGGGGAGCGTGCAGTTCGAAGTCGCGCGAAGCGACGGCGATCTCCGCAATGCCTTCGAAGACTTCCTTTACCTGGAAGCGGCCGGCTGGAAGGGCCGCGCCGGCAGCGCCCTGTTGCAGGATCGGCACCGCGCGGCCTTCGCGCGCGAGGCGATGAGCAGTCTGTCGGCGCAGGGCGATGCGCGCATCTACGCGCTGCGGCAGGCCGGCGAAGTCGTGGCGAGCTTCGTGGTTCTCCTGTCGAACGGGGCGGGCGTTGCCTGGAAGACCGCCTATGACGAGCGATTGGCTTCCCTGCGCCCCGGCGCGCTCGTGGCTGCGCTCGCGACCGAGGCAATGATCGACGACCCCGCGATCCGCTTCGTGGACAGTTGCGCCGTGCCCGACCACGCCATCCTGAACGCGCTGTGGACTGGTCGCATGGAGCTCGGAACCATGGTCGTCGCTCTGGACCGCGCCGCCAATGGCGATGTGCCTCTGATCGTGGAGGATATCGACCGCCGACGCCGCGCGCTCGAAGGGCAGTGGAAGCGGCGCTCCCGAATGCAGGCGCTGATGCGTCGCCTCATGCCGGATTGACGCCTGCCGATGGGGCAGGCCCTGACAGCCGCCGCTTGGCCTCTCCCTTCCAACCGATCGGATGATTGAGTCGCTAGGGGCGGGTCGGGCGAACCGTGCCGCCCCTCGCGACCTCGGCGGTTTGAGAGGTCTATTCCTGCAAATTGTCGGCCTCGGCCCGCAGGATCGCCTCGCGAATGCGCCCGCCCGTGGCGTCCAGCGCTTCGCGCGCGCGATCGAGGCCGCAGCCTGCGACATCGGCCACCATGCGCTCGGCCCGCGCGCGCAGCTTGTCGTTGGTCGGGCGCATCTCCACCATTCGGCCGCGAAACACCTTGCCGAGGCGGATCATCACCGCCGTCGACAGGAGATTGAGCGCGATCTTCTGCGCGGTGCCGGCCGCCATGCGGGTGGAGCCGGCCAGCACCTCCGGCCCGGTGCGCAGAAGAATACCGATCTCGGCCGCCCGCAGGAGCGGGCCGCTCGGCTCGTTGGCGAAGGCGATGGTCAGAGCACCGCGCTCGCGCGCCTTGGCGATACAGGCCAAGGTAAAGGGCGTGCGCCCGCTGGCGGCGACGCCGATCACCACGTCGCGCCCACAAAGCCCGGCCTCCGCGATCATCGCGGCAGCGGACGCTTCGTCGTCCTCCGCGCCTTCTCGCGCCAGCGCAAGGCTGGTGACGCCGCCCGCCAGAAGAAACACCGCGCGCTCCGGCGGCCAATCGAAGGTCGGGCCAAGCTCCACGCCGTCCTGCAGGGCCAGACGGCCGGACGTGCCTGCGCCGCAATAGACGAGGCGGGACTCGCGGTCTCGGCCAAGCCGCGCGGCGACGGCATCGGCAGCCCGCTCGATGTCGGGTAGCGCGGCCTCGACCGAAGCGAGAGCTTTCGCGTGGCCACCCAGCAAGACGTCCAAGAGCGCCGATGTCGGGCGCGTTTCGAGATCGCGAAAGCGGGGGTCCGCACGCTCCGTTTCGGGAAGCGAGGGATCGGAAAGCGGGGGCGTGGCAGGCAGCGTCATGACCTCATCCGGCTGGTCCAGATATCCTGCCGGTAAATCGCCGAACGAGGGGAAAGAGTTCCCCGCGCCCGACCCGTCGCAAAGCATCGCGCTTGTGGAGCGGGCGCGGGGAGACCCGCTCCGTCAGCCGTCCGCGATCATGCGTTCGATCCGGTTCGTCAGAACGGCGATGTCGAACGGCTTGGTGACGACCTGCATCCCCGGCTCGAGGTGGCCGTGGCTCAGAACCGCGCTTTCGGCATAGCCGGTGACGAAGAGAACCTTGAGCTGGGGGCGCAGCGCTCTGGCGGCGTCCGCCACCTGCCGACCGTTCATGCCGTTGGGCAGGCCGACATCGGTGATCAGAAGGTCGATGCGCGCGTCGGACGCGATCACCTTCATGCCCTGCGGCCCGTCGCCCGCTTCGATCGTGGTGTAGCCGAGATCCTCCAGAACATCGACCACCAGCATCCGCACGATGGGCTCGTCGTCAATCACGAGAACCGTCGTGCCGGCTTCCGCCCGGCCGGTGGTCTCGAGTTGGACATTGGCTTCAGGCTGCGCGGCGTCGGCATCGTGACGTGGCAGATGGATGCAGACGCGCGTCCCTTGGCCCGGCACCGAATCGATCCGCACCTGCCCGCCGGATTGACGCGCGAACCCGTAGATCATCGAGAGGCCGAGCCCCGTGCCGACGCCGATCGGTTTGGTGGTGAAGAACGGATCGAAGGCCCGCTCGATCACGTCGGCCGTCATGCCCGTGCCGGTGTCGGACACGCAAAGCGAGACATATTCGCCGGGCTCCAGATCGCGCTCGCGCGCGGCCCGCTCGTCCATATGGCAATTGTCGGTCTCGATCGTGATCTGCCCGCCATCGGGCATGGCATCCCGCGCGTTGATGCACAGGTTCAGGAGGGCATTTTCGAGCTGGTTGGAATCCACGAAGGTCGGCCAGAGATCGGCCTGCGCCTCGGTGGCCACGCGGATATGGGGACCTACCGTGCGGCGGATCAACTCTTCCATGTCGCTGACCAGACGGTTAACGTCGGTCGGCTTGGGGTCGAGCGTCTGGCGCCGGGAGAATGCGAGCAGGCGATGCGTCAACGCGGCGGCGCGCTTGGCCGCCCCTTGCGCGCCCGTGATGTAGCGCTCCAGATCGTTCAGTCGCCCTTGCGCCACACGCGTCTGAAGCATTTCCAGCGAGCCCGTGATGCCGGCCAGGAGATTGTTGAAATCGTGGGCGAGCCCGCCTGTGAGCTGACCGACTGCCTCCATCTTGTGGGACTGGCGCAAAGCATCCTCGGCCCGTTCGCGCTCGGCGATGGCATCGGCCATGCGGGTTTCGAGAAGCTCGTTCAGCGCCTGGTTCTGGCGTTCCACCGCCTTGCGCTCGGTGATGTCGAGGGCCGTGCTGACGAGGCCGACAACCGCGCCCATCTCGTCGCGCAGGGGGGCCTTGGTGGAGAGCCAGACACTGGGCGTCCCGTCCGGCCGGCGGATCTCTTCTTCGGTTTCCTCGCGCTCGCCCCGCTCCATCACGCCCTGGTCGGTGGCGCGCAGGCGCGCGGCCATCGCCTGATCGTCGAAATATTCGAACTCGTTGCGGCCGAGATAGGCGTCCGGCGCTTTGCCGATCAGTTCGGTCGTGCCGCGATTGGCCATCAGGATGCGGCCGTCCCGATCCTTGGCATAGACGACGCCGGGCACCGCTTCGATGAAGCTGCGCAGCAGCGCGGTGGCGCGATCGCGCTCGGCCTCCAGCGCGCGGCGTCCTTCGATGTCGAGGAGCACGCCGGGAAAGCGCAGCGGCGTTCCGTCGGGCGCCCGGTCCACCCGGCCGTTCGCCTCGATCCAGTAGTAGCGGCCGTCCATGCGGCGCACGCGATATTGATGCGCAAAGGCCCCACCGCGCGCGATCACATCCTCGATCGCGACGATCAGGCCCGGCTTGTCCTCGGGATGAACGGTCTCGATGACCTGCTGGAGGCTGAGGCCCTGACGTCCGCGCGAAGGGTCTATGCCGAAGGCCTGTGCGAACTGCTCGTCGATCGTGAAGCGATCGCTCGGCAGATCCCAGAACCATGTGCCGATGATGGCACCCGCCGCGAGCGCGAGCTGAACGCGCTCGGCATCTTCGGTTTCGCCGGGATTGGTGTCGAGGCGGCGCCTGTCGCGCGCGTCGCCATCAAGGACGCTCATCGTGCCATTGTCCTGTCGAGTGTCCTGTCGAGCCTTTCCGTGTGGCGCGACCGTCTGACATGTTTAATAGGAGCGTTGGGCATCAAAGCAAGTTTGTGGCGCAGAGGCGGCGGGGTCGTGCACGTCGCCCCCGGCTTGACCCTTGCACCCGCTTCTGTCTGTTGAGTGGGTGAAACAACGCCCCGTCCAGTCTCGGAGGGGGCTAGCGCGCTGCGTCCCGACGTCTGAGCGCTTGCACCGCGCGCGAGAAGGAAAGCCATGGCAGAGATGAGTTCGGCCTTGCCCATCCGCCCTCCAGCGCTTGCCCATCCGCCGCGCCGCCGGCTGGAGGAACTGGACGGTCTGCGAGGCATCCTGGCGCTGTTCGTCGTCGTCTATCATCTCCGGGAACCGCTCGGGGTCATATCCGGCCCTTTGACCCGCGCCTTGCCGATCGTGGGGGAGGGCTGGTTCGCCGTCGACGTGTTCTTCGTGATGAGTGGCTTCGTCATGGCCTATGTCTATGGCTCTACCTTCGCCCGGAAGGTGACGTGGGCGGAGTACCGGGCCTTCTTCGTCGCCCGCATCGCCCGGCTTTATCCCGTCCACCTCGCCGCCATGCTGGTGCTGGCGATCGTCTTCGTCCCGCGGCTCTATGGCACGCCCGAGGTCATGGACGAGGCGGGACGGTTTTCCTGGCAGTCGGGTCTCGCCTCGCTTCTGATGCTGCATTCGCCCTGGATCGATCACCGAAGCTGGAACTTCCCCTCCTGGTCGATCTCGGCGGAATGGCACGCCTATGTGCTGTTTCCGTTTCTGGTCGGGCCAGTCCTGCGCAGGAAAGCGATGTGGCTCACGATCCTCGTGGCGCTCTGCGTCGGCGGCGTGTTCGCGCTCTATTGGGCCGACCTGCCGCCGGATCGCTATCCGACCAATGGTCTGGTGGTCCTGGCGCGCGTTCTGCCGCTGTTTCTAGCGGGCATGGCGCTCTATCCCCTCCATCAAACCTTTGGGGAACGGTTCGCCCATCCCGCGTTGGCCTTGATGCTGGCTGGCCTCGTTCTCGCCCTTCTGAACGTTCCTGATCTTGCGCCTGTGGTGGTCTTACTGATCCCGCTTCTGACGCTCGCCGTTCTCAACGCCCCTGTGCTGCAAGGCCCTCTCAGCTCCGCGCCGGCGCGCTTTCTCGGCTCGATTTCCTATAGTCTTTATATGACCCATGCCTTGGTCATGCTGCTGGGTTATCCGCTCGTCTGGTATGGGGCTCGCCTGTTTTGGAGCGAGGCGGCCGCGCACGCCAGCGCGCCGTTCCAGTGGGGCGTTCTCGCCTCCTCGATCCTCACGTCCATCGTTCTGGGAACGCTGGTCTGGCGCTTCATCGAAGTGCCAGCCCGCTCGCGCGTCGCACGGCTTCTGGCGCCGGGCGGCCCCGCGCGCGAGGCGAGGTCTGCCCGAGCCTAATCGGTCTCTTGCGGCCCCGGCACGAAGCGCAGCCCGTAGTCCAGATGGCGGCTCATGAGATAGGCATAGGCGAGGCGGTCGCCGGCCCGCAGCGCCGCCACGATCTCCCGATGGGTCTCGTGCGTGTTGGCCTGAACCGGGCGCGCGTCCTTGCCGACCCGCATCAGGTCTTCGATCACAGGGCGCAGGAAGCGGAAGGTGGCAAGCGTCGTACGGTTGGCCCCCAGCGCGATCAGCGCCTCGTGAAAGGCATAGTCCGCCTGCGCCCGCGCCGTGCTGGTCTCTGCCTTCAGAATCCGGTCGTTGACGCGATCCAGCGCGTCGAAATCCGCAGGCTCGGCGCGCTTCAGAATCTCCTCACCGATCCCGATTTCGATCAGCCGGCGAAAGCCCTGCACGTCGCGGAACTCGCCCGGCGAAATCCCGTCATGGAAGGAGAAGAGCCGGCGCAGCGCCTCGCCATGGCCGCCGGCCAGAACCGCGCCGACCTTGGGCCGCGTTTCCACCAGACCATAGGCGCGCAGCACCACCAGGGCTTCGCGCACCGTATTGCGCGACGCCCCGAACATCTCGCCGAGTTCCCGTTCGGTCGGCAGCGCATCGCCGACCCGCAGGCCGCGCCGCGCGAACATCTCGCGCAAATCCTCCACCAGCCGATCCACCGCCGAGAGGCGCGGCTCACCCTCCGAAGGGCTGGTCTCGGATTTGGAATCGATCATGGTGTTCTCTTGTTGGTCCACAATGGCAAAAAGGGACGTCCACTTCGCTTCGAAACGACAACCTCTTGTCAGGGCGCATGATCTGGTCCAACAAATAGCGCGTCAAGAGAGGGCTCGATCATGTTGCCGATGATGAAGGAATGTTTTCGCTGGTACGGTCCGTCGGACCCCGTGCCGCTCGCCCATATCGCGCAGGCCGGCGCGATGGGCATCGTCTCGGCGCTGCACGGCATCTATGACGGCTCGCCCTGGCCCGAAGACGCGCTCTTGAAGCATAAGGCCACGATCGAGGCGGCCGGGCTGGAATGGTCGGTGGTGGAAAGCATCCCCGTCCACAATTCGATCAAGATCGGCGCGCCCGAGCGCGACCGCTATATCGGCTGGTACAAGGATTCGCTGCGGGCCGTGGCGCGGGCCGGCGTCTCTACCGTCTGCTACAATTTCATGCCCGTTCTCGACTGGACACGCACCGAGCTGAAACACCCCATGCCGAACGGCGCGCTAGCGCTGCGCTTCGACGCGGTGGATTTCGCGGCCTATGACGTCTTCATCCTGAAGCGGCCGGGCGCGGAAGGCGACTACGCCCCCGAGCGCGTGCGCGAGGCTGAGGCGCGCATGGCCGACATGACCGAGGAACGCGCGGCGCGCATCGAGCGCAATCTGATCGCCGGCCTGCCCGCGAGCGAGCGTCAGTATGACCGCGCGCTGCTCCTCAAGGCGCTGGCCGACTATGACGGCCTGACGGCCGACGATCTGCACGAGCATCTTGCGCATTTCCTGCGCGAGATCACGCCGGTGGCGGCCGAATTCGGGCTGCGCCTCTGCATCCATCCGGACGACCCGGCCTTCTCGCTCTTCGGCCTGCCGCGCATCGTCTCCACCACGAACGATGCCCGCCACATCCTCGCGGCCGCCGACCATGAGGCGAACGGGCTGACCTTCTGCGTCGGCTCCTATGGCACGCGCGAGGAAAACGACCTGCCGGCCATGGTGCGCGAGTTCGGGTCGCGCATCCATTTCGCGCATCTGCGCAATGTCACGCGCGAGCCGGACGGCTCCTTCCATGAGGCCGACCATCTCGGCGGCTCCAGCGACATGCCGGCCGTCATCATCGCGCTTCTGGACGAGCAGGCGCGGCGTGTGGCCGAGGGGCGGGCCGACTGGCAGATTCCGTTGCGACCCGACCATGGTCATCTCATGGCCGACGATCTCGACAAGGAACGCATCAACCCCGGCTATTCCCTTATCGGCCGTCTGCGCGGTCTTGCGGAGATTCGCGGTGTGATGCAGGGCGTGGCGACGGAGCGGCGCCTTCGCGCCTGATCCTTGCGCCGGACACGCTGACGGAACGAGGCTCGCCGCCGCCGCGCGGCGGGCCTTTTTCGTGGGATGGGAAACACGGCCAAGCCTTGCCTCGCCCGGTCCGCCGGCCCAGAATCCGCTTCGGGGGCACTGACCGCTTCCGAGTCGAGGGGAGAGGCGATGCAGCCCGACCGTGTTCCCGATGTGACCTTCCGCACGCGCGTGCGCAACGACGCGCTGGGCGGACCGAACCCGTTCGAGTGGAAGTCGCTGACGAGCGCCGATGTCTTTTCGGGCAAGCGCATCGTGCTGTTTGCCGTGCCCGGCGCCTTCACGCCCGCTTGCTCGGAGACCCATCTGCCGGGCTTCGAAGCGCATTATGACGAGTTTCGCGCGCTCGGCGTCGATCAGGTCGTCTGCCTGTCGGTGAACGACGCTTTCGTGCTCTTTCAGTGGGCCAAGGCCAGCGGCGTGGAGAAGGTCTTCATGCTGCCCGATGGCAATGGCGATTTCACGCGCCGCATGGGCCTTCTCGTTCAGCGCACACAGACCGGCATGGGCCTTCGCAGTTGGCGCTATTCCATGCTCGTGGAAGATGGTGCGATCGTGAAGATGTTCCTCGAGCCGGGGGTGCGCGACGAGCCCGAGGGCGTCGGCGTCAAGGTCTCGGACGCCGGCACCATGCTGGCCTTCCTGCGCCAGCGTCCATCCGCCTGACCTCTGTTTCAGACCCTATCGCATCGGCAGGAGAATGCCCGTGAGTCACGCCTTGCAATTCTATATCGACGGCGCCTGGGTGGACCCGGCTGAGCTGAAGCGCCTCGCCGTCATCGATCCCTCGACGGAGGAGCCTTGCGGCGAGATCGCGATCGGCTCGGCCGAGGACGTGGACAAGGCGGTAGCAGCCGCGCGGCGCGCCTTCGAAAGCTTCTCGCTCACCAGCCGGGAGGAGAGGCTGGCGCTTCTGCGCCGGCTTCAGACGATCTACGAGCGGCGGCTGGACGAACTCGGCGCGGTGATCAGCCGCGAGATGGGCGCGCCGCTCCCTTTCGCGCGGGAATGGCAGGCCGGCATCGGCCTGCGCCATCTCAAAAAGGCGATCGAGACGCTGGAGACGTTCCGCTTCGAGGAACCGCGCGGCACGACCATGGTGTTCAAGGAGCCGATCGGCGTGGTCGGCATGATCACACCCTGGAACTGGCCGATGAACCAGATCATGGCCAAGGTCGCCCCGGCGCTCGCCACAGGTTGCACCATGGTCCTGAAACCCTCCGAGATCGCGCCGCTGAGTGCCATTCTCTTCGCCGAGATGATGGACGAGGCCGGTGTGCCGGCGGGTGTGTTCAACCTCGTCAATGGCGACGGACCTGGCGTCGGTGAGGCGATCTCGCGCCATCCGGGCATCGACATGGTGTCCTTCACCGGCTCGACCCGCGCCGGCATTCTCGTTGCCAAAGGCGCGGCCGACACGATCAAGCGCGTGCATCAGGAACTCGGCGGCAAGTCCGCGAATATCCTTCTGCCGGATGTCGATCTGGAAGCGGCGGTGACCAAGGGCGTGCAGGGCTGTTTCGGAAACTCCGGCCAGAGCTGCAATGCGCCGACGCGCATGTTCGTGCCCGCCGATCGGCATGACGAAGCGGCCGAGATCGCCGCGCGCGCAGCCTCCGCCTTCAAGACCGGCCCGGCGGATGCGGACGGGGTGCATCTCGGCCCGGTCGTCAGCCAGATGCAATATGACAAGATCCAGCGCCTGATCGAGACCGGCATCGCGGAGGGAGCCAGCCTCGTCGCGGGCGGGCTCGGGCGGCCGGATGGCATGAACCGGGGCTATTTCGTCCAGCCCACGGTCTTTGCGCATGTCACGCCCGACATGACGATCGCGCGGGAGGAAATCTTCGGCCCGGTCCTGTCGATCCTCTCCTATGAGAGCGAGGAGGATGCGATCCGCCTCGCCAACGACACGGTCTATGGGCTCGCCGCCTATATCCAGTCGGGCGATCCGGCGCGGGCGCGCCGCGTCGCCTCGCGGATGCGGGCCGGCAGCGTCTATCTGAACTATCCCGCCTGGGACCCCGGCGCGCCCTTCGGCGGCTACAAACAGTCCGGCAACGGGCGCGAATATGCCGATTTCGGGCTGGAGGAGTTTCTGGAGATCAAGGGCGTGGTCGGCTACGGCGCGGCTTGAGGTCAGGCCGCGCGCCACTTGAGCGCGAGGGCAAGCGCCCGGCGAAAACCCGCCGGGCGGCTCGGCTCGGTCGGCGCGAGCTGGAAGACGGAGCGGCGCAGCACCTCGGTCAGTTCGCGCCCCTCTGGCGCAGCCTCGAAGCGGATCGGCGCGCCGACGCGCATGGTGATGCCGCGTCCATAAAGGCGGCGGAACGCGCCGATCAGGAGGCCATAGCGCAGCGTCTGCGAGAACGGGCTGACGAAGTGGAAAAGGGGGCCGTTCTGCCCTTCCACATGAACCGGCAGGACGGTGGCCCGGCCCATACGCACCAGCCGGGCGGCGAAGGGCTTCCACGGCAGATCTTCGGCGCGACCAAAGGTCTTGGGCGCGGTGGCGACGCCGCCGGCCGGGAAGATGATGATCGTGACGCCTTGCCCGAGCAGGCGCATGGCCTCGCGCCGGGTCTGGAGGTTCAGCGCCTGCGCCTCGCGCGTCTCCTCGAAGGAGATGGGAAGGCCGAACTCGGCCAGTTCCTCGATGCGCATGAGATCGTTGCTGACGAGGATGCGGAACGGGCGGCCGAGCCGTTCGGCCAGCGCCAGAAGCGCCGCGCCGTCCCCGATGCCGAAGGGATGGTTGGCGAGGATCACGAGCGGCTCGCCGGGCGCGATGGCCGGCGGCCAGGTCCCGGATATGTCGAGGCGGATGCGCATGAGGGCCAGCATGGCCTGAAAGCGCGAGGCGGGTTCGCGCCGGGCGCTCTCGCGCCAGAGCGCGTAGAGCCGCGCCAGCTTCCGCCGCCCGGCCGCCTGTTCCATGGAGCGGATCACCAGACGCCGAGCGAGGCGATCATGCGGGCGGGCATAGCTCAGTTCGGGAAACAGCATCGGCGGGCCACGAGACATCCGGAAGAGAAATCCCGATTTAGCCCTGCCGCCTGACGGCCCGATGACAGAGCCGGCGAGGGGAAGAGCTCCCGCTCGCCGGCCCTTTCGAAGCGTCAGCCGAACACGGCTGTGAGCGCGCCGTCGATGGCGGCGGTGATGGCATCGATCTCGGCGGCGCTGACCACCAGCGCCGGGGCGAGGCAGAGCGTGTTGTTGAGGCCCGGGATCGAGCGGTTCGACGCGCCGATCATCACGCCTCGCGCGCCCGCTTCCGCGATGACGCGCGCCACGCTCTTCTCGTCCACCGGCTCCTTGGTCGCGCGATCCTTCACCAGCTCCGCGCCCTGGAACAGGCCGAGCCCGCGCACGTCGCCGATGACAGCGTGCTTCTCCTTCAAGGCTTCGAGATTGCCCCGCAGCCGCGCGCCCATGGCAAGGCAGTTGTCCAGCAGCCCCTCGTCCTCGATGATGCGCATGTTTTCCAGCGCCGCCGTCGGACCCGCCGTGCAGCCCCCGAAGGTCGAGATGTCCCGGAAATGGGCCATCGGATCGGCGTCGTCCTTGAACTTCTCGAACACGGCCTCGGTCGTCACCGTGCAGGAAATTGCCGCGTAGCCGGACGCGACGCCCTTGGCCATGGTCACGAAATCGGGCTGGACGCCAAAATTCTGGTAGCCGAACCAGGTGCCCGTGCGCCCGAGGCCACAGACCACCTCGTCGATATGGAGAAGGATGTCGTACTTGCGGCAGATCTCCTGCACGCGCGGCCAGTAGCCCTCGGGCGGCACGATGACGCCGCCCCCGGCGGTCACGGGTTCGAGGCACAGAAGGCCGATCGTGTCCGGCCCTTCGCGCAGGATGACCTCCTCGATGGCGTCGGCCGCCCGCTCGCCATAGTTCTCGACATCCCACTGCTTGCGGTATTCCAGGCAGTGCGGAACCATGACGAAGCCGTCCGGGTACGGTCCGTACATGGCGGCGCGCTGCAGCTGGCCTG
>NZ_BBWS01000029.1:0-152092 GCF_001463925.1 Aureimonas sp. N4 | reverse complement strand
GCGATGTTCATGGACGAGGCCCTTTCGGACGGTTCGATATTAGGTCGGGGGCGGCGAACCGCTACGAGGGGCGGAGAGAGGTTTGACGCGAAACGGATAGTCCGAGAGGCGATCGGATGTTTTGGGAACTGTCCTCCCGCAACCGGCGCTCAACTTGTCGGCGATCTCAGCCGGTTGGTTGGGGATACCGGCCCGAACGCCCACGGGTTCTGGCCTCCACCTTTGCCGCGTGAAAAGGATCGTAAAGGGTGCCGAAGACCTCGGCAATGGCGACATCCGGTCTTCCGTGCGTCAGGGCCGGGACGCGCGGACGCCGACCCGGCGAGCCCGTCGCCCCCGGATCGGCCTTTTTTCTATGGCTTGGAACGCAATCGCTGAGCGCGAAAACGGATGGCTTTCGTAGATGAGGGAGCCTGCGCGGCCCTACCGCCCGGCCGCCGACCCGTAGAGGCCGAGCGCGTCCGTTTGGAAGGGGCCTGCGCCGCTCTTCGCCTTGGGGGGCTCGACGCCCAGAAACTCGGCGAGCGCCTTTTCCAAGGCGCGATCGGCTTCGCCCTCCGGTTCCTCCATCGCGCCGATCAGCGTGTCGAGCGTCATGCCGAGCTTGTTGAGGTCGAGCGTCTGTTCGATCGCCTTAAGCGCCGCAGCGCCGCCCTCCTGCTGCCGGGTCGCCTCGATCGCGCCGCGCACGGCGCGGGCATAGGAACCGAGCGAGGCGTAATCCTCGACTTTCAGGCCAAGCGCCTCACCCAGCCGCTCGAACAGCTTGAGTTTGACCTGCGTGACGCCGGGTTTATCCGCGCCGGTAAGCGGACCGGCGGCAGCTGTTTTCTGCGCGGCCGCGATCGGGCTGTCGGCTGGCCCGATGCGGTTGCGCGGATCGGGCGTCACGGCAGGCCGAAGCAATTGGACGGCCGTGTTCTGCAGGGCACTAAGCATGAGCGGTTTCATCCCTCGAAGCAGAGCCGGCGCGTCCTGCGCGGCCCTGCCGGTTCGATCGCTCCGGCCTCATGCCTCGCGCGTGAACTATCCTGTTCTCTCTTATAGCGTGTGGTGGTTAAGCATTCCGTTTCAACCACCGCCGATCAGGATGCCGGCCGCCAGAACCAGCGCGCCGCCGATGATGACCTGTGTCGTCGCGCGCAGGATCGGCGTTTCCATGAAGCGGTTCTGAATCCAGACGATGGCCCAAAGCTCTATGAAGACGACCACAAAGGCGACGATCGTCGCCGTCCAGAACTCCGAGATGAGATAGGGCAGGGCATGGCCGAGCCCGCCCAGCGTCGTCATCAGGCCTGTGGCAAGGCCACGCTTGATGGGTGAGCCACGGCCCGACAGCTTGCCATCGTCATGCGCCGCCTCGGTGAAGCCCATCGAAATGCCCGCGCCGATCGCGGCCGCGAGGCCGACCGTCAGCGTCGTCGCCGGATCGCGCGTGGCGAAGGCCGTGGCGAAGATCGGGGCGAGGGTGGAGACCGAGCCGTCCATCAGCCCGGCCAGGCCCGGCTGGATCAGCGTCAGGATCAATTGTCGGCGCGAGGCCGTCGCTTCGTCGGCGCGCGCGCCTTCGCTGAGATGCGCCTGCTCGAGTTCGCCTGCCCGCGTCTGGTGGCCGCGCTCGGCGGCCGCGAGATCGCCCAGGAGACGGCGTGTGCCGGCGTCGCTCGTGCGCGCGGCGGCCGCCTCGTAGAAGCGGGCGGCGGCGTCCTCCATCCGCTCGGCCTCGGCGCGGATTTGCTCCAGCCCGAGATTTTCCACCAGCCAGACCGGGCGGCGCGAGACGTAGTCCGCCACATGCTCGCGCCGGATCAGCGGAATGGTCGGGCCGAACCGCCGTTCGTGCTCGGCGATCAGGGCGCGGCGATGCCCGTCCTCCTCGCGCTCCATTTCGCGGAACACGGCGGCGGAAGCCGGATAGTCCGCCTCCAAGCGCTCGGCATAGGTGGCATAGATGCGGCCGTCATCCTCCTCCGCCGAAATGGCGAGTGCGAGGATTTCACGCTCGCTGAGGTCGGAAAAGGCGCGGCGGCCGAACGACAGGAAACGCATGAAAGCTCTCCAAGACTCTAGTTTAGAATCATTCTAATCTAGAGAATGGGTGATGCCAACAGGCTCTCAAGCGCTGAAGCCTGCCCCAAGCCGCGACACCAACGCGCGCCAGAGCGGATCTTCGGGTCCTTCTTCGCTACGCACGCCAAAGAACTGCGCGATCAACTCCGTCCGGGCGTCGTAGAGCTCGACGGAGGTCAGCTCGCCATGCCGCGTCGGCTTGCGCACGGCGAAGGCCTCCGCCACAAGGTCCTCACGCAGATGAAGGTTGAAGCCGGGATCGAGGACGTTGATCCACGGCCCCATGGCGCGAATCGTCTCGACCGGGCCGGTATGAATCTGGATGCAGCCGCGATTTCCCACGAAACACATGATCGGCAGCCCCGTGGTGCTGGCGTCCTCCAGAAGCCGGGTCGCGGCCAGCGCGCCAATCCCTCGCACATGGTTCTGGCCGAGAAGGCCAAGTGCCGAGCGCCGGTCGAGCCCATGGCGGCGCAGGAGCGGGAAGAATTCGTGGACGTCCCGCATCTGCGAGAACTCGGCGCGGAAGGCCGCCGGATCGCCCGCCTGTGTGGCCGACGTCGCCGGGTAGGGCGCGATGTCCAGCGGCTTGGCCTTGGGCGCGGCGAAGCGCGTGCGCAGGGCTTCGAAGGCGTCGAGGCTGGAGGTGGCCCGCAGATGCACCTTGATCATCGCATCGCCCGCCGCGTCGAAAATCTGCACCGAACGGCGCGGGCCGGCTTCATGCGGGGTCTCCACCGCGAAGGCCGCGCGCCAATGGCGCGGGAAGAGGCGCAGGTCGATCGGCGGATTGAGCACGAGGCCGGTTTCTTGTCCGAAGCGGATTTGGCCGAACGTGCCGACCTTCTCGTGGACGGCTGCGTCGTTGCGCGTCAGCACCATAATTTCGCCGAGCGCCGGGAGGGCCTCCACCAACGCCTTCGGGTCGAGGCGAAGGCGCACGACCTCCGGCCCGCGATGGGCCACGAGGAGCTCCGCCTCCGACAGACCGAGTTCGGTGGCGAGGTCGCGGCTGCGCTTGCCCGTGGCGTAGAAGGGCGCGGCGCCGGCCGTGGTTGGATCGCTTAGCGTGTCCATGGGGTATTCCTGATCTGCGCCGCCGTCTGCGGCAGGACGAAGGGTTGGGGCGGGAAGGGCGTTGCGCCGACCGGCAGTCGAACGCCAAAGACCTCTTCCACCAGCCGGTCGGTCAGGACCTCGGCGGGCGGCCCATCCGAGGCGACGCGCCCACCTGCCATGGCGATGAGGCGATCGGCGAAGCCGGCGGCGAGGTTGAGATCGTGCAGCACGGCGACCACGGCTCCGCCGCCTTTCGCGAAGTCGCGGGCGATCTGGAGCACGCCGAGCTGGTGGCGGATGTCGAGGCTGGAGACCGGCTCGTCCAGAAACAAAAGCCGCGCCTGGCCCTCTGCGACGGGCGCGCCGATCTGGCAGAGGATGCGGGCGAGATGCACCCGCTGCTGCTCGCCGCCGGACAATTCCTCGTAGAGCCGGCCGGCGAAGCCTGCGAGATCGACGAGGTGCAGCGCGGTCTGAATCGCGGCGGGCTCGCGCCCTCGGCCGCCCGCTTCCAGCCCGAAGCGCACGACCTCCGCGACGGTGAAGGGAAAGGCGAGGCTGGAGCTTTGCGGCAGCACGGCGCGCCGGCGCGCCAGGCGCTCCGGCGTCCAGCGGGAAAGGGGCTGACCGTCCAACAGAGCCTCGCCGCCCGACGGCTCGACCTCGCCGGTCATCAGCTTAAGGAGGCTGGATTTTCCCGCGCCGTTCGGCCCGATCACGATCGTGACCATGCCGGGTTCGATCGCGAGATCCAGCGGATGAACGACGGTATGGCCGCGATAGGCGAGGCTGGCCGAGGATAGAGTAAGCATCGGCAATCAGAGCCCCGCGAGGCCGCGACGGCGCAGCAGAATCCAGAGAAAGACGGGCGCGCCGAGCGCGGCAGTGAGAATGCCGATGGGCAGTTCGGCGGGCGCGACCAACGTGCGGGCCGCCATGTCGGCGAGAAGCAGAAGTATGGCACCGCCGAGCGCGGCATTGGGCAGGAGATGGCGGTGATCCGGCCCGAACCAGAGGCGCAGGAGATGCGGCACCACGATGCCGACGAAGCCGATCGTGCCCGACACCGCGACGGCCGCGCCGGTGGCGAGTGCCACGAGGAGGATCGTCAGGCGCTTCAACCGCTGCACGCGAATGCCGAGATGATAGGCTTCCGCCTCGCCGAGCACGATGCCGTTGAGCCCGCGCGCCAGAAAGGGCGACAGGAGAAGCGCCGCGCCCATCATCGGCAGGCCGGCCCAAAGCTTGGTCCAGGTCGCGCCCGACAGACCGCCGAGGCTCCAGAAGGTGAGGTCGCGCAACTGGTTGTCGTCGCTGAGATAGACGAGAAAACCCGTGCCCGCCGCCGCGAAGGCGCCGAGCGCGATGCCCGCGAGCAGGATGAGCGCGACCGAGGAGCGGCCCGCCCGCGTGCCGATCCGGTAGATCAGGAGCGTCGCGGCCAGACCGCCGACGAAGGCGGCGACGGGCAGGGCATAGAGGCCGAGCGCGGCGGCGAGGGGCGCAAGCGCGCCGCCTGAAAGAACGATCGTGGCGACCGCCGCGAAGGCTGCACCTGAGGACACGCCGATCAGGCCGGGATCGGCCAGCGGGTTGCGGAAGAGCCCCTGCATCATCGCGCCGACGAGCCCGAGGGACGCGCCAACCAAGGTCCCCAGGAGAACGCGCGGCAGGCGAATCTGCCAGACGATCACCGTGTCGGCGAGCGAGGCGACCTGACCTTTCGGCCCGGCCAACAGGATCGCGCCGACGCGGCCGGGCGAGAGTGGCGAGGGGCCGGTGCCGAGCGCGGCCACTAGCGTTGCGAGAAGCAGCAGCGACAGCGCGAGAGTCGCCATGCGCGCGCTGGCGCTGCGGTCCCCCACAGCGGAGCGGGCGTGAGCCACGAGAGGCAAGGCCTCAACGGACATGGGCCGCCTCCTCGAGCGCTGGCGCGGCTGCGCGCAGGCCCGCTTCGGGATAAAGGCGCGCGGCGAGATCGCGCAGCGCCGCCGGCAGGCGCGGGCCGAAGCCGAGCAGGTAAGCGGCGTCCATGCGGACCACGTTGCCCGTCTGGCCGGCGGGCGTGGCGGCCAGTGCTGGGATCGACAAAGGGTCCGGCCCGCCCGGGCCGGCACGATCCACCATCAGGATCACGTCCGGCTGGAGCGCGGCGGCGGCTTCAGGCGAGAGCATCTTGTAGCCCTCGGCATCCGCAAAGACGTTTTCGCCGCCGGCCAGACGGATCACTGCATCCGCCCCCGTGCCGTGCCCCGCCGCGTTGGCGCGCCCGTCGGCGATCGACAGGATGAAGAGAACGCGGCGCTTCTGCTGAATGCCTTTCAGCTCGTCCGTCAGGGCCTGCAACTCGCGCTCCGTGCGCTGCGCCATGGCCTCGCCCTCGGCCTCGCGCCCGACCGCGCCGGCCACGAGGCGGATCTTGTCCAGAAGCTCGGAAACGGTCTGCCCGCTCGGCACATGGCGAACCGGCACGCCCGCAGCGTCTATCAGCGCCACCGCCTCCTTCGGCCCCGCGCCATTGTCCATGAGGATGAGGTCCGGCGACAGCGACAGGACGCCCTCGGCCGACAGCGCGCGGAGATAGCCGACATTGGGTTTCTCCTGAAGCGCGGCGGGCGGGTAGAGGCTGGTCGTATCCACCGCCGCAACGCGGCCCGCTTCGCCCAGCGCATAGAGAATTTCCGTCACCGCGCCGCCGATCGAGACGACCCGCGTCGGCAGCGGATCGGCGCGGGCAGCGGCCGAAAGCGCGGGCAAGGAAAGGAGGGTCAAGGCGAGGGCGAGGGTGGACGCGCGCATGGCAGGCCGTTCCGCAGCTGGAATGATCGTGCCTGCTTAATATCCGCTCGTGCGACGCGTCAAGTAAATCATCCTGAAAATCAATTTATAATGGTTCTTTGAACGATTCTATAGATCGAATTGGCAGTTTTGAAATGTTCTGATGTAGTAGATTCAAGTCGTATTTGTTTGACTCCTCGTTTTTGCGGGAGATAGACAACGCAGTACGCGATGGCGTTGAGCGCCTTGGCCTCGATCGAGGCGTGCGCGATCTTTTTGTTGCTTTCATCTCGGAAAGGATCAGGGCAGATGGCCGTGACCAGTCGAACTCTCTTGATCGGTGTGGCCGCCTGCGCCCTGTTCGCCCCTCAAGCCGCGCAAGCTCAGACGGCGGTGCCGGCCACCGATGCGGTTCAGCTTCAGACCGTGACGGTCGAATCCGGTGAGGCCGGGGCGTTGGACGGGGTGGCTGGAACTCAGACCACCAGCACCACGACGCGCGCGGCGATCGACAATCAGCTGATCGACACGATTCAGGATCTCGGCCGCACGCAGGAAGCGGGCATTTCCTTCAATCGCGCCACCAATAGCATCAATATTCGCGGCCTCGAAGGGCCGCGCGTCCTCACCACGATCGACGGCATTCGCGTGCCCTATCTCAGCGACGTGACGCGCGGTGCGAACGGCGGGGCGGATAGTTTCGACTTCAACGTCCTCTCAGCGCTGGACGTGACGCGCGGGGCGGACCCGCTTCTGGGCTCGGGCGCGCTCGGCGGCGTTCTGGCGCTGCGAACGCTTGAGCCCGAAGACCTGCTTCTGGGCGGGCGTCGCATCGGCACCCTGTCGAAGTCCGGCTATGATTCGGCCGATCGAAGCGGGTTCACCAGCCATGCCCTGGCGATCCGCGCGGGCGACACGACCGCGCTGGTGCAGGGCACCTATCGCGGCGGCCACGAAACGGAGACGATGGGCGAGGCCGACAGTCTCGGCGCCTCCCGCACGAAGGCGAACCCGGCCGATGACGAGGCTTATAGCCTCCTGGCCAAGATCTATCAAAATGTGGAGGGCGGGCATCGTTTCGGGTTTACGGGCGAAATCTACCATCGCGACGCGACGATCGACGGGCGCACCAGCCAGAGCGCGACCGGCAATTACCGCGCGGGAAATTACTATACGGGCGAGGAGGTCGAGCGGCATAAGGCGGCGCTGACCTATGATTTCGACACGCCGGACGGCGAAGGCTGGATCGATACGGCTCGGGCGGTTCTGTATTATCAGGACGTCTCGCGCGACACGACCGTCGATGCCCTGCGCTCGACCTCGGTGATCGGGCCGTTCACGCGCGACAATTCGATCGAGGAATCAGCGGTCGGCTTCAACGGCTTCGCCTCCAAGACACTGGACACGGGCTCGGTCCGGCACCGCCTGACCTTCGGCACCGAGCTTCGCAGCGCCGACACGACGCAATATTCCGCCGGGCGGGACGCCTGCTCGCTGCGCCGCGCGCGCGATCGCTTCGCCTGCGGAATGCTCCACACCAACCAGGCCGACGCGCCCGATGTCACCAGCCGCCTCGTCGGCCTCTACGGCGAGGACGTGGTCTCGCTTCTCGCGGGCCGGCTGCGCGTGACGCCGGGCCTGCGCTTCGACTGGTATGACAACGAGCCCGAAAGCACGCCCGAATATCGCGCCAGCGCCGCCTATGACGGCAAGCTGCCGCCTGAGAACAGCGACCACGCTTTTTCGCCCAAGCTTGGGCTCGAATACGATCTGGTGCCCGCTCTCACCGCCTATGCGCAATATACGAGGGGTTTCCGCGCGCCGACGGTGGGCGAGCTGTATTCGCGCTATGGCGCGGTCGGCTCCTATTTGCGCCGGGGCAATGCCGATCTCGAGGCCGAAACGAGCGACGGGTTCGATGTCGGCCTGCGCGCCGGGGACGAGGCGCTGGGCGCGCGGATCAACCTCTTCACCACGCGCTACCAGAACTTCATCGACACGGTGCAACTGACCAGGCCGGGCGGGGAATATCCGCTGGGCGGCGTGTCGAGTTACACCAACGTTCCCGACGCCCGGATTTCGGGCGTCGAACTGGGCACTCATGCCCGCTTCCTCGACCATTGGACGGCGCGCGCCTCGCTCGCCTATGCCGAAGGGCGCAACCTGACGGACGATACCTATCTCGACTCCGTGCCACCGCTGACCGCGATCCTCGGCTTGGGCTACGCGCAAACGCATTGGGGCGGCGAGGTGACGACCAAGCTTGCCGCGCGGCGAGACAAGGTGGATGACGGCTTCAAGGCGCCCGGCTATGGCGTGGTGGATGTCACCGCCTGGGTCGAGCCGGAGCCGCTGCCGGGCCTGAAGATCGCGGCCGGTATCTTCAACCTCTTCGACAAGACCTATTATGACGCGGTGAACGTGCCTGAAACGCGTTCGCAGCCGAACCTCTTCTATTCCGAACCCGGCCGATCCTTCCGCGTCAACGCGACCTATCGGTTTTGAAGCCGGGGCCGCCGACCAGGGCGTGCAGGGCCGGCGGCTTCCCGAACTTTTGGCGGCGCGCGCGAGCGTGTGCTCTCCCGGTGCTTCGGTCCTCCAAAGCTCTGACCGTCCATCCGTTTCATCAGCCCGAAGCGGCCTGCATGCTCGGTCCGGCGGTTCTTGCGAAACCCTGGGCCGCTGATCTCTCTGTCTCAGGCCCGCCGCCACGACATGCGGGCCTCAAGGGCTGGATGTTCCGCTCCGCGATGCGCTCGTCATCGACCCTGAAACCTGCGTCGCTGACGAGCGCATGATGGTGGGCCCTCTGGGCACGTGAAGGATTCTCACTTCTCGATCTTTGAACTCTTGTGCTTTTTAATATACAAAAGTATCAAAGATCGCAGGGAGGATCTTCGATGACCATTCTTCAGGTGGGCCTTGCGGCCGAGCTTCAGGCCTATGCGGACAAGAACGGGCCGGTGACGGTGGGGCTCGCGGGCTCGGGCCAGATGGGCACGGACATGGTGGTGCAGCTCACCCTCATGCCCGGCGTGCGGCTGGGGGCTCTGTCCGAGCTGAACATCGCGGGCGCGGAGGCCGCGTTGCGCATGGCGGGCACCGAATTCGCCCACGCCGGCGGCGTCAACGACATCGACCGCGCCATCGAGGGCGGCAAGGTCGCGCTGACGCAGGATTACAAGGCGCTCTGCGCGTCGGGCCACATCGACGTGGTAATCGACGCGACGGGCAATCCCAATGTCGGCACGCTGATCGCGCTGGAAGCGTTCCGAAACGGCAAGCATGTGGTCATGCTGAATGTCGAGGCCGACATCACGATCGGCCGTTTCCTGCGCGAGGAAGCCGCCAAGGCCGGCGTCGTCTACACGGGCGCCGCGGGCGACGAGCCGGCGGCGACGATCGAGATCGTCGGCTTTGCCCAGTCGCTCGGCTTCGACATCGTGTGCGCCGGCAAGGGCAAGAACAACCCGCTGAAGTTCGATGCGACGCCCGATGCCTATGAGGAGGAAGCGGCGCGTCGCAACATGAACGCGCGCATGCTGGTGGAGTTCGTGGACGGCTCCAAGACCATGATCGAGATGGTGGCGGTGGCCAACGCGACCGGGCTCGTGCCCGATGTTCCGGGCATGCACGGCCCGGCCGCGACGCGCGACGAGCTCGCCTCGGTTCTCTGCACAAGGCAAGACGGCGGCGTTCTCTCAGGGACCGGCAAGGTCGATTATTCGATCGGCAAGGGCGTCGCACCCGGCGTCTTCTGTATCGTGAAGCCCAGGCACGAGCGCGTGCTGGAGCGCATGAGCGATCTGAAGATGGGCCCCGGCCCCAACTACACGATCTTCCGCCCCTACCATCTGACCTCGCTGGAAGTGCCGCTTTCGGCGGTGCGCGCGGTGGTGAAGAAGGCGCCCGACATGCAGCCCGCCGAGCGCCCGGTGGCCGAGTGCGTGACGCTCGCCAAGCGCGATCTGAACCCCGGCGACACGCTCGGCCAGATCGGCGAATACGACTATCGCGGCTTCGCCATGACCTGGGAAGGGGCGCGCAATGAGGGCGCTCTGCCGCTGGGTCTGGCCGAGCGCGCCCGCGTCATCAAGCCGATCAAGGCCGGCGAGAAGCTG
This sequence comes from Aureimonas sp. N4, assembly GCF_001463925.1. NCBI lineage: Bacteria > Pseudomonadati > Pseudomonadota > Alphaproteobacteria > Hyphomicrobiales > Aurantimonadaceae > Aureimonas > Aureimonas sp. N4. The sequence continues at coordinate 142,064 of NZ_BBWS01000029.1, read as the reverse complement.
ACCTACGCCAATTGCCAGCCGGACGACAGTCTCGTCATCACCCAGATCCGCCAGCGCCTCGATCAGGCCGACAGCCGGTTCGCGACCAGCGCGGCGGCCTGAGGAGAGGGGAGGGAGGAACCCATGTCCGCATTGCCCCAGATGGCCCCGTCCGCCGAAGATGTGCCCGCCAATTCTGCCGCGCGCGAGGGCGACAACAAGCCCTTCGCCTTCCGCCACTTCCCACCCGAGGTGCTGAAGGACGCGCTGCGCCAGATGCATCTGATCCGCCGCTTCGAGGAAGGGGCGGAGGAAAGCTATATGCGCGGCCTCATCCACGGCACGATGCATCTGTCCATCGGGCAGGAAGCGTCCGCCGTCGGCACCTGCCTCGCGCTGACCGATACGGACCAGATCACCTCCACCCATCGCGGCCACGGCCATTGCATCGCCAAGGGTGCCGAGGTCGGGCGCATGTTCGCCGAGTTCTTCGGCAAGGAAACGGGCTATTGCCGGGGGCGCGGCGGCTCGATGCACATTGCCGACGTCACCAAGGGCAATCTGGGGGCCAACGGCATCGTGGGCGGTGGCTTGCCGATCGCGGTCGGTGCCGCGCTTTCCATGAAGATGCAGAAGCGGCGCGACGTCGTCGTCTCCTTCTTCGGCGACGGGGCCAACAACGAGGGCGCTTTCCACGAGGCGCTGAACATGGCCTCGATCTGGAAGCTGCCGGTCGTGTTCGTGTGCGAGAACAACAAGTACGGCATGTCGGTCTCGACCGAACGCTCCACGGCGGTGAAGAACATCGCCGATCGCGCCGTGGCCTATGCCATGCCGGGCGTGACGGTGGACGGCAACTCGCTGTCGGACGTCGCCGAAGCCTCGCACAAGGCCATCGAGCGCGCGCGGGCCGGCGAGGGGCCGACGCTCATCGAGTGCAAGACCTACCGCCATCGCGGCCATTCCAAGAGCGATCGCAACCGCTATCGCACCAAGGAAGAGATCGACGACTGGATCTCCAAGGACCCGATCGGCCGGTTCGAGGCCGAGATGCTGGACTATGGCGTCGTGGATGCGGCCGAGATCGAGGCGATCCGGGCAGGCGTCGAACGCGAGATCGCGGACGGCATCGAATTTGCCAAGAACTCGCCGTCGCCCGATGCAAAGGACGCGACGGCCTTCGTCTACACGGCATAACGGCCCCGAGCCGAAGGATTCTTATGATGAGCGAGACCATCGACGCGGCTGTCGGCCGCGAGCTTTCCTATGCCCAGGCGATCCAGGAAGCCATCGCCATCGCCATGGAGGAAGACCCGCGCGTCTTCATCATGGGCGAGGATATCGGCGTCTATGGCGGGGCGTTCCAGGTGACGGGCGATCTCGTCCACCGCTTCGGCGCGGACCGGGTCATCGACACGCCGATCGCGGAACTCGGCGGCGCGGGCGTGGCCGTCGGCGCGGCGCTGACCGGCATGAAGCCGATCTACGAGTTCCAGTTCTCCGACTTCGCGACGCTCGCCATGGAGCAGATCGTCAACCAGGCGGCCAAGCTCCGCTTCATGCTGGGCGGCAATGTGTCCGTTCCGCTCGTGATGCGCTTTCCCGCTGGGTCGGGCACGGGCGCGGCGGCGCAGCATTCCCAGAGCTTGGAGGCTTGGCTCGGCCATGTGCCGGGGCTGAAGGTCCTCCAGCCCGCGACCCCGCACGACGCCAAGGGCATGTTGCTCGCCGCGATCGACGATCCCGATCCAGTGATGATCTTCGAGCACAAGATCCTCTACAAGATGAAGGGCGAGGTGCCCGAAGGGCGCTACACCGTGCCGATCGGCAAGGCGCTGGTGCGCCGCGCGGGGCGGGACGTCACCATCGTCGCCTCTGCGATCATGGTGCATAAGGCCTTGAGCGCCGCCGAGGAACTGGCCAAAGACGGCATCGACGTCGAGGTCGTGGACCTGCGCACCATCCGCCCGATGGATCGCGAGACCATCATCGCGAGCGTCATGAAGACCGGCCGTCTCGTCTGCGTCTATGAGGGCGTGAAGACCTTGGGTGTCGGGGCCGAAATCTCGGCGATGATCGCGGAATCGGAAGCTTTCGACTATCTCGACGCGCCGATCATCCGGCTGGGCGGCGCGGAATCGCCCATCCCCTATAATCCCGAACTCGAAAAGGCCGTTGTGCCGCAGGTGCCCGACATTGTTCAGGCCGTGCGCGCGCTGGCCCGGCGGGAGCGCTGACGCCATGCCGACCGAAGTGATCCTCCCCAAGGTCGACATGGACATGGCGACCGGCCAGATCTCGCGCTGGTTCTACAAGGACGGCGATACGATCAAGAAGGGCGAACCGCTGTTCGAGATCGAGACCGACAAGGCCGCCATGGAGGTGGACGCGCCGGCCTCCGGCACGCTGCGCAACGTCACGGGCGCGGAGGGCGTCGACATCGCCGTCGGCTCGCCGGTCGCCTGGATCTATGCCGAGGGCGAGGCGGTGAATGCGCCCGCGCCGACGGCCGACGCGGGCACGCCGAACGTGGTCGGACCCGACCCGGATGGGAAAGCGGACTCCAAGCCGGCCGAAAGGCAAAACGTGCCAGCCCGAATGAACGGCGGGGGCAAGCCTTGCTGCGGCAAGGAGACGGGCGAGCGCCGCGGCGTTCGTGCAACGCCTCTCGCCCGGCGCATCGCGCGCCACTATGGCATCGACCTCTCCAGCATCACCGGCCATGGCCCGATGGGGCGCATCGGCCGCGAGGATGTGGAAGCGGCGGCCCAGCAGGCAGCGGCCAGGGCCCGGCCGGCGGAGGCTCCGGTTCGCACCGAGCCACCCGCGCCGGCACCCGGTCTTGCCCGCCAGCCAGCGCCCCAGCCGGCACCGGCCAAACCGCGTCTCGTTGTCAATGGCGAGACGCCGCTCCACGTCGTGACGCTGCGCGAAGGGGAGGGCACACCTCTCGTCCTCCTTCACGGTTTCGGCTCGGAAAGCGCCAGCTGGCGTCCGCTTCTGGCGGAGTTCACCGGCCCCAATCCGGTGCTTGGGCTTGATCTGGCCGGTCATGGCGGTTCGGTCGGACGCGAGGCGGATGGGTTCGACGCGCTGGTGTCCGGCGTGGAGGAGACGCTTCAAGCGCTGGGCCTCGCCTCCTGTCATCTCGTCGGCCATTCGCTCGGCGGCGCGGTGGCGGCCGCTGTCGCGGCCGGGCTGGCGATCGACGTGCGCTCGCTCCTGTTGCTCGCGCCCGCCGGCTTCGGGCCTGATATCGACACGGCGTTTGCGGAAGGGTTCGCCCGCGCGCGGGAAGAAGCGCCGATCCGCTCCTGGCTGCGCCATCTCGTCAGCGATCCCGCCGCGATTTCGGACGGGTTCGTGCGCGCCACCGCGCGCGGCCGCGCCGATGGCGTCCAGTCGGAGGCGCAGACGCGGCTGGTCAGCCGGCTCTTCTCCAACGGCACGCAGCATTTCGACGTGCGTGGTCTCCTGGCCGATCTCGCCATGCCGGTGAAGATCGTCGCGGGCACGGAGGATCGGGTCGTGCCTGTCCGGCATTTCGCCGGTCTGCCAGGGCGCGTCGCCTTGCACGTGTTCCCCCGCACCGGCCACATGCCGCAATTCGAACAGCGAGCCGAGGTGGCGCGTCTCCTGCGCGAACTGACGCGCTGATGACCCGCCACCTGACCCGGCGAAGCGGACACGCTGGCAGCCGGGGAATGCGATAGACTTCGAAGCCTCGACGCCGTACCGACGAACCGGAGTTCGCCGGCACGGCTTCTGCGTTTGGGGAGAGGCCCATGGCCGAGTTCGATCTCATCATCTTCGATTGCGACGGCGTGCTCGTCGATAGCGAAATCCTGGCGCGACGGGCCATGCAGTCGGTCTTCCGACAGGCCGGGATCGATGTCACGGCCGAGATGGTCAACAGCTTCGTGGGCATGAAATTCCACGACATTCTGGATGGTATCGAGGCGCGCACCGGCCAGCGCATTTCGCAGGATTACCATCCCCGCTTCTGGCAGGAGACGAAGGCGCACTTCACGGAGCACCTGCGGCCCGTGCCGGGCGTGGTGGAATTTCTGGACGCCTCCTCGCTCCCGCGATGTGTCGCGTCCTCGTCCGATCACGAGCGCATCCGGCACAGCCTTTTCGTGACAGGGCTCGCTTCGTATTTCGCGGCGGATGCGATCTTCTCCTCGCATGACGTGTCGCGCGGCAAGCCCGAGCCCGATCTCGTGCTTCACGCGGCCGCCCGGATGGGTGTCGATCCCGCGCGCTGCCTCGTGATCGAAGACTCCCGCTTCGGCATCATGGGCGCGAAGGCGGCGGGCATGGCGGCCTATGGATTTCTCGGCGGCGCGCACCTCCTCGCCAATTCCGGCGAGGCGCTGCACGAAGCCGGGGCCGATTTTGTTGCCCGGACTTATGAGGAGATCGCGGCCGAGATGGCGCGCTGACGAAGCTCAGCGCCATTTCAAAGAGCTATTGGCGCGTCAACGGCTTCCAAACGGTCCTCGGCGTCACGCTTCGAGGTGCATGTTTGACAGATTGCGACCCTTCAGAGACACTGTTTCTATCGCGATTTGCGCTTGAAAGCGGACGGCAAAGGTCAGCGGTAGGCCGTAATTGCAGACCAGTTTGTTACCTTCTGATCGTAGCCGCTCCCGACCCAGCTCTCGATCTCGACGCGCGTCCAAGGCCCGTTATCCTGCCAGCACGTGAAGAGTTCACTGGGTGACAAGTAGTTGTAGTAACGACCGAGACTGTCCTCGTCCTCCTGCGCGCCCGTCTTGAAGCTGGCCCAAACCACGCCTCCGTCCACAAGGGCGGCGCGGATCTTGGCAAGTATCGACGGCAACTCGTTGCGGCGCGCGTGAGTCAGCGACGCACAGGCGTATATCCCGTCGTAGGCTTCGACTGCATCCAACTCGTTGAACTTCATCGTCCTGACAGGCTGCCCAAGACGAGCCGAGGCGATCTTAGCCAGTTCCGCCGATCCATCAGACGCGTCGACGTCGAACCCAGCGCCGAGCATGGCCTTGGCATCCAATCCAGCACCCGTACCCAGTTCGAGAACCCGTCCTCCCGATCTACAGCGTTGCAGGAAGCTCAGGAGGTGCGGATTGGTGACGCTATCGGCCGCGTAGGTGCCCGCATGCTCGTCATAGAATCCAAGAACCGGATCATCCATACGCTATTCGCTCCTTGACTGGCTGCTTCTCTCCGATTGTCGCCGAAAGCGGACAGGCAGGAAACTACTTCAAACAGCCATCTTACACCGCTCAGATCTCCGTCACGCATTTCTTGGCGCGAGGGATGGAGGTCGGGCTCATGGAGAGTTCGCTCACGCCGTTCTCCACGAAGAAGGGGATGAGGTCGGGGCGGGCCGCTGCCTCGCCGCAGACGCCGATCCAGATGCCGGCTTCGCGCGCGGCTTGGGCCGCGTGGCGGATGGCGGCGAGAACGGCCGGATGCTCCGTGCGGTTCAGCTTGGCGACACGCGGATTGAGGCGGTCGGCCGCCATGACATATTGCGTCAGGTCGTTCGTGCCGACCGAGAAGAAGTCCACCTCGCGCGCGATCTCGGCAGCGAGGAACACGGCCGCCGGGGTCTCGATCATCACGCCCAGTTCGAACGCGCCATGCGCGATGCCTGCTGCATCCAGTTCGGTGCGGCATTCGTCCAAGAGCGCGCGCACGGCATGGACTTCGCCGACATCGGCGATCATCGGCAGCAGGATCTTGACGTTGCCGACCGGCGAGGCGCGCAGGAGCGCGCGAAGTTGCGGCTTGAAGACATCGGGCCGCTCCAGGCACATGCGCACGCCGCGCCAGCCGAGAAACGGATTGTCCTCATGCTCGAAATCGATGCCGGCCACCGGTTTGTCGCCGCCGATATCCAGCGTGCGGATCACGACCGGATAGGGCGCGAAGGCTTCCGCGAGCTTGGTGTAGGTCTCAGCCTGCTCGTCCTCGCCCGGCAGGGTCCGCCGTTCCATGAAGAGGAACTCGGTGCGGAACAGGCCGACGCCCATGGCGCCCGCCTTGAGCGCCCCCTCGATCTCGGCGAGCGAGCCGAGATTGGCGGCGATCTCGATGCGCCTGTTATCCCGCGTCTTGGGCTCCACGGTGCGATAGGCGTCGAGCTTGCGGCGCTCCTCCGCCTCGCGCGAGATGGCGCTTTGGAAGCGCATTGTCGCCTCGCCGTCCGGATCGATGGCGACCTCGCCGCTGGAACCATCGAGACCGATCGTGCGCGCCGCCTTCAGCACCGCTTCCTCCGTGGGAAAGCCGAGCACGGCCGGGATACCATGGGCGCGCGCCATGATGGCGACATGGCTCGTCGCCGCGCCCTTGCGGCAGAGAATGCCGCCGATGTTCGAGAGCGTCGCCTTGGCGAGGTCCAGCGCGGCGATCTCGTCCGCCACGATGATCGAGCCCTTCGGCATCTCGGCGAGCGTCGTATCCTTGCGCCCGAGAAGCGTCAGCGCGAGGCTGCGGGTGACGCTGCGAATATCCTCGGCGCGGGCGCGCAGATAAGGATCGCTCAGCGCTTCGAAGTTTGCTGCGATCTCGCGGCCGGCCTCGACCACGGCGCTGGGCGCGTCGCGCCCGTCGCGGATCGCGGCCTCGACGGCTGCGATGAACTCGCCATCCTCTGCGACTTCCACCAGCGCGTCGATGATGGCGGCATCGTCGCGCTTCAGGCCCGGCCGGCTCTTGGCTTCGCGGAAGGACTGGACGGTTTCGGCAAGCGCCGCGCTGTAGCGCGCGCGCTCGGCCTCCCGCTCATGGCCGGGCACGGTGCGCGGCTGGATATCGAGTGCGGCGGGGAAGAAGGCGAAGGCCGGGCCGATCGCCGTGCCCTCGCTGGCGCCGATGCCGCGCGATGCGCTGGTGGCGAGCGGCTGCGCCGGCGTGGCTTGCGTCTCGGCCGGCTTGGCGGGCAGCGCAACGTCGCCCGCATCCGGCGTCTGAAGAAAGGTGGAGAGGGCCGAAAGGGCGTCGGCGGCGTCGTCGCCATCGGCTCGCAGCGTCGCCTCGTCGTTCTCCTTGACGCCCAGCAGCATCAGCTTCACCGCGCTCTTGGCGCTGGCGCCCCGCCCGTTGCAGCGGATTTCGATCTCGCTGGCGAAGCTCTTGGCGAGCTTGACGAATTGCGTGGCCGGGCGGGCATGAAGCCCTTCGTGCACGCGCACGACGACGGATCGCTCGATCATGGCACTCATAGTTCCACAGAGGACAAGGAAATCGAAACCGGCGAAGGACCGGCGGGGGCTCCGGCCGCTGGCTAGGGGCGACGAGCGGAGCCGATGCCGCGCATCGGTCGCGATGCTCAGTGGCGAGCGGCTCCGAAGGGGCTGCCCTCGAGGGCTCGGCGGTCAGCCGCCGATCGTGATCTCGGCGCCGGGCTGGAGCGCGCCGGCGAGCGTCGCGGCATCGACTTCGCTGGCGGTGATTTCGCCGGGGCGCTCGGGCGTTTCCGCACCGTTGAAGTTGATGACGACATGGCCGATGTCGCGCACCTTGGCCCAGGCAAGCGGGCCGATGCCGGTGAGCTTGGCCTCGACGGAGCCGACCCGGATCGTCGCGCCCGGCGCGGGGGGCTCGTCGCTCGGGCCTTCCACCACACGGTGCGTCACGGAGACTTCGGCCAGCTCGGGCGGCGCGCCGTCGGCAAAGAGAATGAGTACGCCACCTTCCAGAAGGTCGGCCACATCGGGGCCGATGGCGGTGACGGCGGTGCGGAATTGTAGGCTCATGACACTCTCCGGGAAAGGGCAGCGGTGATGAGTGCCGCGCCCGGCAGGGGCGGGCCGGCGCGCCGGCCCGCTTCGATATCAAAGGAACACGTCGCGATCAGAGGAAGAAGCTCGCGACCCAGGCGATGAGCACCGAGACGGGACCCATGATCTGGCGGCTGAGCAACACGGCCGGCACGCCGATCTCGATCGTCTTGGGCTTGGCTTCGCCGAGCGCGAGGCCCACCGGCACGAAGTCGCAGCCGACCTGCGTGTTGTAGGCAAAGAGCGCCGGCAGGGCCATGGCGGGGGCGATCGTGCCATTGGCGATCTGCGGGCCGATGATGGCGACGCCGATCACCTGCGCGATGACGGCGCCGGGGCCGAGAATCGGCGAGAGGAACGGCAGGCCGCAAATGGCCGACAGGACGATGAGGCCGACAATATTGTTGGCGAGCGGGCCCATCGGCGCGGCCAGGAGATCGCCGATGCCGGTGTAGAGGATGATGCCGATCAGCATGGTCACGAAGGCCATGAAGGGCAGCACGTTGCGAATCACCATGTCGATGGTGCGCCGTCCGGCATTGAAGAAGATGCCGACGGCCCGGCCCATGACGCGGCCGACCGAGGTGATCGCGCCGATCAGGCCGCCCTTGTTGGTGGCCGGCATGGAATTTCCGAGCGCGGCGGTGGCTTCCGCCGCCGAGGAGAAGCTGCGCGGCGCGGCGGTGGGCTGGCCCATGCCGGCGGGCGAGGCCGAAGCCTGGCCGCTGGGTGCGTCCGTGCCATCCGCCGGGGCCATATCCTCGGGCGTCACGCCCGAAACGTAGATGTCCTCGGTGATGAATTGGGCGAGCGGGCCGCTCTGGCCGACCGGCATGATGTTGACCGTCGGGATTCGTTTGCGGGCATAGACGCCGCAGCGCGCCGTGCCGCCGCAATCGATTACCACGGCCGCGATCTCGCTTTCGAGCGGCGGGGTGCGGAACCCGTCCACGACGGTCGCGCCGGTGAGTTCGGCGAGGCGCTGGGCGACGGCGGGAATGCCGCCGCCGGTGACGGCGACGATCTTGTCGCGCTCAGGGCTAGGCTGGATCACCAGCGGGCCGCCCCAGCCGCCCTTGCCGGCGGACACGCGAATGGCTCGGAATGTCTTGGTCATGGGTCTGTCCTTCCGGTCCCGAGCCTTAGAGCGTCACGCCTTCGCGCTGCGCGAGAAACCGCGTGACGCGCTCGGTGACGATGCCCTTGAGAAGGATCACGACGATGCCGACCATGAAGTAGAAGATGGCGAGATTGATGTGGTAGCCGGCCGGGATGACGCCCCGGTTTTCCAGCTCCAGAAGCGCGACCAGAACGCCGCCCCAGACGAAATACTCGCCGGCATTGGCATGGGGGAAGAGGCCCAGGATCGGATGGCAGAAGGACACGGCCGAATCGTAGAAGGCCGGCTTGTGCTTCTCTTCCAGGAAGGTGCCGAACGTATAGGCCATAGGGTTGGTCAGGAAGAACATGGCGAGCACCGGCAGAACGGTGTAGCGCGTCAGAGCGTAGCGACCGGCCTTCTGAGCCAGACCATGCACCCGCTCTTCGCCGATCATGCCGGTCAGCGCGTAGAAAGCCGTCATCAGGACGACGAGGGTCGGGATGATGCCGGTGACGAAGCCGAGGAAGACCTCGCCGCCCTTCTGGAACATGCCGATGAAATGGCGGCCGATCGTGGCGAGCCAGCCGAGTTGCTCTTCCTGATTGCCAGGGGAGAGCTGCTGAACGCGCTTGGCATATTCGGAAGCCGAAATCGAGCCGCCGCTCCCGGCGGGGGCGGTCGCCTGCGCGGTTCCTGCGGCGCCCGGATCGGCGGCCTGGGCCAGGAGCTGAGCGCCGTGATGGGCGCTGTCGGCCAGCGCGCCGTGATGGCCGGCGAGATCCGTGGCGGGCGCGACGATCGCGGGGTCGCTCAAGGCATGGGCATAGGCGGCGCCATGGCTGGCGAGATCCGCCACGCCTTGCGCCATCATCATGGTCAGCATCATAAGGCCCCTCCCGGCCATTTTGAGGAAAACCCCCTTCGGGGTTTCTCGTCAGTCTGGAAATCCTTTGTCAGGTGCGCCGCGCCACTCCCGCGCGGCGGCCTTGCTCATCGCTCGTCGCTCAAGCGAGGGACGGCGAGAATGTTGCGAGATTGGTGGCCTCGGATGGCGTCGTGCCACGCCGAACGGTCTCGATCTGATCGAGAGCCGTCAGAAGCGCCCGCTCCAGCGGATGTTTGGGCTGGGCCTCGGCGCCGGCGCGGGCCTGCGTGAGCGAGAGACCTTCGAAACGCGCCACAGGCTGGAAACGAGCGAAGATGGTACGCCCTTGGAGCGCGACGACGCGCCGGAGCGTGCCGTCCGGCGCCGCGACGGCCATGACGATCGCGCCGCGCCTGAAACCGCCGCCGCTCTTGCCAGCGCCCATCCAGCCATCGGAATATTCTGAGGACAAATGCCGGAACGCATCGCGATAGCGACGGATCTGGACGAACGTGCCCCAGCATTGCAGCATCCACGCCAGCGCCAGAAGCGCCAGGATCACCTGCCAACTCCACATGGAAACCTCCCGACGATGCTCTCCCGTGCATCGTTGCCTAACAATGAACATTTGACTTCTTCTGTGTCAAGATGTTCTGGCAGGTCGTGTCAGCTAGTGGGCGCATCGAGAAGGCGCAGGGCGCTGGTCTCGTCCGTGATGAGAACGGTCGGCCGGACAAGGGCGAGGGAGGCGCGCAGAATGTCGATCTTATCCGGCCCGCCGGACGCCATGATGCGCTTGGGCGTTCGGTTGATGGCCTCGACCTCGGCCGACATGATGCGGGCGTTGATCGGATGATCCACCAGCTTCCCGTCCGCATCGAGAAAATGGAACAGGAGATCGCCGACCGCACCGGCCCGTTTCAAGGACAGCCGGTCGGCCTCCGCGATATAGCCGGTGCGATAGGTGGTGGCGTTGGCTGTGATGCCGCCGACGCTGAGCACCACCATGTCGAGATGGCCGGCCATGTCGAGAACCGAGCTGAGGCCGCAGCGCTCGATCAGCGCCGTCTTGGTCTCGACGCTGTCGACGATGGCGGGCGCGGTCAGAAGAAAGGCGTCGCCGTTGAAGATCTGCGCGAAGCGCCAGGCAAATTCGGCCGGGTTGAAGCGATGGGCCTGGCTGATGCCGCCGAGCAGCGAGACGACACGCATATCCTCCAGCGCCCGCGCTTCGATGAAGGGGAGCGATTCGAACAGGGTTCGGCCCCAGCCAAGGCCGACCGTCATACCATTGGCGACCGTTTCCGAGAGATAATGGCCAATGGCCGCGCTGATGACGGGCGCGGGGTCTTCGCCCGAGCCCGGCGCGGGCACGACGATGGCCGTGTCCAACCCGAAGCGTTTTTCCAGCGCGCGCTCGGTCTGCGTGAGTTCGGCGAGCGGCCCGGCGACGGAAATGCGCACCTCCGAGCGGTTGCGCGCTTCGGCCAGAAGCCGGACAACGCTGACGCGGCCGACGCCGAGCGCCGTCGCGATATCGTTCTGCGTCATCTGCTCGACGTAATACATCCAGGCCGCCCGAACCCGCATCCGGTCGGCCCGCGATCCAACGAGAGATCCCTGATCGGACATGTCTGTGGTTCCTTGCGTTCTCATCGGGCGCTTGGGGTCGAAGGCGCGTTACGCCCCCGCGCGGACGGGGGCTTGTTCCGGCTTTGTGATGGCGCTGGTCCGGAGAAAATTCCTCATCTTCCGATCGCCCCTGTGCTAATGTTCACTCGCAAATGGGAGAGCGTCCATGTTGCCATATCCTGATAGTCTGGCTCTGCCTTTCAAGGAAGGGATCCGCGATCTTCGGTCTTCGATCCGCCGGGAGGCGAAGGCCGGCGCGGTGTCGAGCCGGTTCTTCGGAACGCCCGAGCCGACGCGCCAACTGGCGCGGCTGGCCGATGGCGTCTTCACGCGGGCCGAGCGCTTCGCCGGCATGGTGCTGGCGCGCGACGGCGCCGATCTCGGCGCGCGGCTGGACCGGCTGGGCGCGGGTCTGGCGCAGGGGCAGGTGGCCGAGCGGACACGGGACGTCTATGCCGTCTGTCAGGCCATTCTCGATCTCGACGGGCCGAGCGGGGCCTTCGTATCCGAACTCAAACTCGCGAGCCGCAATCTCGACCGCCTGCTCACAGCCCCGTCCGATGCGGCTCTTTCCGCCGTGCGCATCGCCACGCGCATGGCCTCGCTCGACATCGTGCGCCCCTGCCTGTCCGTGGTGCTCACCCAGGAGGAGCGTGACGAGAGCACCCATCTCAACGCTCGCATAGCGCTGATCGCCTGGCTCGCCGTCCTGGTGCGCCTCGACAATCCGCGCGAGGATGCGCGGGTGATCCTCGCCAGCGCGCGCTGGGCGATGGAGGCGGAAGACGCAGAGTGGCTGGCGCTCCTCAAGGCGCGCAAGCTGGACGAACTGGCCGCGCTCTGGCGCCAGACCGTACCCTATCTTCCCTGATAGGCCCGAGACAGAATCAAAGAATGAGGGGAGCGACCCGGTGAGCGACAGCGCGCTGAAGCTGAGCTTCGACTTTCCCGCGGAGGGCGATGGCCGCTCGCAGTTGCGCCGCTCGATCCGGCGTCTGGCGGCCTTCTCGCGGCTGACCCATGTCGGGCTCGACCAGTTCAACGCCCGTTACGGCACCGATCTTCAGATATCTTCGCGCAAGCTCACGCGCGCCTTTCTGGAATGGGTGCGCAAGTTCGACGCCGAGCGTGAGCTGGCCTCGCGTGACCGGCGCGATTTCAGCCATTTCGCGGCCGGGCTTTTGATGAGCAGCCTGATCCGCAACCGCCCGGTCGAGCCGGTTCCCTCAACCCGTGCGCCTGCGCGCTCGAACCAGCCCGTCAGCCCGGAGCAGGCCCTGATCGCCTTCTGGCCGGAAGGCGTCTTCTATTTCGAATTCTGCATCACCGTGCTCGACAAGGTTCTGGCTGAACAGTCGCTGGAGGGCATCCATCTCTCGCCGCAGGCGGTGGAACTGCGAAGCTGGCAGTCCTTCCGCGAGAATGTGCAGGACGATCCGAACCTCGCCATTCCCTTTCTCGACCAGTTCCTGGGTGGCGATCCGGTCTGGGACTTCCCGACGGCGGCGCGCTTTCGCACCGCCCTCCAGCCGCATTTTCTCAAAGCCGATCGGCGTCTGGCCGGGGGCTGAGCCCGCCGGCCAGACGCCGTCTCAGACCGCCGTGCCGTGCGTCCGGTCGTAGCGATTGACGGCGGACGGCGCCCATCCCTCTGGCAGGCGGTTCGGCTTGTAGACCTCCACCATCAGCGGATAGCAGGCCGCCGCGTCCGAGGAATGAACCGTCGAACAGTCGCCGCCCGGACAAGCCGACAGGCAACCAAGAAGATCGATCTCGGCGAAGAATTCCAGATAATCCCCCGGCCGCACCGGGCTCGCCTTCATGAAATACTGCCCGGTATCGCGCGTGAAGCCGGTGCACATGAAGACGTTGAGCACGTCATGCACATGGCGCTCGGCCTCATGAAGCGGCAGGCCCGTTTCCTGTGCCAGCGCGCGGGTGAGGTTGGAATGGCAGCAATGGTGGTAGGTGCCGCCATCGCTGAGGAGCGAATGCGTATAGGGATCGCAGCGTGTTCCGATCACGTCATGGACCGCGCCGCCGAAGGCATCGAACCCGTACCAGTCGAGCGTATCATGCGTGATCGTCGCCATGGGGCGGAGCGTGGGAAAGCTGGAGAAGAGCTGATCGCCAAGGCCGACATGCGTGCCGACCAGCGCACGCGTCTTGCCGCTATAGAAGCGCTCCGTCAGATCGTTCGAATGGAAAAGATTGAGATCGCCGACCTGCGGCCCGTCCACGGAGAGAATGCGGAAGAAATGCCCGGCCGGCGCATGGAAGCAGGCCGCGTCGCGCGCCGGCACCGTGACCCGCTCCACCAAACTCCAATCCTCGCGGACACCACGGTAGGCCGCGAGATCGGGCCTTGGCAGGGTCTCCACGGGATAGCAAACGACGGGCGCAACGGCCTTGCGAGCGTCGGCATCCACGGGAGCAGTCGTCAGGGGCTGGGGCTTCACATGCACACTCCGGTTGGAACCAAGCTCGTGCCTTCGATAGCGCGAAGGCGCGAGCCTTGTCATCGTCGGGGGAGGGCGGCTTGTGGAGCGTGGCGACACGATCCTGTGTCGATGCCGTTAAGTGCTGTCTCCAGTCGCCTCCAGCTTCCCTTTGGAAGCGGGGATGGCCGGTTCGCCACCTTGTGCCAGTGAGACTCGAGGTCAGGAAAGGCATGGCGGCGAGTGTCGCGGGTAGGCTACGTGGCTCAACCCGCCCAGCGTGGGGGAAGAGAATGGCTTGCCGAGAGCGCATCGGCCGGTCAGTCTCCGCGCCTGTGAGGCACGGCCGGGGGAGAGGCATGAAGAAGCTCATCAACGATCCGAAGGCGCTGGTCGCCGAGATGCTGGAAGGGGCGGTGCGGCAGGCACCGGGGCAGGTGCTTCTGGCTGACGAAAGCGTCGTTCTGCGCCGGGACGCGACACCCCCGAATATCAGACGCGTCGCCGTCCTGTCGGGCGGCGGCAGCGGCCATGAGCCCGCTCACGCCGGCTATGTCGGGGAGGGGATGCTGACGGCGGCGGTCGCGGGCGATGTCTTCACCTCGCCCTCCTCGGACGCGGTTCTGGTGGGCTTGCGCGCGGTCACGGGCGAGGCGGGGGCGCTGCTCATCGTCAAGAACTATACCGGAGACCGGCTCAATTTCGGCTTGGCGGCGGAAATCCTGAGGGGCGAGGGCAAGCCGGTCGAGATCGTCGTGGTGGCCGATGATGTGGCGCTGCGCGACACCGTGCCCAAAGCGCGCCGGCGCGGCATTGCCGGCACGGTGCTGGTTCACAAGATCGCAGGCGCGGCGGCCGAGCGGGGCGATGGTCTGCGCGAGGTCGCAAGGCTCGCCAATGCGGCCGCCGCCGATCTCGGCTCCATGGGCCTCGCGCTGGAACCCTGTATCGTGCCGGCCGCCGGCAAGGCGGGCTTTGCCTTGGGCGAAAGCGAAATCGAACTCGGCCTCGGCATCCACGGCGAGCCGGGCGTGCGCCGGGCGCCGATGCAGCCGGCCGCCGCGCTGGTCGAGATTCTTCTGTCGGCCATCGCGGACGATCTGGCGCTGAAGCGGGGCGAGCGCTGTGTGCTTCTCGTCAACGGCCTCGGCGGCACGCCCCCGATGGAGCTCGACGTGGTGGCGCGCGAAGCGCTGGCGCAGGCCGAAGCGCGTGGGCTCGTCGTCGAGCGCGCCTGGACGGGGACGCTTCTATCGGCGCTCGACATGCGGGGCTGTTCGCTGTCTCTCCTGCGCGTGGACGATGCGCGACTGGCCCTGCTGGACGCGCCCACCGGCGCGCCGGCTTGGCCGGGTGGCGGACATCTCAATCGCGACATGCGTCTGGCAGCAGCCGAAACTCCGGCCAGGGAAGAGCAGAATGCACCCGTTCCAGCTGAGATGGAGGCGATGCGGCGCGTCAGCCTTGCGGTCATGTCGGCCATGGGGGCGGCGGAAGCGGAACTGACCGATCTCGACGCACGCGCCGGGGATGGCGATCTCGGCGCCAGTCTCGCGCGCGGCGCGGAGGCGGTTCGTGCGCTACCCAGCGGCGCATGGGCCGATCCTCCTACCGCGCTGCGATCCATGGCCGATGCGGTTCGACGCGCGATCGGCGGCAGTTCGGGGCCGTTCTACGCCACGGGCCTGATGCGGGCCGCCCGTGAACTCGCAACCGGCACGTCGGACGCGCGATCAGTCGCCGCGGCCATGAAGGCGGCCTGCGATGCGATCGCGGAACTCGGAGGTGCACAGGAGGGCGACCGGACCATGCTGGACGCGTTGTGCCCCGCCGCACGAGCGGTCAGCGACTCCGTGGCGGTGGGCGAGGCGCTGCCGATGGCCTTTGCCAGAGCCGAGGAAGCCGCCCGCAATGGAGCGGCAGCGAGCGCTCAGATGCCACCGCGCCTTGGCCGCGCAAGCTATCTCGGCGAGCGCGCCCTCGGCATTCCCGATGCCGGAGCCGTAGCGGTGTCCATTTGGCTACGCGCGATCGCGGAGGCCTTACGAAGCTAAGGCGATTCGTTTCATGCAAAGGAAAAGGGATGGCGCTTCGGCGTCCTCCCGAGAGAGTGTCGCAACTCCGACGAAGAGCCGAGGAGTATAGTGACGCGCTCCAGTACCAAAAGACGGCACCGCAAAATGCAGCTTGTCGTTCGATCAGAGTAAAAGTCTTTTTGGGGAGGGAGTATCTGGTGCTGCGAGAGAGGATTGAACTCTGACCAGAACCATGTAAATCAATGACTTAGGAATATATCTGTAACGTTGTGACGGAATCGATTTTGTAACGAGGGTGAAGGGCAGCTCGAAGCCTTACAGCCCTTCATGAGCCGAGTCCGCAGCAGATCTGTTCCGTTGGCGAAAAAGGTCGTTGCAGGGGAACTTCCTGATTCGTCCCCTGTCACCAGAATGCTGCCCCGGGTCAGGGCGATGATTCGAGACCGTTCAAATACTCGCGCTTGCGAGCTTGCGCTTCGCGAATAGCCGCAGCGCGCTCCGAAGGCGACGTGCTTGCATTCGTACCCTCGGTGAGGTCGACCCGGTGGCTGTCGGGTTCTCCGCCTTTGATATGGGTATCAGCGTAGCCCGCTGGAACGATCTTTGAAGAGTTCGGCGCGATCCGCTTCCCAACGTTGCTGATCACGCCAGCTATGGCGACCGCGTAGCCAAGATAGATCACTTGTGATGCAATCGCACCTCGATGAATATTGTAAATCTTCGGCCCGCTTAGGTTTTCAAGCCCAAATCTCTCTAATTTGGAATTATCAACGCCACCCCCTGTTCCAAACAGGAGAAAAAGCCAACCAGCCGATGCGATGAGGGCTCCTAGGAAAGTCAGTGGATGTGTGTCTTGCATGTAGGCTCCAAAATCGCGTTGGATTAACGCGCTCTCGTTGTGCCACACGCTGTTTATAACCACTACGCTTCTTGCGTGTGGTTCGCCTGATTTTCTCTCTGTAGCCTATGACTGTGCGGAGGATCCGGGCCTGGGCAATCCCATCGAGACCAATGGTAGAGATCCCAAGTCCCTCGGCCATGAAGTGGGTAGCGCCGATTCTGGCGAAGGTGGATCGATGACTCACACCCGAGCAACGTTCTTATTTTCCAACCATTTAGTTTCATATCGCCGGCAGTCCTCGAAGACGCAGCAGCTGTAGGATCCAGGACGGCAGAAGCTTCTTCGGGAATACGAGCGGCTTTTCGGGCTACTTCTGGCTCTCCGGGCTTCTGATCGCTCTGCTGGAACTTCGAAACGACAAGCGTCCGACCGCGCACCCGGCCGGAAAGGCCTTTTTCTTCCGCATTTTCGATGAGGTATTCGAGTGAGCCGGCCGTGGGCGCGATGACGATCTTGACTTGGTACTCACGGAAGCCGCTTGACACGGTACCGCCGACCTTTTGCAGAGCCAACTTTAGATCGTCTAACTCGTCCAAGCTGACTGCGATCAGCGAGTGAAGGTGGAGCGCATCGCCGGCCGTAGATTTTATACCCGTTCCGAAGATGCCGGCCGGCCTGTAGCCGAGCGCGCTACCAACGTGCTCTCGGACGCGACGACGGAGCCAATCACATGGCTGAGGCTGAGCGAGTGCCTTGGCTTCGATCTTCGCTGAGAGGCGCACCGTCACCGCGACGATTACGCGACCAGTCTCGCGACGGTGCTTCCGCAGCTCGTCCCACCAGCGAAGTACGTCTCTCCCTTTGATGACCTGTCCGTCGTTCGACGCGTCCTGCTTGATCGTTCGCTTTGACAGGTTCTTGTAAAGCGTCACTCCTGGGATGAGAGGATCAGCCTTGATGAGAGACACTAAATAAGGATCGAACGAAGCGAGCGCCCGGCGTATGGCGTCGGGAAGCGCGAAACCCTGCTGCAGAAAGGCGTTGAGGCGCCAGCTGAACTCCGAGAACGCGGCTTTGCGGTCCTGAGAATTTACAAAAGGCAGCTCTTGAGGTGCGCCAGAAACTGGGCGCGAAGAGGCATTGGGGAGTTGATGCGGATTCGCCGGCACGGTATAATTTCAACGCTAAAACGGACTTCATGATGGCGCGCTGGGCTGCAACCCGACGCGCCATTTTCTTATGCGAGTGCCTGCTCAAGTGGCGGATCGCCCAGGCACTCATCGAACACGTTGCTCATCTGCCGATCGATGTCGAACATGATGGCCCGGCTCAGGACAACGGTTCCGAGCGTTTCCGCCCCATCCCGCACTGAGAGCCGGAACGCAGGCCCAACTCTCTGGATGATAAGCGAGTAGTCATCGCCCATCGAGAAACGCGCAAGCTTCGCTGTGCGGCTCTTCACGAAGTTCTCGAGGAAGGCATGCAGGTCAACAGCCCTGTCGAATGTCTGCATTGGACAGCAGACCCCAGCGATCTCGAAGGTGATGAGCTCACCGAGCCGGTCAATTCGAAACTCAGAGAAGCGATCTGGAATGAGATTCCGCCTCATCAACAGTGACGTTAAGCGCTCTATGAGCTCCGACATTGTGATGTTGAGTCTCTCAGCCAGATTCCTGAGCTGATCGGCTCTGATCTCGTGTATCCTAATTTGTTCCAGCATGTTATTTCCTTGCATATACTTGTCACAAGGATAACAGATGCCCGCAGGCGACCGCGAGAAAAAAGAACATCGCCTCGAGGAAAAGATTGATGACAATGCATGGTCGAAAAATCGCTGTGCTCGATGGATTCAACCCCTACGGCACGGGCGTTTTCTTCTAGGACTTCGGTCTCGGATCAATTACGCCAGGGTCAACTCTGCGATCTCGTCGTCTTCCTCTTCCAAGGGCGTTCCGCGCTGGATCTCTTCGATCTCGCCGGTGCTGATGTCACGAAGGACAAGGGACGGAAGCTCGATCATCAGATGCTGCGCGCCATCAAGGCCAAGCGCTCGGTGTTCGATCGCGTGGAGCTTCTCCAAGGCGGAAGTCGCAACAGCGAGCGTTCGGATCGCTGCGGCAGGCCGGACCGTCGTGTCAGCTTCCAGCGCTCGGACAGCCGCCATCAGGCGCGCGCCAACTTCCCGTGTGTTCGCTGTCGTTCGATCGCGAACCTCAATCGCGGCAACAACTACGTTCCCGGTAGGGATGGCCGAAGGCGTTGTGCGCTCCACGACAGGGATAGACACATCAAAGCCGCCGGTAGGAGCGCCCTTGGTGATGCCGCGCGCCGCGAAGCCGTTCTGAAGGGTCCGGATCGCGACGTTGTAGCTCTCTGACAGTTCTGCAAGCGTGACGCTGCCGGAACCCCATGCGGCATCGATCTCAACCCACTCTTGATCGGTTAGCCTGCGGTAGCGCCGCGTCTCGCGTTCTTGTGCCATCACCATCTCGTTCGCGCTTTTCTAGGTATCATTGTACCTCAGATTGCATATGCATGCTCGAAATTGAGGGCGCATATGATCGGAAGGTCGCGCGTGAGAGCATTATAGTCGCAGCATCAGGTTTCTTCGGAGAGAAACGAAAATAATATCTCACAGCGAGGTTCGAGGGGCTGCGGTCGATCAAAACGTTGAACGGGAACGGTACCACGACACCGCACCCTGGAGAATGGACCATATTACGGCTGATCGAGTGCTAGAACGTCCAGCGTGCGGATTTCGTCGATGGCAGCGCTACAAGCAGAGACCGATTGTCAAGCCGGCCAGTAGATACGCTTAAGGGGCAGAAGCTGCTTGGTTTCGATATCCAGGCGATCGTAGTTCGCGATGAGGGCCGCAACCAACTCATCGATCGTCATCAGCTCGAGCGGTATCGTGGCCCGATCGGCTTCGTAATACGCTTCTTTAGTAAACCCACCTGTCGATACATATAATCCTTTGTCCTGGGCATGCCGTCCGCCAAGGAAGCTTCGGATGGCCTGCGAGCCCATAGCCTCCTTGCGATGCTTCACCTCGACGACAATCCTGGGTGACTCAAAGCCGAAACCGTCGGGTGAGGCGACGATATCTTTGCCGCGATCAGCGCCGGCCGGCGACACGCGGGTTTTATAGCCGAGGGCACGAAGCAGTCCGGCGACCAGATCTTGCATCTGCGACCAGTCGAGACCCGATACGCGGTCCTTCGCAAACTCCAGGGCCTTCGATTGAATGTTCTGGAAAATGTCCTCTTCGACAGCCTCAACCTCGTCCGCGACATTCCCAGCGGCCGGCTCATGCGACCTGAGTGCCCTCTCGACGTCTTCGATGATCTCGGGGGTCAGCTGAAAAAGAGCGGAGATCGCGCCGAGGCTATTACGGCTCGCGGCCGACAGGAGATCTCGATACACCTCGTCGCGCCATCTCACGGGGCGAACGTTAGGATCTTCCGGATCAACCGTCTCGTCTCGCCGATAATCTCCTGAAATTTCACCGACCAGATAGACCCTTCGCCTCGGGTCATAGGTGAGAACGGTATCGCCGGTCTTGATCTCGTTGCGGAATCGATGGAGCTGACCGGCAGCCATGGCGATCGACTGGTTTTTCCAATCCGGCCATTCGGCCCGCACCCTGGCCGCGATGGCGTCGCGGCTGCGAAGAGTCTCCAACGAGCCGATCTCGTGCCAGCCGATTGCAACGAGCCCTTGCTCTTTGAACAGCTCGTAGAGCCGGCCGTTGCGCTCCGCACGCACCATCCAAGCATTCTTCACATCGACCTCAGATCGCTTCAGACCTATCCAATGGCAACTTACGGTGGTCCGCACCTGGCGCAATCGATTCGTAGAAGGGAGCGTACGGGCGATACGACGGTTAGGTTCGCGCGGTGTGGCAAGGCGTATCGTGCATGGCCCGTAGAACGCGATCTGTCTCCAGACGGGGTAGGGGCCTGGCAGGTCGGAAGCGACGACAGTTAAGTCTCAAATGGCGAAGATACGCCGCAGCTTCGGACCCGTCACGACTTGCCCGAAACCAAGTGGCTTGACGACGGGAGAAAGTCGGACGAGGACCGCCGGGCGACGGGCTTTCGAACGCATACAGAGACATTGGAATTCAGACGATGGCCACTCTCACGCTCCCACAATTGGAAAGTCACCTTTGGCGAGCAGCCGATATCCTGCGCGGTTCGATCGATTCCGGCGATTACAAGCACTACATTTTCGGCCTTCTCTTCTTCAAGCGGCTCTCGGATGTCTGGGAGGAGGAGTATGAGGAGCGGCTGGCACGTTATCACGACGCCGATCTTGCGGCCGACCCGGACGAGCACCGCTTCGATATCCCCAAGGGCCATTTCTGGAAGGACGTGCGCAAGCACACGACCGATATCGGCACGCATCTGAACGCCGCATTCCGCGCTGTTGAAGACGCGAACATGAAGCTGCGCGGCGTGTTCCAGGATGTCGATTTCAACAACAAGGAGCGCTTTCCGGATGCCATGCTCGAAAGGCTGTTGCAGCATTTCGAAAGCTACCGGCTGCGCAACTCCGATGTCGAGCCGGATATGCTCGGCCAAGCCTACGAATATCTGATTGCCAAATTCGCCGACGACGCGGGCAAGAAGGGTGGCGAGTTCTACACGCCGAAGATGGTCGTGCGGCTGATCGTCGAATGTTTGAAGCCCGAAGAAGGCATGTCGATCTATGACCCGACCTGCGGCTCAGGCGGCATGTTGCTCGAGGCCGTGCATCACCTGGAGCGGCAGGGGAAGAATCCCAAAAGCCTCTCGCTGTTTGGCCAGGAGCGGAACCTCAACACTTGGGCCATTTGCCAGATGAACCTGTTCCTGCATGACATCGACGATGCGCAGGTGGCGCGCGGCGATACGCTGCTGGAGCCGAAGCATCTGACGGGCGACAACGTGAAGGCCATCCGCACATTTGACCGGGTGCTGGCCAATCCGCCCTTTTCGCTGAAAAGCTGGGGGCATGATGTCTGGTCGAAGGGTGATGCCTATGGCCGAGACCGCTATGGCTCTCCGCCGAAATCCTATGGCGACCTTGCCTTTGTGCAGCACATGGTGGCCAGTTTGAAAGGAGACGGCATCTGCGGCGTGGTGCTGCCGCATGGCGTGTTGTTTCGCGGCGGCGCGGAGGGCAAAATTCGCGAAGGATTGATCCGAGATGACCTGATCGAGGCCGTGATCGGCCTCGCGCCCAACCTGTTCTACGGCGCGGGCATTCCAGCCTGCATCCTGATCCTACGCAAACGGAAGCCGGTGGCGCGCAAGGGCAAAACGCTTTTCATCCATGCGGCCGACGAATTCACTGCGGGGAAAAAGCAGAACCTGCTGACGACAAGACACCTGAGCAACATCGTGGATTGCTTGGCTGGCTTTGGAGTCATTGAGCGGTTCTCCTACGTCGCGGACTATGCGGAAATCGAAGGAAACAATTTCAGCCTCAACATTCCGCAATATGTGGATTTGGGGAGCGAGGAAGGCACTCCGGACATAGCTACGGAATATGCCAAACTGCTCGATTTGCGCGCCGAGCGAAACGAGGCAGAAGCTGCGTTGGACATGCATATGAAAGAGCTTGGCTATGGCGCGTAGCTCTTTGTTTCCTGCGAGTGTTCAACCTGGAAAGCCGATCCTCCCGCTCTGCCCGCACGGATGGACGACCGTGAAGTTCGGAGACGTTCTTCAAATTGTGGAGAGGCCTACCGAACTTATTGATAATGTCGAATATCAGCTAGTCACGGCTAAGCGATCACGCGGCGGCGTGGTGGCGCGCAGCCGTCTGTTGGGTCGCGACGTGCTCACGAAAACGCAGTTTCTGATCGCGCGAGACGATTTTCTGATGTCGAACCGTCAGATTATCCATGGAGGCTGTGGCATCGTGCCTCCTGCGCTCGACGGCGCTGTCGTGTCGAACGAATATTCGGTGCTCAGGCCGAAGTCGGAGCTTTTACTCGAATTCCTAGGCTATTTCAGTCACTCGATTTATTTCCAGCAGACGTGCTTTCATGCAAGCGTTGGCGTCGATGTCGAAAAGATGATCTTTGATTGCGAGCGCTGGTTGGAATTCAGGTTCCATCTCCCCCCGCTCCATGAACAGCGCCGCATCGTCGAAATCATGTCCAGCGCCGATGAGGCCATTGCGGCAACGCGGGCGGTGATCGAGCAGACCAGAAAGGTCAAGCAGGGCGTACTAGAACACCTGCTCACCAGAGGCATCGGCCACACGCGCTTCAAGCAGACAGATATTGGGGAGATCCCGGAGGGGTGGGAGGTTGCTGAGGTTCAGGAGCATTTCCATGTTCAACTAGGGAAAATGCTTAGTAAGGCAGCAAGGATTAGCAGTTCGCCTAGCCCATATCTGAGAAACGCAAACGTCCAATGGGGTCAGATAGATACCGAGGATCTCTTGTATATGGATTTCTCTGAACAGGAGAAACAAAAGTTCCGACTTCAAGAAGGCGATCTCCTGGTCTGCGAGGGGGGTGATGTTGGACGGTGTGCCATTTGGAATGACGGACGGGAGATGTATTATCAAAAGGCTCTGCACCGCCTGCGCGAAAAAACCGGTGCCGTCAAAAATCAGTTTATTATGTATGTGCTTGTGCGGATATTTAAGTCAAAAGCCCTTTCCGCAGGATTGGTGGGAACAAACTCCATCGCTCATTTTACGAGAGAGCAATTCCTACGCATGAAATTTCCGGTGCCGGGCACCGAGGAGCAAAACGCAATTTGCGAAACACTGATGACTCTGGACGACTCTACCGGTGAGAACGCCTCAAAGCAGGAGGCGCTTTTAAACTTGAAATCCGCCCTGATGTCCGACCTCCTCACCGGCCGCAAGCGCGTCACCGATGCCCGGCCCCTGGCTGCGGAGTAAGCGCCCATGAGCCATGGCCCTGAATGGGATTTTGCAGAGCGTCCCGCGATCGAGCATCTGAAGGCGATGGGCTATGGCTTCGTGGCGCCGGCGGAGCATACCAGCCTTCGCGATGGCGAGAACCAGGTTCTGTTTCGCCCGCATCTGATCGACGCGCTGATGCGCATCAACGGGATCGACCGCGCCTCGGCTGAGGCCGCCTATGGTGAGCTTGCGGCAATCAGCGACAACGAGGCTTGGCTGAAGGTTTTGCGCGGGGACTATGCCCGCAAGGTGACAGGTCAGGAGACCCGGCAGACGCTGCGGGTGATCGATTTTCTCGATCCCGGCAACAACCGGTTTTGCGTGACGCATCAGCTGCGCGTGAAGGCGGAGCATACGCGCAAGCCCGATGTCGTGGTCTATGTGAACGGCATTCCACTGGTCGTGATCGAGGCCAAGAGCCCGCTCAACATCAAGGACAAGACAGGCGAGGCCTTCGAGCAGATCAGGCAATATGAGCAGGATATTCCGCGCCTGTTCTTCTCCAATGCCTTCAATATCGTCACCGATGGGGCGTTGGTGCTCTATGGCGCGACCGGCTCCGGCTCGAAATATTTCGCGGAGTGGCGCGATCCGTGGCCGAAGCTGGAGGCCGATTTTGCCGATACGCTCGGCAAGGGTCTCTGGTGCCTGCTGGAGCCGGGCCGGCTGCTCGACCTCATCGCGCATTATATCGTCTTCGAAAAAACAGAGACCGGCACGATCAAGAAGATCTGCCGCTACCAGCAGTTCCGCGCCGTCAACCGCATTGTCGAGCGTGTCATCGAGGGCAAGCACCGGCAGGGGCTGATCTGGCACACGCAGGGCAGCGGCAAATCGCTGACCATGGTGTTTGCGGTGCTGAAGCTGAAGACGCACCGGACCGTCCGTTCCGAAGCGCTGACCAATCCGAACATTCTGGTGCTGACAGACCGTGTGGACCTGCATTCCCAGATCAGCGGTACCTTCGTCGCTTGCGGCCTGCCGAACCCGACGCCGATCGAAAGTATCAAGGATCTGCACGCGCTGATCCGCAGCGGCAAGGACGGGCACACGGCGCTGTCCACCATCTTCAAATTCCAAGGATCGAAGGAAGCGATTGCGAATTCCGAAAACTGGATCGTGATGGTGGACGAAGCCCATCGCACCCAGGAAAAGGATCTCGGCACCTATCTGCGGGCGACGCTGCCGAACGCCCGCTTCTTCGGCTTCACCGGCACGCCGGTGAAGAAGGGCGACAAGAACACTTATGAAAACTTCGGCGTGGTCGGCGAAGGCTATCTCGACAAATACGGCATCGACGACGCCGTGGCCGATGGCGCGACGGTGCCGATCTATTACACTGGCCGCAAAACTGACTGGCAGATCGACGAAGCCAAAATCGATATCCTGTTCGACACTTGGTTTGCCGAGCTGGATGACGACAAGCTTAACGACATCAAGACGCGAGGGGTGCAGATCGAGGATCTGGTCAAGCATCCACGCCGCATCGAGTTGATCGCCTACGATATCTGGACGCACTTCACGCAATACGCTCGGCCGGATGGGTTCAAAGCGCAGATCGTTGCCATCGATCGTGAGGCGGTGATCCTCTACAAGCAGGCCTTGACCAAGGTGATTGCACAGGATTTGCAAGCCGAGGGCATGGAGCCTTCCGAGGCATTGGCGCGCGCGGATGCCATGTCGGCTTGCGTGTATTCGATCAGCCAAGAAGACGGCAAGCCGAGCGAGGATGCTCATAAGCAAGCGATCCGTACGGCTTTGAAAGCGCACTACTTGGACGCCGAAGCCGAAAAGCTGGCAAAGAAGGCTTTTGGTAGGAGAGGGGAGGACCCTCAATTTCTCATCGTCTGCGATAAGCTGCTGACGGGCTTCGACTGCCCGATCGAAAGCGTGATGTATCTCGACAAGCCGCTCAAGGAACATGGGTTGCTGCAGGCGATCGCTCGCACCAACCGCGTTTCCGACGCCAAGAAGCGCAATGGTCTGATTGTCGATTACATCGGCGTTTCCGGCCATCTGGAATCAGCGCTATCGTCCTATCGCTCCGACGACGTGAAGAACGCCATGCGCGATCTGGACGACCTGCGCAATCAGTTGCGGGCCGCCCATTCTGCCGTTGCCGCCATTATGAGACCTCTAAAACGGGGAGCGAACGCGAAGGAAGGTCTGAAGGCGGAATACGATGCCTTCGTGAAGCTGCTGGGCAGCGAGGACAAGTGGTTCGACTTCAAGGCGAAGGCGCGGGGGTTTATCGCGCTCTACGAGACGCTGAGCCCGGACCCGAGCATCCTGGATTTCACGGCCGATCTTAAATGGGTCGCGAACTTCCTGCTCTACGGCACGCAGCATTTCGAGAAGCGCCAAGCCTTCGACCAGATGAACTACAGCGAGAAAATCCGCGAGATGTTGGAAAAGCATCTGGGGGCTACGGGTCTCAGCGTGACCGTGAAGCTGCGCCACATCACCGATCCCGAGTTCTGGGAGGATTTCGATCCGGCTGACAAAACCGACGAAGACCTCATGACCGCAGCGATCCGTAAGACGACGGAACTGCGCAAGACCGTTACCGAACGGGTCGATGAGAGCCCACACCAATATGGCAAGTTTTCGGAGCGTCTGCGCCAGTTGCTAGCGAAGCTAGAAAGCGCGCAAGTCACTTGGGCCGAGAAGCTCAAGGCGGCAGAGGAACTGGCCAAAGACATCACTGCCGAGGATGGAGCCCATGCTGAGGCGGGTCTCTCTCCCGGTGCCTACGGCATTCTGCAGATCCTCAAAGGCTTCACTTCCGCGCCGGCGGGCGAAGATTTGGCGATCCGGCTGGAAGGGCTCTACACCGATCCGGTAACAGCGCCGGCCGGCTGGTGGGAGAAAGACGGCTTGCGCAAGAGCCTCCGTCAGCAAGTGCGGTCTATGGTGCATGTCGCCGGCCTGACGCAACTTCGGGAAATTCCGGAGGAGGTTGAGGCATACGCGCTCAGGCACTTCGTGGGGGCCTGAAATGGGTGTCTATCGTATTGGCGAGCAGGAGATTGAGTACACTCTCCGTAGGTCTCCCAAGGCCAAGAAAGCAAGCCTGAGCGTCACGCCTCAATCCTTCGAACTTCTCGTTCCAGAAAACGCGACCGAGGCGCAGATCAACGCCGTATTGGATCGCAGGCGCGGCTGGCTCATCGTGTCCCTTCAGCATATGCGTGAGCGAGCGCAGGCCCAGACGCGTATTTATCGTTTCGTCAGCGGCACTAAAATTCCTTATCGCGGACGTATGACCAAGTTGACCGTTGAGCCATTTGAGGGATCTCTCGTCGAGGTTAGCTTCCGCAACGGCTTTCATATCCGCAAACCGAGCAGCCTATCGCCGGCCTCTTCCGATGCTGCAATCGAAAGCGCCCTACGCCTGTGGCTCAAGAAGCGCGTGCGTGAGGACGCCTACACTTTCGTTCGCAAACATGGCGAACGCCACGGTCTGAAACCCACTGGCATCCAGATCAAAGACCAAAAGCATATGTGGGGAAGCTGCGGACAGGATCGCCAGATCAATTTGAACTGGCACCTGATCTTTGCACCGAAGCCCGTCTTGGAATACGCCGTCGTCCACGAACTGTGCCACCTAAAGCACCGGAATCATGATCCGGAATTCTGGGAGTTGGTCGGCCGAGTTCTGCCAGATTGGGAATCGCGAAAGGCTTGGCTCGACAAGAACGAACATATGCTTGGGTGGGAGAGGGTCGAAACGGTAATGTAGCAATGCCGCATAACCCAGTCAGGAGTTATGTACGCTGCATTCGCGACGATCGCCTAAATCCGATTACAACGAATACCAGGGGAATTTGTCGATTGCAGTCCTCCGCGTCTTCAAAGTCACGTCGCCGTAATTTTCCCCAGCTGTTCGTGCGGAGTGGCCCTGGAGAGCATCAAGGGTACGCCGTGAGATGCCTTCTTCTTCACCCACTGTCTTGAAGCGATGACGCCAAGCATGGCTCGGTTGGACACCCTCCGGTACAATGCTCATTGACTGTAACCATTCGCTAATTCGACCTGCGACAGTTTGAGAAGCAGCGACTGGGTTGATCCCTGGACGATTCTTGTAAAACAACGGTCCAGGTTGAGAGGCCTTCACAAAGTCGATGAAACCCATAGCAACAAGTTGCGGGTGAACCGGTACATCACGATAGTTTCCCGCCTTCACAGTCCCAGCGTCGGGTGCGATGCGGATAATGAACCCTTCAGGCTCTTCGCGGATATCGTGCGTCCGTAGCTGCGTCATTTCTGAAACTCGAGCACCGGTGAAAGCGCACAACACCGAGATCCAGCGTTTGGCCGCCGTCATCTGAGGCCCCTCTCGGGTCGCTGGGTTGCTGCTTTCTTTCGGCCTATAGTCTCGAGCGGCACGCAAAATCACGAGCGCTTCGTCCAGCGTGTAGCCTTGTTCGCGACTTTGTTGCTCCTTAGGGGCCTCCTGACGTACGTCTTGCGCGACATTCAATGCAAGACGGTCCTCCGCAACGGCCCAATTCAGGACAGTGCGTATCGATGCAAGGTAAACGTCACTGATCGTACGAGGCGAATGCGTCTTCAGCCTCGCATCACGCCATCTGCGGAGATCATCTTTCGTCAGCCGTCTTGCATCGTCATGGCCTATAAATTTGATGAGATCGGTAAAGACGGGTGACCAACGTTTTTCAGCCCCTTTGCCCTTCCCAACGATCTGCCGCGAGGCAATGTAATCGGCGAACAGTTGCTTGATTGAAATAGGGGCCTTCGACTCTTCAACTGGCTTAGCGTTGGCGAGTAGGGGATGCGAAGGCATGCCGGAGAAGTCACCTTCGTCCCGCTCCACAACCCGCTCAAGGGCTTCATATTCTGAAACGCATATTGCACGGGCCAGAATGCGCCACTCATCTGAGCCTTCAGGTTCGTCATGGTTTCCTAAATGACGATAGCGCTCTATCCGCGCGCCGATAAGCTCGCGGTACTCGCTGTCTCTCAACCGTCCTGCAACGCCATCGCGAAGTGCTGCCACGAGCTGGTCGTCCACTTCACTCGTAGCATATCCAGGGTACCTATTCCGAATATCATCATCGATTTGCAGGCGAGCTTGGTAATTCCGCAGCGCGATCTGGTCAGGAGCCAAAGGGTAACGTGCAACGGTCGCCGTTCGTGCTCCTGCTTCGGCCGCTCGGCGCTGACCAAGGGCAATCTTATGCTGAATTAGGGCAACCGCTCCCGGTAGCTTCTTCAAGGCATCCCGATAGTCCGCCCCGAGCGGCGTCCGAAACTCGCTCTTCCCATTGAGGTAAGGCCGAAGCTCTTTGGGAACAACGAGCCGAGCGTAGAAGCGCCCGTCTCGGTTCAGGAGATGCATCACCTTTCCAGCCATGGAAGCAGTCCGTTTGTAACGACATTTGTAACGTCGATACGGACTACAAACACTGCCAGTCAAGGCGTTCAACGATTTCAATGTGATGAGATGGTGCTGCGAGAGAGGATTGAACTCTCGACCTCTCCATTACCAATGGAGTGCTCTACCACTGAGCTACCGCAGCGCTTCGATGGCGGCTATTTGCCATAGGGGGCCGAGGAAGGCAAGCAGGATTCTGTCTTCTTTTTTCATCGTGCCGACATGAGAAAAGGCTAGACAGGCTTTTTCCAGCCTTCTATAAGGCACTCACCAACGCAGAGATGCACTTCGAAAGAAGAAGCGCTGCGAAGCCCAAGTAGCTCAGTTGGTAGAGCATGCGACTGAAAATCGCAGTGTCGGTGGTTCGATTCCGCCCTTGGGCACCATTTTTCCTCATTGAAACTAAATCAAGAAAATCAGCTTCTGACTAGGCGTTTCTCTGCGCAGATAATTCTGTTCGCGTCGACATTTAGAAATCCGCGGTTGTGCTGCTAAAGACCGCGTAAATGCAGCGACCGTCCATTGATGCTTCGAATGGATTGGGACGTTGGTTCGAGCATTTCCACAGACCATGCCTCGACTGACCCCGAGCCTCTCCTTCGGCCAACCCTTGGTTGAGGACGGATGCGAAGTCCGACGACCCGGAAATCTGGCCCACGAACTACACCTCTGGCCGCGCCGTATGAGGCGCGTTAGGAGGGGCATCGGGTCGCCTTGCAGAGGCGACGGGCGCTGCGGTCATCAGGGCAGGTTGGGATATGGATACGCCCCGAAACGGAGCGCGCGGGAAATTGGCGGAGCTGGAAGCGCTTCGCGGCATCGCGGCCCTTGTCGTGCTCGTGCATCATACGATGCTGGCCTTCACGCCGCGACTTCATGGTCTGAGCTATTCCGGCCAAGCCTATTCCCTCTCTCGCACGCCAGCTTTTGTGCTCATCAATGGCTCGGCCGCGGTTGTCGTCTTCTTTGTTTTGTCGGGCTATGTGCTCTCGCTTAGCGTCCTACGCACCGGCAATGCACAGGTGGCAGCCACCTCCGCCTTGAAGCGCTGGCCGCGTCTGGCGGGTCCGGTGGTGCTGACGAATCTGATGGCGGGGCTCGTCATGGCGTTCGGTGGATTTTCGAATCAGGCCGTCGCGCAGCTCGTGCCGTCCATCTGGCTCGGCTGGTTCTACACGTGGCCCAGCGCGGGCCTGCGCGAAATTCCCGATAGTCTTTGGGAAGGGGCAACGACCTTCTTCACCGGCCACGCGGCTTATAACTCTAGCCTCTGGACCATGTTCTACGAGTTCGCCGGTAGCCTCCTCGTGCTCGGGGCAGCGCTCCTCATGGTTCGACTGGAGCGGTTACGGTGGGCTGGCTTGGTCTCGATCGGCTGTGTCGCGTTCTGGATCAGCCCCTGGCTGACCCCTTTCCTTGTGGGCCTCGGGCTTGCGTGGCGTGATCGCACGAAGAGGGAGGATTGGGGCTCGGGACGAATCCTGTTGGCCGTCTCTGCCATTCTGCTTCTCGCCGGATATCATGAAAATGTCGTCGGTGGCCGCCCCGAGGGCTTCTACGCCGCGCTTGCGCCGGTGGCCGAATGGGACGCGCTGCGCCTTCGCGTGATCCTGCATACGATTGCCGCCTGCCTCGCGCTGCTCTTGTTCCGCCGCTCGGCGGGGCTGCGGCGTGCCATGAGTGGCCGGCTGGGGCGCGGGCTCGGGTTCCTGTCGTTCGGAATCTATCTTTGCCAGGTCCTCGTCATCTGTTCCGTCTCCAGTCTGACATTCGAAGCCACGGCCGGGGCAGGGCGGTTCGTACAGATCGCGGCGACCTTCGGGGTAACGATGCTGGGAACTGTGGTGCTCGCCGTGCCGGTCGCCGTCTTCGATCGATGGTGGACGGGCTGGGTCGGCCGCGTGATGCCGTCTCGTGGTCGCAGGGCGAACGCGGATCGATCGGCTACGGCTGAACCAAGCGCTGACCGATGGGGCGGGCGTTCGTAACGGAGGCGCACGCCGCACGCCGCACTGCCTTCACGCGCTCACCTCTTGATCCGCGTTGTGCGCTTGCAGGCCCTATCGCAGACGCGAAAGCCGGCCGGCGACGACGCGTTCGATGCACCAGAGCGCGTCCGACAAGGCTGGTCTGTCGGCGCAAGGAATCTGGCGCGTCAGATCGTCATTCATGGCGGACCAGACCCGACGGACCTCGCTGCGGACCCGCGCGCCGTCCTCGGTCAAAACCACGAAGGTTCGCCGGAGATCGGCGTCGTCCATCTCGCGCCGGCACCAGCCCCGCCGCTCCAGACTGTCCAGCATTTTCGAAACGGTCGAAGGCCGAACGGAAAGCTCCCGCGCGATCTCGCAAATGCCGCGCCGTTGGTGGGGATCGATCGCGTCCAGAAGCTGATCCTGCCCCGCCACGACGCCGATTTCGGCGAGCTTCAGCGAGATGAGCTGGCGCGTGGACCTGGAGAGAGCGAGGAGCGGTCGAATGAGATTGTCCGGCACGTTCTCACATGTCGGCTCGGGCGTCATTTCTGCCACGGTCATCGCATTCGCCGTTCGTTTCGTGATTCGTGCGAACACACTGACCAAGCGGGCTGGACAGGTCTTTTAACTGCTTATCATCCGTGAACTTGGATGCGCCCGTCTTGAGCGGCGCGATGGCGCGCGACATTTCGCCTGATCCACCGAAGCGAAACGACAGAAACCGTGGGACGGACGGCTGCCTTATCCCGACATGCTTCATGTCTTTGTCTACGGCACGCTCAAACGCGGTTTTCCATTTCACTCCCTCGGACTGGCCAGGAGTGAGTTTCTAGGTGAGGTGCGGACCAGTGAACCCTATCCCATGGTGATCGCCGGATCGTTCTACGGCCCGATGATGCTCGACCGTCCTGGCCATGGCCTGCCCGTGTGGGGCGAATTGTACCGGGTCGAGCCCGACCACCTTCCTCGGCTGGACGAGTTGGAAGGTGTCGGCAAACCCGGCAGCTTCCGCTCGAAATTGCGCATTCGCTCCCGTGCCGGCGGCGAGCCGCAAGAGGCGATCGGCTATATGAAGGCGCGCAACTGGCTCAACCCCGTTCACACGGGCTATCTTTCCGATTATCGCGACACCCGTTTCATCCCGCCCTGGGAGCGCTGACGGCATCCCGGCGAATCGGAACCGATGAATGCCGGCCGCTCAGTCGCTGCCGACATCGGCCTCGTTGTCGCGCGTGTCGTCTGGAAGGCTTCCCGTGCCCGGCGTGGCGTCCTTGTTGGTGAGTCTGGAATCGGTATGCGGACCCGCTGCCGGCTTGCAAGATGGATCATCCGCGCAAGATCAAGACCGAAGGCGATCAGGTCGCCCACCGCGCCATGAAGGACTGGGTGACCATCCTCATTCTGGCGGCGCTGGCTCTGCTCCTGACCGTCTTCGTTCTGGTTGGAGAGGGCTAAAAAAACGCCAGCGTGATGATGCGAGGCGACCGCAAGTGCCGGAGTTGAAACCTGTGGCCGGTGCGGGTCGTGGCATGGCCGGCGGGCAGATCGACGGCGATGTCGCTATAATCCAGAAAGCGCCCGTCGAGCGGGAAGGCGGCTTTGTAGACCGCCTCCTTGGCGCTGAAGAGAAGCCGTGCCGCGAAGCTCGGTTCGAGATCGCCGGTGTGGTCGTTGGGCATGACGACGAGATCGAGAAGCTCGTCCGGCAGGGGCAGGCTGGGCTCCACGTCGATGCCGAGCGAGCGGATCGTGCCGACGCTTGCCACGGCCGCCACCGCCATCGTGTCGTCATGGGCGAGCGAGCCGATTACGCCGTCCGGCCAGAGCGGCTGGCCCGAGGGGCCGCGTGGAATTTCAACCGATTCGCCGAACCGCGCCGACAGAAGCGTGCGCGCAGCCAGCCGAGCCGCGCCGCTGGCCCGCCGACGCTCCACCCCGCGCGCCGGGATCGAGCGCACTTCCGCCGGGAGAAGGTGAGCTTCGTCGCCCGGTCGGATCCGGCGACAGGCCAGCGCGATGCCCTGAGTGGCGAGGCGACCCAGCGCCGCCGCGAGCGCGATCTCATCCGGGGCACCGTCAGTCGTCAGCGTCGCGCCTCGCCGGCAGGCCAGACGAGCCGAGCGATCATTTCGCCGTCCTCGTCCAACCCCTTTTCCTGAAAGCCGGCCGTGCGATAAAGCCGGCGCGCGGCCTCGTTGCCGGGGTCGTAGCAGATCGAGACCTCCCGGATGTGGCCGAGCGCGCGGATTTCCGACAGGGCGGCTTGCACCACTGCTCTTCCGTAGCCTTTGCCCTGCTCACCGGGAGCGATCATCAGGCGATAGATGCGCGCCTCGCTCTCGCTTTCCGAGGCGTCATACATGAGGAACCCGACCAATTGATCGCCCGCCAAGACGGCGCGCGGCCTTGCGTCGGCGTCTTCTTCCGCTTCGGCGAGCGAGTCGGCGTTGCTGGCGACGAAATGCGCCTGTGACTCTCCCAGGACCATCGCCGCGATGGCGGTGCGGTTGGTGTCATCGACGGGCGCCAGCCGCACCTCGGCTTGAGCGGGCTCGGTGCTCACGCGCCGCACTCCGTCTTAATAAATCCGGTGACGGGCCGAACGAAGCGGCTGAGCTTGGCCGGGTTTCCGCTCCAGATGGAATGAGGCTCCAGAACCTCGCCCTTCATGACGAAAGCGTCCGTATCGGCCATGGAGCCTTCGCCCATAGTCACGCCGTAATGCACGAAGGCGGCGGGGCTGAGCGTGCAGCCCTTGCCAATGCGGATCAGGTCCGACTTGAACGCGCCTTCCTCCAGCGAATGGGCTTGGATGACGCAGCCCTCGTTCAGCGTCGCATCGTCGCCGATCTCCACCAGGGAGCGCTCGGTGAGGTTCGCGCCTGCGTCATAGACGCGCTTGCCGACCTTCACGCCCAGCATCCGCAGCACCATGGGACGGAAGGGCGTGCCGGGGAAGAGATTGACGATGGCGGAATCGGCGAGCTTCCAGTGCCGCTCGTGCCGCCAGAAGGAGCGGTCGTAGATCGTCGTCATATGCGGCTTCAGCTTGCGAAAGCCCAGACTCGCGCGCTCGATCAGCAGCTGCATCGGGATTTCGATGGCGACCACGAGAAGCGAGCCGACGAAGAGCGCGACCGCGCCCCAATCGGTGTAGTAGTTGAGCGCCCGGTCGCCGATGGCGAGCGCGATGAACAACTCCACCCACAGCACCGTCAGCATCAGGACGCCCGTCACGGCATTGTGCCGGTTCTTGAGGCGCACGCGCTGGCGACGCTCCTGCGCACTGACGCTCGCGATCAGTTCCTTGTCGCGCGAGACGAGGCGGGGAATCTCGAAGGGCGGCGAGCCGAGAAGGCCGACATTCTCCCGCACCGGGCCGCTGATCGGCACCATGACCTTGGTGCCGAGCAGGCAATTGTCGCCTGTGCGCGCGTCCGAGGGGAAGAAGATGTTGTTGCCGAAATAGTTCTGCGCGCCGACCTTAGTATGCTCCAGCCGGAAGGAGGAGGCGGACTTGTGCATGTTGAGCATGAACAAGCCGTCCGACACCATCGTATGGCTGCCGATCTCGCAGAGATGCGGGCTTTCCTGCTGCTGGTTGCTGCCGAAATTCGAGCCTGTCTGGGTGACGGTGTTGAGGTTCCAGCCGAGCGCCCGGATGTAATGGACGATGGCCGAGGAGTCGCCGAACAGGACGTTGAGGATCTTGTTGTTGGAGCAGAACTCCACCGCCGTCTGCAGCCAATAGTGGAAGCCATAGAGCGTATAGGTGCGGCCGGGCTTCAGCACGAGGCCGACCACGCGCGGCACCACGAGCGCCGCCAGAAGCGAGACGGCGATATAGCCGAACAGCGTCACCGTGGTGCCGAGCGCCACGATGCCGATGGTTTCCTGATAGTCGTCGCCGACATTCTGCCAGTAGCTGTGAAACAGGAGCGGGAAGGGTGTGATGAGCGCAAAGAGCGCGATCAGCTGCATCACCTCGAACAGCCCGCGCCGAAGCTCCGACAGGCGGCGGTTCTCGACCTTGCAGTAATCGGCGTCCGTGCGCACGGCCGGAGAGCCGTGCCAGCATTCGCCGTCCGGGATAGACTGGCCGCTGTGGAGCGAGGAGGCATGGCCGAGCTGCGAGCCGTCGCCGACCTTGGTGCCGATGTCGAGCACGCAGCCCGCGCCCACGAAGGCATTGTCGCCGATCGTCACCGGGCCGGTGTGAATGTAGCCGGCGCGCGCGTGATAGCCGAGCACGATCGATTCCTTGCGGATGATCGTGTTGTCGCCGATCTCGATCAGATCGGTGCAAACCGGCACGTAGCGGCACTCGATGATCGTGTTGTGCCCGAGCCGCGCGCCCAGGAGCTGGAGATACCAGCTGTAGAGCGGACTACCCCGGAAGAGCACGACGGGCGCGGTGCGGATCAGCGTCTGCACCACCCAGAAGCGGTAATAGCGCGCGCTCCAGATCGGGATCGACTCCTGCTTCCAGCGTCCGATCAGCGTCCATTTGGCAAGGATCGCAAGCCCTGACATGCCGAAGAAGATGCCGGCCGAGAGCAGCACGCAGCGCAGATAAAGCTGAATCGGCGCGTCCAGCTCGACATAGACCCAGTCGAGACCCCGGTCGAAGACCCAGAGGCCGAAATAGCTGTAGACCGAGTAGAACAGAAGCTGCGCCGCGCCTGTGGTCCAATAGGCCAAGTTCGTCGCGCGGTGCGTCGGCACGGGCTCGATCTCGGCCTGTTCGATCTCGTCCGGCGTCTGGAGATGCTCGGCCAGCCGCGCGACGCTGGGATAGAGGTAGATGTCGCGCATCGAGGTCGTGCCCCAGCCCGGCTGCGTGCGCACGCGGGCGCAGAAGCGCGCCATCAGCAGGGAGTTGGCGCTGAGATCGTCGAAGAAATGATCCTCGACGGAAATGCGCTCGACACCCAGGATCTCGCGAGCGGCATCCACCAGGAAACGCTCGTTGTCGCTGCGCGGCTCGACGATCTCGCGGTTGGCGTTGGTCTCGTTGAGCTGTGGCTTGGGCAGCTTGCGCGTGTCGATCTTGTCCGACACCGTCATGGGAAGCGCGTCCAGCTGCTCCAGATAGGCCGGCACCATATAGGCGGGCAGGCGACGCTTCAGCTCGGCCGAAAGCTCGGGCTTGGACAGCGGCTCGGCCTCCGTCTTCAGCGCGTAATAGGCGGCAAGCTCGGTGCGCCCCGGCTGGATTTCCACCGCCGTCACCGCCGCTTGGGCGATGCCGGGCTGCTCCAGAAGGATCGCCTCGATCTCGCCCAGCTCGATCCGGTGGCCGCGAATCTTCACCTGCGTGTCGATGCGCCCGTGATACTCGATCTCGCCATGCGAATTGATATGGCCGAGATCGCCCGTGCGATAGATGCGCGCCGATGGGTTGTTCGGCAGGCCGATGAAGTCGGGAATGAACTTCTCGTCCGTGAGATCGGGGCGGTGCAGATAGCCGGCGGCCAGGCCGATGCCGGCAATGCCGATTTCGCCGAGCTCGTTGCCCGCCGCGAGCTTCGCCTCGGCCGGGTCCAGAATGACGATGCTGTAGGTCGGCAGCGGACGGCCGATCGTCACCGGGCGGCCGGGAACGAGCGTCGCCATGGTCGCCGTCACCGTCGCTTCGGTCGGGCCATAGGTGTTGAGGATTTGCAGTCCCGGCCGGGACCAGCGCGACACGAGCCCCTGTGGGCAGGCTTCGCCGCCCACCAGAATGAGGCGCAGGCTCGGCACGTCGCTCTCGATGGAGGAAAGCAGCGTCGGGCTGCACGCCATGCACTGGATTTCGTGCTGGTTGAGGAAGTCCGACAGTTCCTCGCCCACCGGCGTATAGCGATGGGGTGCGGGAAAGATCGTCGCGCCGGCCGCGAAGGGAACCCAGATTTCCTCGGTCGAGAAGTCGAAGGCGATCGTCATGCCCTGATAGACGCGGTCGCCCGGTCGGTAGCCGTAGCTTGCCGCCGCTACCTGCACGAAATTGGCGATGCTGCGGTGAAGGATTTCGACGCCCTTCGGCCGGCCCGTCGTGCCCGAGGTGTAGAGAATGTAGCAGGCGTCCTGCGGGCCGCCCCGCTGGCCGAGGGACGTTTCCGGCTCTGCCGAAATCTCGCCCTCGATCTCCTCGATCAGGAGGCTGTCGACGGGAAGCGCGCGGGCGAGATCCACATAGGCCGCCTCCGACACGACGAGGGCGATCGCGGCATCCTCGATGATGAGGGCCATGCGCTCGGGCGGGAAGGCGGTGGCGAGCGGCACGAAGACGCCGCCCGCCTTCATGATCGCCAGTGTCGCGACATAGGTCATGGCCGAGCGGCCGAGCAGCAGCCCGACGCGCGTGCCCGGCGTCACCCCGCGCCGTTCCAGAACACGCGCCATCTGGTTGGCGCGGGCATCGACCTCGCCATAGGTCCAGGACCGGCCGCCCGAGACGACGGCCGGCAGGGCCGAGAAGCGCTCCGTCAGACGTTCGAACACGTGATCGAGCCGCTCGCCACCGGGCGCTCCGCTCGTAAAATCGTCCCCGCGCAGGATAGGCGCAGGCTGGCCGCCGGACATGTCAGTGACCGTCTGGGATGCGGCGGAAAGGGAGCTGAGCTGAGAAGCTGGCATGGGGTTTCAAATCTGAAAAGGAAGCGCGACGCCTGGTGCGATATGTCGCATTCAGGTCCGTGAGTTAGTCGAAAGCGTGTCGGAGCGGAAGCGTCCCGCAGCGCTGGACACGCCGGATTGTTCGTTGTTTTCGACAAGGCTGGTTTGCGCGATAGGCATTGCCGCGCAAGGCGCTCTCGCGCCGCAGCGTGGCCAATTTGCGGCTCATGACGCGCTTGCGTGGTCAGCCATCCAAATAAGAGTGGCGCGCGATGGCCAAACCAACAAGTCTGGCTTACGTCTTCCCTTGGGGAAGGCCGCTTGTCGAGGTGGCAAGCGTGGGGCGGAGGGACTGCCATCGATGTCGGAAGCGCAGCAGGTGCGAATGCTTCTGGAGCGATGTCAGGCCATGTGCGCCGTCAGCGAAGCGGCCATTCGAGCGCTGGAGCAGGATATGGCGTCGAGCCACTCCCTGCCGTTGGAACTCGGCGAGATGTTCGAGGGTCTGGCCAATTCCTATCTCGACCTCGCAGCGCTTGTCAGCGCGCGCCATCGCGAGGGGCATGGAGCCAAGTCCTGGTCGTGAAGCGAAATCCGGCCGGTGATGGATACGGAGCCGGGCTCGAGATGTTGTGCTGACACTTCGTTCTCCATCGCATCTTGAGGGACATGCCATGCTTCGCTCTCTTCTGATCGGCCTCGTCGCGGGCCAACGCGCCATGACGCCCTTGGCGCTCCTGTCGGGTGCAGCCCGGCGCGGGGACTTGCCGCCCGGCGCGCCGGCGCGTGACCTTCTGGCCCATCCCCTCGTGGCGCTCGGAA
This sequence comes from Aureimonas sp. N4, assembly GCF_001463925.1. Taxonomy (NCBI): domain Bacteria; kingdom Pseudomonadati; phylum Pseudomonadota; class Alphaproteobacteria; order Hyphomicrobiales; family Aurantimonadaceae; genus Aureimonas; species Aureimonas sp. N4. The sequence goes on along the minus strand of NZ_BBWS01000029.1, from coordinate 103,667 downwards.
CCACGGCACTCGCCGCCGCCGAAATGGCAGGCGACAAGATGGCCTCCGCGCCGGATCGCACCGTGCCGGCGGGGCTTCTGGCGCGCAGTCTTACGGCGGGCTTTGCCGGTGCGGTGCTCGCGCCGCGTGGGGATCGAGCGGGCGGCGCGGTTCTCGGCATCGCGGCGGCGATCGGCGCGTCCTATCTCGGTCTCGCGTTTAGACGCCAAGCGATGGATCGTTATGGGCAGACGGAAAGCGGCTTCGTGGAGGACGCGATCGTTCTCATGAGCGGCGCGGCGGTCACGCATCTTCTGGAGCGCGACCGCTGGTGACCGTCTAAAGAAACCACACCACCGCGAGCCCGAGCGCCGCGATCCAGATCGTTTCCAGAAGGATCAGGATCAACGCGCGCGGGCCGACCGTTACGATCTGGCCGAGCATGGTCTTCATCCCGAGCGCGGCGATGGCCGCGACGAGGGCCCAGCGAGACAGGTCCGACAAGGCTGTCGCAACGACAGGCGGCACCAGGCCGAGACTGTTGATCGCCACCAGTGCGACGAAGCCGAGAAGAAAACCGGGCACGCTGACCCTCCCTTCGCTCTGGCCGCGCGAGACGAAAAAGGAAATCGAGAGAACCACGGGCACCAGCATGGCGACGCGCAGGAGCTTGGTCAGCGTGGCGGCGTCGCCCGCCTCGGTCAGAGATGCTGAAGCCCGCGCCCACGACCTGCGCCACGTCATGGATCGTCGCGCCGAGGAAGATGCCGATCTGCGCGTCGCTGAAGAGACCCTGTTTCAGGAGGATCGGGTAGAGCACCATGGCGATGGTCGAGAAGGTCGTGACGACGACGACGGTGAAGATCACGTCGCTCTCTCGCGCGCCCTCGCGCTTGGGAAGAACCGAGGCGATGGCGAGCGCGGCCGACGCGCCGCAGATGCCGACCGCGCCGCCCGTCAGCAGCCCGAACAGGGCGGGGAAGCGCAGAGACCTTGCCAGAAACACGCCAACGCCGATGGTGGTCGCAACGCCGAGAATCGCAAGAAGGATCGGGGCGGGGCCGAGCATCATCGCGTCCGACACGGTGATGCGCACGCCGAGCAACGCCACGCCGAACCGCAGGACGGTGCGGGAGGTGAAGTCGATGCCGGGCTTGCAGGCTCCCTCGACCGACAGGAAATTGAAGGCGATGCCCAGAAGCAGGGCGAAAAGCATGACCGGCCCGCCGTAGTGCTCTGACAGGAAGGTGGCGGCCAGCGCCACGACGACACTGACGAGGCAGCCGGGAAAGAGGGACCGCGTGCTATGCACCGCGCCTCGCGTCAGGCCGGCCGGGCCATGTTCCCTCAAGCTTCGGATCATGCCTGCCTCGCTCGAAATCAGCCGTGACGCGGTGAAGGGTCGGTCGGTGTCTTCAGTCTTGGATGTGACGCCGGAAATGCCCGAAGGCCCCGCGCGAGAAGCAAAGCGGATCGCCCTCGCGATGGGCCGCGCGCAGGACGCGGCCGAGCATGATCGTGTGGTCACCGGCATCGTGGAGCGAGGCTGTTTCGCATTCGAAACGCGCCAGCGTGCCCGCGATAACAGGAGCACCCTCGTCGTTGGCCTGCCAGTCCAGCCCTTCGAAGCCGAGCCCGCCGCGCGTGAAGCGCGTGCTCAAGGCGTCCTCCTCCAGACCCAGAATATGGATCGCGAAATGCGGGGCGGCGGTGAAGAGCGCGTGGCGGGACGAACTCTTGGCCGCCGACCAGAGCACCAGCGGGGGATCGAGCGAAACGGAAGCGAAACTGTTGACCGTCATGCCGATCGGCCCGGCCGACGTTGCCACGGTGACCACGGTAACGCCCGTCGTGAAGGTGCCGAGCGCGTTGCGATAGGCGCGGGCATTCTCGGCGTTCGGGATGAAACGATGCTCCGTTCCATCGCGGATCGGCTGCATGATGCCCATCACGGCACGTCCCGGCCCATGGCCGCGCTATAAAGCTCGAACCAGGTCTGGCGGTCGATGGAAACGCGCAAAGCCTCGCCGATGGCCGCAATGCGCGGGAGAGAATTGGTTCCGAGCACCGGCAGGATGCCGGCGGGGTGGGCGAGAAGCCAGGCGATGGCAACGGAGCCAGTGTCCACGCCCTTTTCCGCTGCGACCGCGTTCAACCGCTTCAGAAGCGGGCTCTCGCTGTCCGCGAAGAGACGCCCGCCGCCGAGCGGCGACCAAGCCATCGGATGGATGCGTCGCTCCATCAGCGAGGCGAGATCGCCATTGCGGAAGGGCTCGGTTTCCAGAAGGCTCAGCTCGATCTGGTTCGTCACCAAGGGCGAGCGCATGGCCGATTGGAGCAGCGACAGGTCATAGGGCCGAAAGTTCGACACGCCGACCGCGCGCACCTTGCCGGAGGCCACCAGCTCATCCAGCGCCGCGCCGGTCTCAGCCGGGTCGATCAGCGGATCGGGCCGGTGGATCAGGAGAAGGTCGATGTGCTCGATCGCCATATCGCGCAGCGAGGTCTCCACCGACGCCATGATATGGGCGCGGCTCGTGTCGTAATGCTTGACGCGCGCCCCGGCATGGCGACCCATCGGCGCGACGATGCCGCATTTGGTGACGATCTCGATCCGGTCCCGCAGATGGGGTGCTGCCTTCAAGGCACCGCCGAAGATCGCCTCGCCGGTATAGCCGCCATAGATGTCGGCATGGTCCATCGTGGTAATGCCCTGCGCGAGGCAGGCTTCGATCTTGCGCTGGACATGGGCGGGCGAGGTGTCGCTATCGTCACCCAAGCGCCAAAGACCATAGACGAGGCGGCTGACCTCCAGATCGGACCCGAGTTTCAAGCGTTCCATCAGTGGCGGCTCCCAAGTCCGAGCGGGGTGGCGGGGGTAGTGGGGGGCACGCGGCCATATTGCTGCGGCAGCGAGCAGGTCTTCAGCGCCGGCAGAACCTTGGTGCCGAAATGCTCGGCCTCGTCCAGATGCGGATAGCCCGAAAGGATGAAGGCGCGAATGCCCATCTTGCGATAGTCTTCGAGGGCGGAGAGAATCTGGTCCGTTGAGCCGACGAGCGCCGCGCCGCAGCCCGAGCGCGCCCGGCCGATGCCGGTCCAGAGGTTGGGCTCGATATAGCCGAACTGGTCCGCCAGCGCGCGGGCGCGGGCCTGATGCGCGACGCCCAGCGAGATACTGTCATGGGCGCGGTCGCGGATCAGCTTGCCATATTCGTCGTCGAGCTTGGAGACGAGATGCTCGGCATAGTCGCGCGCTTCCCGCTCCGTGTCACGCACGATGACATGAACGCGCAACCCGTAATCCAGCGTGCGCCCATGCGCCTGCGCCCTCGCATGAACCGCCTTCATGCGCTCGGCCAACTGCTCGCGCGTTTCGGGCCACATGAGATAAACGTCGCACTGCGCGCCGCAGAGTTCCAAGGCGTCCGGCGAATAGCCGCCGAAATAAAGAAGCGGGCCGCCATTCTGCTGATAGGGCCGGGCGGGCTCGGTGGAGACGCCCTTGAAGCGATAGACTTCGCCCTCGAAATCGATCGTCTCGCGCGTCCAGGCCTGGCGCAGGATTTCGACCACTTCATGCGAGCGGCGGTAGCGGAAGGCGCTGTCGGCGACTTCGCCGGGAAAGTCGGAGCTGATGACGTTGAGCGTCAGCCGACCTTTGAGCATATGATCAAGCGTCGCGACCGTGCGCGCCAGCATGATCGGCTGCATCTCGCCGCAGCGGATCGCGGCGAGGAAATTCATACGGCTCGTCAGCGGTGCGCAGCCCGCGACGAAGCTCAACGTGTCCTGGCCCACCTGATAGGAGGAGGGGCAGAGGATGTTGCGGAAACCCAGCCGCTCGGCGGTCAGCGCGATCTCCGAGCAATGCTCCCAGCTGGAGCGCAAAGCGCCGTCCGGCACGCCGAGAAAGGCATAATCGTCGGAGCATAGCGCCGAAAACCAGGAGACTTCGGCGGCATCGAGATCGGCGGACGTGATCGGGACGACGGACATGCATTTCCTCCCGGAACGCGAAACCTCGTCTGGAGCTAACACCGGATATCGAGTAAATCAATGGTGTATCAATTTGCAGCTGCGGGTGGGAGGCAGGCGGGATGCGGCAGGTGAGGGGCAGTCTTCCCGTCTATCTCCAACTGGCGGAAACGCTGGTGCGCGATATCGCGGCCGGGCGGCTGATCGAAGGGGAGAAACTGCGCCCCGAGCGCGACATGGCGCTGACGATGGGCACCTCCATCGGCACGCTGCGCAAGGCCTTGGCCGAGTTGCAGAATCGCGGGCTGTTGGAGCGCGTGCAGGGCTCGGGCAATTACATCAAGGCGGCGAGCGATCCCCAGAGCCTCTATGCCATGTTCCGGCTGGAACTGATCGAGGGCGGCGGGTTGCCGACGGCCGAGGTGCTGGATGTCGAGCGCTTGTCCAAGCCCGAGGGGATCGCCGGCTTTGGCCCGTCGCCCGAAGGCCACCGAATCCGCCGCCTGCGCCGCTTGTCCGGCCGCATCGCGGCGCTGGAGGAAATTTGGCTGGACGGGAGTTTCGCCGACACCATCACGACCGGCGATCTCTCGGAATCGCTCTATCTCTTCTACCGGACGCGCCTCGGGCTCTTCATCGAAAAGGCGGAGGATCGGATCGATCTCGGCCATGTGCCGAACTGGAAGCCGAGCGCCTTCGAACCCGAAGTCGGCGCGCCGATCTGCCATATCTTCCGCAAGAGCTGGGCGGCGGACGGCACGGTCGCGGAAGTTTCGCACACTTGGTACGACACCCGAGTGGCGCGCTATGTCTCGCGAATCCGGTAAGGGCCAGTGTCTCTGGCGCTGCACAATTGATACATGATTGATCTAAGATTTTCTTCCGCGCTAGATTGCGGAGGAAAGCCGACTCTCGGATGTCGGATGGGAGGAAGCGGACAGCATGGCATCGGTCAGCCTGCGCAGGCTCGGAAAGAGCTATGGCGGTACCCAGGTCGTCAAAGGCATCGATCTGGATATTGCCGATGGCGAACTGGTCGTGCTTGTCGGCCCGTCCGGCTGCGGCAAGTCCACGACGCTGCGCATGGTGGCGGGTCTCGAAAGCGTGACCTCGGGCGAGGTGCGCATCGGCGATCAGGTCGTGAACGCGCTGCCGCCGCGCGAGCGCGACATTGCCATGGTGTTCCAGGACTATGCGCTCTATCCGCACAAGACCGTGCGCGAGAACATGGGCTTCAGCCTCAAGGTGCGCGGCATCAAGGGCGCGGAGGCCGACAAGCGTATCCAGGATGCGGCCGAGATGCTGGGGATCGCGCATCTTCTGGACCGCCGTCCGGGCCAGCTTTCGGGCGGCCAGCGCCAGCGCGTCGCCATGGGCCGCGCCATCGTGCGCCGGCCGCAACTCTTCCTGTTCGACGAGCCCTTGTCCAATCTCGACGCCAAGCTGCGCGGCGAGGTGCGCACCGAGATCAAGCGTCTGCATCAGACGATCGGCACCACGATCCTTTACGTCACGCACGATCAGGTCGAGGCGATGACGCTGGCCGATCGCATCGTCATCCTGCGGGGCGGCGAGATCGAGCAGGTCGGCACGCCGGACGAGGTCTATAACCATCCCTCCAGCGTGTTCGTGGGCGGTTTCATCGGCTCACCCGCCATGAACTTCGCCCGCGCGCGGATCGAAGGCGGACGTCTCCTCTTCTCGGGCGGCCATGCGCTGCCGCTTGCCCTGGCCAGGGCCGGCGATGAGGGGCGCGAGATCATCGTCGGCATTCGGCCCGAGCATTTCGGGCCGGCGCGGGACGGGGCGGCGACGCTCGAGGTCGGTGCGGAGGTGGTCGAACCGCTGGGGTCGGATACCCTGGTGCATTTCGCCTTGGGAGGGGCGAGGCTCACGGCGCGAATGCCGCCCGCGTTTCGGGCCGATGCCGGACAGAAATTCCACGTCGGGGTCGATTCCACGAAAATCCATCTCTTCGATGCGGCGAGCGAGAAGGCCATAAGCTGAGGCGACGGAACTTCGCCGCCCCGGCACAGAATCAACGGGAGGAATTGGACGGATGCGCAAACGCTTTCTCATCCGCGCGGCGCTCGGCGCCTGTGTGCTCGCGGCGACGCCCGCGCTGGCGCAAACGCAGCTCAAGATCTTCGTATCGAGCCAGCATCAACCGGATGTCTGGCGCAAGGAGCTTGACGCCTATGAGGCCAAGAATCCGGGCGTGAAGGTCACGATCGAGACGGGCGGCAACACGTCCGAGACGCAGGCGCAGTATCTCAACACTGTCATGTCCGCCAAGGACCCCAATCTCGACGTGCTGATGCTCGACGTCATCCGTCCGGCGCAATATGCCGCCGCCGGCTGGACGACGCATTTCCCCGAGAAGGATCTCTCCGTCTATCTGCCGGCCTATGCGGAAGCCAATACGATCGGCGGCGAGGCCGTGGCTCTGCCGGCCTTCGCGGACGCGATGTTCCTCTACTATCGCAAGGATCTCCTGGACAAATACGGCATCGCCCCGCCCAAGACTTGGGACGAACTGAAGGCAGCCGCCCAGAAGGTCGCGGCCGGTGAGGGGAGTGCCGCCGCCAATCTTCAGGGCCTGAGCTTCCAGGGCAAGGCGATCGAAGGCGCGGTCTGCACCTTCCTCCTGCCCTACTGGAGCCAGGGCAAGCAGCTGGTGAAGGACGGAAAGCTCGATTTCGACAAGGAAGCCGCTGTTCGCTCGCTCGCCTTGTGGAAGAGCTTCGTGGACGATGGCGTCGCCAAGAAGAACATTTCCGAAGTCGCGACCGACGACACCCGCAAGGAGTTCCAGGCCGGCAAGGTGCTCTTCGCCATCAACTGGTCCTATGCCTGGAAGCATTTCCAAGGGCCGGAATCGGCGGTCGCCGGCAAGGTCGGCGTCGCGCGCCTGCCGGCGCTGGGGACGGGCGAGCAGTCGAGCTGCCTCGGCGGCTGGGAGTTCGGTGTGTCCGCCTATTCGCAGCATCAGGACGAGGCCAAGAAGCTCGCCGAATATCTGAGCGGCCAGGAGGTCTCGAAATACATGGCGGTCAACGGCGCGCTGCTGCCGACCTATGCCAGCCTCTATGGCGACCCGGACGTGTTGAAGTCCGCGCCTTGGTTCGCCGAAGCGCTGCCGGTGGTGGAAACCGCGCGCGCCCGGCCGGTGACGCCGCGCTACAACGAGGTGAGCGAGGTGATCCGCACGACGGTGAACGCCGTTCTCTCCGGCGTCTCGACGCCCGAGGAAGGCGCCGCGCAGATCGAAAGCCGGCTGCGTCGCATCCTGCGCTGAGTGCCGACGAAGCCACAAGCCGAACCGGCGCGGGTCTCGCGCCGGTTTGATGGCGAAGGCTCGGCAGAGGGCGTTCACGACGGTAAGGATGGGTGATCGTGACCTTGGCAGCGACGGACGGCATGAAACAGACCGATCGACAGCCCGCGGCTTGGCTGCGCTGGCTCGACCCGAGCGACAAGGTGCTGGCCGCCTGGCTGCTCGCGCCGGCCGCGCTGCTTCTGTGCGTCATCATCGTCTATCCTGTCGGCCGGCTGATCTGGATGAGCTTCCAGAATCTGTCGCTGACTTCGGGTCTTCCGGCCTCCTTTGCCGGGTTCGAGAATTACGCCCTGATGTGGGACGATCCGGTCTTCTGGGAGGCGTCCTGGAACACGCTCCTGATCGTGGCCATCACTGTGCCCGGCGCGCTTCTCATGGGACTCGGCATGGCGCTTCTGGCCAATTTGCCCTTCCGGCACAAATGGCCGGTGCGCCTGTCGCTCCTCATTCCCTGGGCGCTGCCGCTCTCCTTCGCGGGCCTCATCTTCGCGTGGTTCTTCCACTATGAATACGGCATCGTGAACGATGTCCTGAACCGGCTCGGGCTCCAAGGCGTGATCTGGTTCAACTCGCCGGGTTGGGCTTTTGCCGCCATCTGCCTTACCATCGTGTGGAAGACCGCGTCCTTCATGGCGCTGATCATCCTCGCCGGACTCCAGACCATTCCGCGCTCGCTCTACGAGGCGGCGGACGTGGACGGGGCGGGGCGCGTCCGGCAGTTCTTCGAGATCACGCTGCCGCTCCTGAAGCCCGCCATCGTCATCGCGCTGATCTTCCGCACGATCACCGCGCTCCAGACTTTCGACATTCCCTATATGATGACCGGGGGCGGCCCCGGGACCTCCACCGTCACGCTCGCCATGTATATCCATCAGAACACCGTGTCCTTTCTGGACCTCGGCTATGGCTCGGCGCTGGCGGTGGTCATGTTCGCCTTCTCCATGGCCGTGACATTCCTGTATCTCCACATGCTGCGCCGAAAGGGCTGAGCCATGAGCACGGTGGCCACGTCCTCGCCTTTGGCGCTTTTCTCGGGCAAACCGCTGCGCTTCCTCGCGGCCGGCGTGCTGCTGGTGAACGGCCTCTTTCCCGCGCTCTGGATTCTGTTCACCTCGCTCAAGACGGAAGGGGAGCTGACCCTCAAGCCCATCACCTGGGCCCCGCATCAGCCGACGCTCGCCAATTACGTCACGGCCTTTTCCGACCAGCCGCTGCATCTCTTCCTGTTTAATTCGGTCATGGTGGCGCTGCTCTCGACGGCCTTGACGCTCGTCGTTTCGGTTCTGGCGGCCTATGCGCTGGCGCGGCTTCAGCTCGCCTATCGCGGGTTGATCCTGTCGCTGATCATCGCCGTCTCGACCTTTCCGCTGGTCACGCTGCTCGTTCCGCTGTTCGAGACCATGCGCGCGCTGAACCTCCTGAACACATGGGTCGCGTTGATCCTGCCCTATACCGTCCTGTCGCTGCCGGTCTGCACGCTGATTCTCACCTCCTTCTTCGAGGGCATTCCGCAGGATCTGGAGAATGCAGCGATGATCGATGGTTGCACGCGGCTCGGCGCCCTGTTCAAGATCGTGGTGCCGATCTCGGCGCCCGGCGTCTTCACCGCCGGCATCCTCGCCTTCGTCAATGCCTGGGACGAGTTCCTGCTGGCGCTGTCCTTCAATTCGAACCCGGCGCTGCGCACGCTGCCTGTCGGCATCCAGCTCTATCAGGGCGAGTTCTCGTTCCCCTGGCCGGTGATCTCGGCCGCGCTAGTAGTCGGCATCGTGCCGGTCGCCGTCCTGATCGTGATCTTCCAGGAGCGCGTCGTCTCCGGTCTCACCGCCGGCAGCATCAAGGGCTAAGGACCGTCATGACATCGGACCCGGTTTCCTCGCTCGCCGCCCTCGTTCTGACCACCGAGCCGGACGGCTTCTCGCTTGTCCTCTCCGGCAAGCTTGTGCTCACGCACAGCGCCGCCGCGCCCTGTCTCTTTGTCGGCCAGGGCCAGGAGCGGATGGAGATGTATCGGGGCAATTTCGACATCGAGGATTATGTCGTGGAGCGCGTCGCCCTGCGCCATGCCGTGATCTCGGGGGATGCGATCGACCTATCCCCAAGTGCCACGGAACCGGCGCGCCTGCGCCTGAGAGTGGAGGGAAACGCGCTGCGCTTCGAGGCGATCGATCCCGCGATCAATCGGCTCTGGCTTCGCGTTCCGGCCGAAGCGGGCGAGCATGTCTGGGGCGGCGGCGAGCAGATGTCCTATTTCGACATGCGCGGCCGGCGCTTTCCGCTCTGGACCTCCGAGCCCGGCGTCGGGCGCGACAAGACGCGCGAGCTGACATTCAAGGCCGATGTCGCGGGCCGGGCGGGCGGCGACTATTACCACACGAACTATCCCCAGCCGACCTATCTGTCTTCGCGCCGCTATGCGCTCCATGTCGAGACGCCGGCCTATTCGGTCTTTGATTTTCGCCATGAGGCGTTTCATGAGATCGAGGTTTGGGCCGTTCCCGAGCGGATCGAACTCTTCGATGCGCCCGATTTCGAAGGGCTGGTGGAACAGCTCTCCACCCGCTTCGGCCGCCAGCCGCCGCTGCCCGATTGGGTCTATGGGGGCGCGATCATCGGGCTGAAGGACGGGGAAAAGTCCTTTGAACGGCTCGACCGGATTCGCGCGGCGGGCGCGGCCGTCTCAGGCCTCTGGTGCGAGGATTGGGTGGGGCTGCGTCATACGTCGTTTGGCGCGCGGCTCTTCTGGGACTGGCAGGCCAACGAGACGCGCTATCCCGGCCTGCGCCAGCGCATTGCCGAGTTGAAGAGCGAGGGCATTCGGTTTCTCGGCTACGTGAACCCCTATCTCTGCGCCGATGGCCCGCTCTTCCCGAAGGCCGAAGCGGCCGGCTATTTCGCGACCAATGCCGAGGGCAAGACCGCCCTGGTCGATTTCGGCGAGTTCGATTGCGGCGTCGTGGACTTCACCAATCCGGCGGCGGCGGACTGGTTCGCCGAAGAGGTGATCGGGCGCAACATGCTGGACTTCGGCCTGTCCGGCTGGATGGCGGATTTCGGCGAGTATCTGCCGGTGAACGTGCAGCTCGCCAATGGCGTGGACGCCAAGCTCATGCACAATCCCTGGCCGACCCTTTGGGCCGAGGTCAACGCGCGGGCCGTCGCCAGTCGGGGCATGACGGGGGAGGCGCTGTTCTTCATGCGCGCGGGCTTCACCGGCGTCGGGGCGCATTGCCCGCTTCTGTGGGGCGGGGATCAGTCGGTGGACTTCTCGCGCCATGATGGGCTGGTGACGGTCATCTCCGGCGCTTTGTCCTCCGGCCTGCTCGGCAATGCCTACCATCATTCCGACATCGGCGGTTACACCAGCCTGTTCGGCAATGTCCGCACGCCCGAGCTGATCATGCGCTGGGCCGAGATGGCCGCCTTCACGGCCGTCATGCGCACGCACGAGGGCAACCGCCCGCGCGACAATCTCCAGATCGACGGCGACGAGGCGGTGCTCTCGCATTTCGCGCGGATGACGCGGCTCTATGTCCATCTCGCGCCCTATTTGCGAAGCCTTTCGGACGAGGCGGTTCAGCGCGGCCTGCCCGTGCAGCGCCCGCTCTTTCTGCATTTCCCGGACGATGCAGGGACCTATGCGATCCAGGACATCTATCTCTACGGGCGCGACCTACTCGTTGCGCCGGTCTGGCGGGAGGGCGAGACCTCGCGCGAGGTCTATCTGCCCGAGGGCGCGGATTGGGAGCATGTCTGGAGCGGCGCGCGATATGGGGGCGGCGTGACCATCCTGGTCGAGGCACCGCTCGGGCGCCCGCCCGTCTTCATCCGCCAAGGCTCGGCTTGGGCGGACCTATTCCGGACGCTCGCCACGCTCTGATAGCGCTTCAGCCGCCGCGTGCGACGGCCTGCCGCCAGTGCTCGAACAGCATCTGGCTGCTGCTGATATAGGTCGATCCGCTCTGGCGCGCCTCGCGGGGGGAGCAGCCGAACTGGCGTTCGAATGAACGCGTGAAGCTCGTCACATTACCGAAGCCCAGCGCTTGGGCGATCTCGCCGACCGAGCGATGCTCCTCCGGATGAAACAGAAGCGCGCGCGCCGCATCCAGCCGACGCTTCTGGATATAGGACAGGATCCCGCCGAAGGGCGAAAAGGCGCGGTAGAGGGTCGAGCGGGGAATATCCAGCTCGTGGCAGATCATGTCCGGCGTCAGGTCGGGCGAGCCGATATGGCGCTCGATATGGCGTTCCACGCGCAGGCGCACGGCCGAAATCAGGCTTCCCTTGGCCAGATGGTCGGTGCCGGTGAGTTCCGCGAGGCTGGAGGCCATCAGCGTCAGCGTCGCCGCCGCCATGCGTTCGGCCTCGGCCTTGTGCATATTGGGCAGATAGCGGCACAGGGCCGTCAGATGCTCGGCCAGAATCCAGCCGCTGGCAGAGCGCAGGATATGCCCGTGCGGGATCGTGACATCGGGCGCGGCCTCCATGAAGGTCTGGCGCGGCACGTTGACCATAGCATAGCTCGCCTGCGTGGTCACCACGTGAAAGGGCTTGGAGGCGTCGAGAAGGCAGATGTCGCCGTCCTCGCTCGAAAAAGGCCGCCCATCCGCCTCGCCGACCCAAAGCCCCTTCATGAACAGAAGGAAGACGATGTTGTCGTAGCCGTCCGACAGGCTCTCGGCCTTGCGCTCCAGCCGGCAGGGCGATGTGTGACCATGAGTGAAGACGATTTTCTGAAGAAGCCAAGCCGACAGATCCATCGCGAAATCGGTCAGATCGTCGTTCGGGATCGAAATGGCATATTGCGGCACCGCCGCGCGCCAGGTCTTGAACGCCGCCTCTTTCCCCAGTTGCGAGCTTTTAAGATCGATCCGGGGCAATGTGGCGGTCGTCGATGAAGCGGCCATTCGAAACGCTCCGATGCACGGGTTGCGGCTCTGTGAAGGCCGCACACTAAAACTGATCAGCCACGACTTTAAGGAAGAACAATCGTTGAAAAAAGGTTAGCACCTCTTCGCCTTTGTTTCGTTGGCGGTCTTCATGCCAGCCTTCGCGGTGCGCGGCCGGCCGATCCTCCACCGGACCTCATGCCGTCAATTCAGGCTCTCGTCTCGCAGGGTCCTCCCGCACAAGTGCATTGGCCGCCTGAACGTCGATCTTGCCGGTTCCCAGAAGGGGCAGTTTCTCAAGAACCCTGACTTCGGCGGGCACGGTGAGATCACCGGCCTTCTTTGCGCGCGCGAAGCTTTGGAAATCCGTCCGCGTCGCGCCATGCTCCTGCGTCAGAAGAACGATCCGCTCCCCTTTGCGCTCGTCGGGCACCGACACGGCGACGGACGGGGCACCCGGCCAAAGCTCAGCGGCCAGCGCCTCGACGGCGGCGAGCGACACCATCTCCCCGCCGATCTTGGCGAAGCGCTTGGCGCGGCCCTCGATGCGCACGAACCCGTCCGCGTCGATCGACACGATATCGCCCGTATCGTGCCATCCGCCTTCCGGCGGCTGAAGTGCGACGGGTCGATCGGCCTTGAGATAGCCGAGCATCACGTTCGGCCCGCGTACGATCAGACGACCTCCTGTCTCGATGCCGGGAACCGGCTCCAGCCGATGTTCGATGCCGGGCAGGAGGCGGCCCACCGTGCCGGGGCGATTGTGCATCGCCGTATTGAGCGCGAGAACCGGCGCCGTTTCGGTGACGCCATAGCCCTCGAACAGACGCACGCCGAAGCGCTCGGCATAGGTCTGCCGCGTGGCCGCGCGGATCGGCTCGGCCCCGGCAAAGACGTAGCGCAGCGAGCGAAAGTCGTAGGGATGGGCGGTGCGGGCATAGCCCGTGAGAAACGTGTCCGTGCCGAACAGGATCGTCGCGTTGGAGCCGTAGATCAGCTCTGGCACGATCCGGTAGTGCAGCGGCGAGGGGTAGAGATAAATCGGCACGCCGGACACGAGCGGCAGCAGCGTGCCGGCCGTCAGGCCGAAGGAATGGAACATCGGCAGGACGTTGAACACCTTGTCCCGCCCGTTGAAGTCGATCCGCGCCGCGACCTGCGCGATATTGGACAGGATGTTGCGATGGCTGAGGACGACGCCCTTCGGCGCGCCTTCCGAGCCGGACGTAAAAAGAATGGCCGCCGGATCGTCCGCCTTGCGGGGGACGAGCGGGTGCTTGCGACGCAGGAGGCCGACAAGTTTCTGGCGCGGGGTGACGCTGGCTCGGATATCCTCCAGCCAGACAAAGGTGAGGTCGCCTTGCAGTGCCTCGACGAGGGGCTGAAGCTTCGCCTTTTCGATGAAGGCCCGCGAGGACAGAATGGTGCGCGCCCCGCTGGCCGTTGCGGCGGAGCGAATGTTGGCCGCGCCCGCCGTGAAGTTGATCATGGCCGGTACGCGCCCCGCCGACATGAGGCCGAGGCAGGTCGCGACCGTGCCAGCCGCGTTCGGCAGCATGACGCCGACCGCCTCGCCGGGGGCAAAACGTGCGTCGAAACACGAGGCCAGCACGCGCACGCCGGTCAGCAGCCGGCCGAAGCTCATGCGGCCTGACATGGGGTCTTCTACGGCCAGTCGCGACAGGCCGGTGCGCTCGGCGGCGTGGATGAGGCGCTCGACCACGCTTACATCCGTACGCTCGGTGCGGAACACAAGGTCGGACATGGTGTCAGTGAGACGCGCGCCGGCCGCCGCGCGGCGCTGGCGGGCCGTGCCGCCCTCCGGCATGGCGATGCGCACGGGATCGAGGATCGTGACGCGGACCTTGGGAAAGAGCCGGCGGCGAACCTCGCCGCCCGTCAGGCGCGAGGCATAGCTTTGCTCCAGCCCTTCGATGCGGATCGGCACCACGGGCGCGCCGGTCTTGCCGGCGACGAGCGCCGCGCCGTCATAGATCTTCATCAAGGCGCCGGTCGTGGTGATGCGCCCTTCCGGGAAGATCACGAGCGGCGAGCCGGCGTCCACGGCCTTGATCAGCGTGCGCGTCGAGATCGGGCGCGAGGGATCGAGCGGCAGGGCGTGGACGAGCTTCAGGAAGGGCCGCACCCAGGCGCGCTGCGCGATCGTATGGTCGATGGCGAAGACGGGATCGCGATCGGTCAGCGACAGGGCGAGGGCCGCGTCGAGAAGGCTGACATGGTTGAACGCGAGGATGGGGGCAGGGCCGGCGGCTTCCAGCTTCTCCAGCCCGCGCACTTCCAGCCGGAAGACGACCCGAAAGAGAATGGACAGCGCATCGCGCAAGGGCGGTGTCGGCAGATGACGCAGCAGGAGGACGGCGGCCAGGAGATTGAGAAGCGACAGGCCGGCGAGGATCGCGGCGAGGCTGGCCCCTGCATATTGCACGAGCGCGAGCACAAGGCTGCCCCCAACCATGAACGCGGCGCTCAGCGCGTTGGCCCCCGCAATGGTGCGTGCGCGCCGCGTGACCGGCGCCCAGGCCTGAATGGCCGCGAAGGCGGGAACCGAGATCAGCGCGGCGGCCACCGCCATGCCCGCCAGATCGACCAGGGCGCGCAGCGAGCCCGGTGCCCCGAGAAAGGCCGACATACCGGAGACCACGGGCGCGCCGGACTGCGATCCGACCGTCCAGGCGAGCTCGGCCCCGAACAGCGCGACCAGTGCCGTACCCAGCACGGCCGGCAGAAGTGTCGTGCGGCCCTGGCAAAGCCATGCGGCGAGCGCCGAGCCCGCCGCGATGGCGACCGAATAGATGGCCAGCGCGAGGGTGACTGCGCTCTGCGTCCCGCCGAGGCCGTTCTTGATGATGGCCGGGAGGAGCGACATCAGGATGAGCCCGAGCATCCAGAACCAAGAGATCGCCAGAGCCGCGATCAGAATCCGGCGATCCCCGCGCAGCGCCGCGATGAAACGGCCCGTCGAGCGCAGGATATTCGCGTCCAAGGCGGCGGTGGGGTCGGCGATCATGCCTTTGGGCATGGCGCGCGCCGTCAGCCAGCTCGTCGCGGCGACGATGCAAAGGAGCGCGGCCGCCCAGCCGGTATGGACCGTGGACAGGAGGCCGGCGGTGATCGTGCCGGCGAGAATGGCGGTGAATGTCCCGCCTTCCACCCAGGCATTGGCACGGGGGAGGTCTTCGGTCGCCAATTGCTCGGGCAGGACTGAGTATTTGATCGGCCCGAACAGGGCCGACACCGTTCCGAAGCCGGCCAGGGCCAGCATCATCATCGGCAGGGAGCCGAGGAGCAGTGCCACGGCTCCAAGCGCGGCCACGCCGATTTCCGCGAGTTTCAGCCGCTGGGCGACCAGGGCCTTGTCGAACCGATCGGCCATCTGACCGCCCAAAGCGGCCAGCAGCAGGAAGGGCAGCATGAAGATGGCACCTGCCAGGGCGATCATGGCTCCGGCGTCCTGGCTCGCGGCGCGAAACAGGATGAGAAAAACGAGCGTGTTGCGCAGGAGATTGTCGCCGAACGCCGTCAGGAACTGCGTCCAGAACAAGGGCGCGAAACGCCGCGAGCGCAGAAGGGAGGAAGCCATGTCCGAAACCTTGGCAGCCGGTGAAAAGGAGCGGCGAGAGAATTTCCAGCGGAAGCCGACCCGACTTTCGTGCCTGGACAATGCGAAAACAAACACTTGAGGCATGTCTGGCGAACCCTTGTTCGCCAGACATGCCTCAAGCGACGAGCGACGAGCGACGAGCGACGAGCGACGAGCGCCGGCTGCGGCAGCCGGCGCTCAATCCCTCAAACGCGGGCGGAGCGATCGACGTCCATCAGCAGCTTCTCGGTGCGGGCGTCCTCCAGCCGGTTCACCAGGCGCGCCGCTTCCTCGCTGTCACGCAAGGTCTTGGTGACGGTGATGGAGGTCTGCACCAGCATGATCGAGGCCATGGCATAGAAGCCCTTGGCGGCGAAGCTGGCTTCCATCGACCAGATGCCGACCGCCATCATACCGACGGCCACCGCGAAGCTCGCGATCGTGAAGTTTTTCCAGGCGGACGAATGTTTCTGAAGAGGCGCTTCGGTCATGGTGAGGGGCTTTCCGAGAATGAGGTACGAAGGTCAAGGGTGAGGGCAGATCAGGCTGAGCGCGCGGCCCGCTTTGCGTCGATGCGACGCAGGACGGCCTCGGCTCCGGTAGCGAGCGGCGCGCCGCAGCCGGCCTCCGCCAGCTTGCGGGCGGTCGCGTCCGGGTCGCCGGCGGCACTGTTTTCGCGCCAGAAGGCGTCGATGGCCTCGTCTTCCTCCTGCCGGCTGCGCAGGCGCGTCAGCGTCTGTTCGGCATCGTCGAAGACGGACAGGATAGGGCCGGGCAGCGCGCCGCCGCCGCGACGCAGGCTCTCGCCGGCCTCGGCAAGCCGCAACCCGCCCTTGAGATCGCAGAGGCGCTGCTCGGCCTCGGTGACGCGGCGTTGCAGGCGTTCGGCCTGGCTTTCCAGTCGGCCAAGACTTTCGCCAGACCGGGCGCGCTCCGCTTCGAGCTTGCTGATGGAGAGCGCTCCCTCGTGGGCGAGATCGGCCTTGCCCTGGTCGAGCGCGGCCATGGTACGCGTTTCCAGATCGCCGATCCGCGTGTCGAGAGCGGCGATCCGCGCTTCCTCGCGTCGGTTGGCGAGCGCGGCGAGAGCGACGTCCCGTCGTGCGGCGGCCAGCGCCTGCGCGCAATCCCGGATCTGCTGGCGCAGAATGGTGAGGGCGTTGCGATCACACGCCGCCTCGCTGGCTTCGAAGGCGCGCCCGCGCGCCAGGGCGGAAACCTGTTTCCACATCGGCAATTTCCTTCTATGAACATCGTTCAAGAAGGAAATTGGCACAGCCGTGAACATCGTTCAAGTTAGAAAATGAACGCCGTTCAAAATTTTTGGAGCGCGTATGACGAAGCGGGACGAGAAGCGGCAGGACCTTAAGGCGCGCATCATCGAAGCGACGGAGCGTCGGATCGAGGAGAGCGGGGTGGAGGCCTTGCGCGCGCGAGACATCATGAGCGATGTCGGCGCGGCTCTGGGCGGACTTTACAACGTCTTCGCCGACCTCGACGATCTCGTGCTGCAGATCAACTCGCGCACGCTGGCGCGGCTGAAAGTCGAATTGCAGATCGGGGCGATGCCGGACGGCGATCCTCGCGCCGAGTTGACGCGGCTGGGGCTCGCCTATCTGCGCTTCGTGCGGACCCACCCTCGGCTATGGTCCGCCTTGTTTCAGCATCCCTTCGCGGCCGGCAAGCCGATCCCGGACTGGCATCGGGCCGAGCAGGGCGAGCTTCTCTCCTATCTGATCCTGGCGCTGCGGCCGCTTCAGCCGGAGCTTTCGGAAGCGGCGCTGGCGCTGCGCGCCCGCACCCTGTTCGGGGCCATCCATGGCATTGTCGAGACCTCGCTCGCCGAACGTTTCGTCGGTCTTGGCGAGCTGGATCTGGAGCGCGAGATCGAAGCCTTCATCGGGCTCATGGTGCGCGGCATGGCGGCTTGAGGCTCTCCCCGCTCAGGCTGAGCGGGGAGGAGCCTTGATGCGGAACCAGGCGACATAGAGCGCCGGCAGGAAGAGCAGCGTCAGCACCGTGCCGACGATGATCCCGCCCATCATGGCGTAGGCCATCGGCCCCCAGAAGATTTCGCGCGCGATCGGGATGAGCGCGAGACTGGCCGCCGCCGCCGTCAGCATGATCGGGCGCATCCGGTGCTCGGTCGCCTCCACCACGGCGTTCCAGGCCTCCATTCCGTCGCGACGAAGCGACTCGATCTGATCCACCAGGATCACCGAATTGCGGATCAGAATGCCGATCAGCGCCAGAATGCCGAGGATCGCCACGAAGCCCATGGGCGCGCCGCTCGGCAGGAGCGCCGCGACGACGCCGATAATGGCGAGCGGCGCGACGGCGAAGACCAGGATGAGTCGGCTGAAACTCTGGAGCTGGATCATCAGGATGGTCGCCATGACGAAGAGCATCATGGGCACCACGGCCGCGATCGGCCCCTGGCTCTTGGCGCTTTCCTCCACCGCGCCGGCGACCGCGATATGATAGCCCGCGGGCAGTGTGCGGGAGAAGTTTTCGACGTCGGGGGCGAGTTGCTGAACCACGGTCGCGGGCTGCAGCGCGTCGGTGATGCCGGCGCGCACCGTGATGGTCGGCACGCGCGAGCGCGTCCAGACGACGGGCTGTTCCACGCCGTAGCGGAACGTCGCGACTGCCGAGAGCGGCACGGACTGGCCGTTGCCGGTCGGCAGCTGAAGGTCGCGCAGCGCCTCGATCGAGCCGCGCTCGGCCGCCACCGCACGCCCCACGATGTCCACGAGATAGATATTGTCGCGAACCTGCGTGACGGTGGTGCCCCCGACGATGCCGTTCAGCGTGGAGGCGATCGTCTCCGACGAGATGCCGAGCTGACGGGCGCGATCCTGCATCACGTCGATCTTCACGACGCGCGCCGGCTCGTTCCAGTCATAGGTGACTTCCGAAAGATGCGGATTGCCGGCCAGAACGGAGCCGAAGCCGAGCGACAGCGCGCGCACCGTATCCACATCCGGCCCGCTGACGCGGTAGGCCACGGGGCGGCCGACCGGCGGGCCGATGTCGAGAAGCTTCACATAGGCGTCCGTGTTGGGGAAGGTCCGCTTGAGATAGGCCGCGAATTCGCCCTGCAGACGGTCTCTCGCCTCGATGCTCTTGGTGACGATGATGGTCTGCCCGAAAGCGGGGCTCGCCGGCTGCACGTCGAAGGAGAGAACGAAGCGCACCGCGCCCTGGCCGACATAGCTCGACCAGTGCTCCACGTCGCCATTGCCGGCGAGTTGCTCCTTCTCGAACCTTGCGATCTCGGCCGAAGTTTCGGCGATGGTCGCGTTCTGCGGCAGATTCCAATCCACGATCAGCTCGTTGCGGTCGGAGGAGGGGAAGAACTGCTGCTGGACGAACTGCATCCCATAGACCGACGCCCCGAAGGCGATCAGCGTCGCCGCAATGGTCAGCCAGCGCCAGCGCATGCAGAAGAGCAGGATCGCTGCGAAGCCGCGTGCCACGAAGCCCTTCTGTCCATGATGCTGCTTCATCGCCTTGGGCAGGATCAGAACGCCGAGAATGGGCGTGAACAGGACGGCGACGATCCAGGAGAGGATCAGCGCCGTCGCGATCACCACGAAAAGCGTGAAGGTGAATTCGCCCGCATTGCTGCTGTTGAGGCCGACGGGAATGAAGCCGGCAACGGTGACGAGCGTGCCCGTCAGCATGGGAAAGGCGGTGGAGGTGTAGACGTAGGTCGCGGCCTTGCGCAGGTCGTCGCCCGCCTCCAGCCGCGCCACCATCATTTCCACCGCGATCATCGCATCGTCCACGAGGAGCCCGAGCGCGATGATGAGCGCACCCAGCGAGATACGCTGGAGCGAGATGCCGGCATATTCCATGACGACGAAGGTCATGGCGAGAACAAGCGGAATGGCGACGGCGACCACCAGCCCCGCGCGAAGGCCGAGACTGACGAAGCTGACGGCGAGCACAATGATGACCGCTTCGAACAGGGCGCGGGTGAAGCCCGACACGGCCTCTTCCACCACTTGCGGCTGGTTCGATACGAGGTGAACGCCGATGCCGACCGGCAGCTCGCCTTCGATGCGCGTCATCTCCTCCTGAAGCGCTTCGCCGAAGGACAGGAGATTGGCGCCCGCCTTCATGCCCACGGCCAGACCGATCGCGGGCTCGCCATTGTAGCGGAAGAGCGCGCTCGGCGGGTCGGCATAGCCGCGCTTGATCTCCGCGACATCCGACAGGCGGAAGAAGCGGTCGCCCACGCGCAGATTGAGATTTCGCAAGCTGTCTTCGGACGCGAACTGCCCGCTCACGCGCACGCTGACGCGCTCGGGCCCGGCCTGGATGACGCCGGACGGCACGACGGCGTTCTGCGCCTGGAGCGTCTGGAGGACGCTCTGCTGGCTGATGCCGTAAGCCGCGAGGCGGCGAGGGGAAAATTCGAGAAAGATCTTCTCGTCCTGCGCGCCGACGAAATCGACCTTGCCGACATTGGGCACGGTCAGGATCTTGGAGCGGGCGTCCTCGACATAGTCGCGCAGCTCGCGCTGCGTAAATCCATCGGCCGTGAAGGCATAGATATTGCCATAGACGTCACCGAAATCGTCGTTGAAGAACGGGCCTTGGACGCCGCTCGGCAGCTCGCCACGAATGTCGTTCACGATATTGCGGACACGGACCCAGACATTGGGCACGTCCCGGCCCTTGGTCGTGTCGCGCAAGTTGACGAAGATCGTCGTCTGACCGGGCACGGTCATCGAGCGCGTGTAATCGAGCTGCGGCAGTTCCTCGAGCTTCTTCTCGATGCGCTCCGTGACCTGACGCATCGTCTCGTCCACCGTCGCGCCCGGCCAGGCGGCGCTGATGATCATGGTCTTAATGGTGAAGGCGGGGTCTTCTTCCCGTCCGAGATTCAGATAGGAGAGGAAGCCGGCCACCGAGAAGACCAGCATGAAGAACCAGAGCATGGACCGATGGTCGAGGGCCCAGTCCGAGAGGTTGAAGCCCTTCATTGCGCTGCTCCGTCCGTCTTGACGCGCTGTCCCTCGGTGAGGCTGTGCACCCCGGCCGTCACCACGCGCTCGCCCTCATGGAGGCCATCCAGCACCACCCATCCTCCATCAGCCGCCCGCTTGAGGCTCACCGCGCGCGAAGCGACGCTCGCCCCATCGGCTGAAACAACCCAGACGCGCGTCTGCCCGCCCGTTTCCAGAACCGCGGTCGCGGGGAGGGCGAGGGATTGCGCATCGTCTCCCGGCAGGGCGACCTTGACGATGGAGCCGAGGCGGAACCCTTCGCCGGGATTGTCCAGTGCGATCTTGACGCGCCGGCTGCGGGTGACCGGGTCGGCCAGCGGGGCGATCTCGCGCACCCGGCCATCGGCCATGGCGGCGGCGTCGAGTTGCAGCGCGACGCGCAGCGGCGCGCCGATCCGCAACGACCCGGCGTCGCTATCGGGCAGGTCCACCACCGCATCGCGCAGATCGGGCCGCGCGACGGTCAGCACGGGCTGGCCGGCGGCGACGACCTGCCCCGGTTCCGCCGAAACCGCCGTCACGATCCCGTCGAAGCCTGCCACGAGGCGCGCATAGGACAATTGCTCCTGCGCCTTGGCGAGCGAGGCTTCGGCCTGGATGGACGAGGCGCGCGCGGCCTGCAGAGCCTGCTCCGCGCTGTCGACGCTCGCCTGTGTCGAGGTGTTGGACTGGCGAAGCGCCTGCTGGCGTTCGGCAACCCCTTGTGCGTTGACGAGCGTCGCCGTGGCGCCCGTCAGGGCCGCTTCGGCCGCGTCCACCGCCTGTTGCAAGAGTGTGGATTCCAGCGTCGCAAGAACCTGCCCCGCCTTCACCTCGCTGCCGACATCGGCGTCACGGCTGACGATGCGGCCCAGCAGCTGAAAGCTGTAGTCGGTGGACACTTGCGGCTCCACGGTGCCGGTATAGATCGGAGCTTGATCCTGAAACGGGCGCACGACGGCGGATTTGACCGGACGCACCATGGGCTCGGGCGCGGCCTCCTGCTTCTGGCAGCCGGCAAGAGCCAGGACGGACACCAGCGAAACGGAAAGGCGCGAAGGGCAGAGACGGGACCTCATCGGGCTGCGGCCTCCTGCGAAAGGCTGACCTTCTGGCCGGGGCGTAGAAGCTTGGTGCCTTCGACGACGACCTGCTCACCCGCCTGAAGGCCGCCGTTGACGACGACGGAGGCGGTCTCATAGGTTGAGACATCGACCCGGCGCATGGACACTTCCGATGTGGCGGGGTTGAACATCCACAGCGCCGGCTTGCCGTCCAGCGAGGTGAGGGCGGCGGGGGGCACAACGAACACGGGCGGCGAGGGGATCGAGGCGGAACCGCTGACGGCCGCTCCCAGCGTCATGCCGGCCGGCACCTGATCCAGCCCGATCTTGACGCGCACCGTCGCCGTCTGCGGGTCGACGCTCGGCGCGACCTGACGGATCGCGCCCTCCGTTCGGATCGACGGATCGGCGATCAGCGCCACCGTAATGGCGGCGGGCTTTTTGTCTCGCAGCAGCAGCCCTTCGGAAATGTCGAACAGCGCATCGCGCGGCCCGTCCCAGGCGATGGTAAAAACGGTCGCCGCAGCCTGCGCGATTTCGCCGACATCGAGCTTGCGATCTGTCACGATCCCGTCCGCATCGGCCTTGAGCTCGGTGAAGGAGAGTGCGTCCTCGGCGCTGGCCAATTCGGCGCGCGCCGACAGCGCGCCGGCATTGGCCACCTTGAGGGCCTGATCGGCCTGGTCGAACTCGCGCCGGGTGACGAAGCCTTGCGAGAAGAGCGAGCGCGCTCTCTCGAAGGCGGCGGTGGCTTGCTGCACCTGCGCTTGCGCCGAGGCCACGCCCGCGCGCGCCGAGTCGACATCGGCCTGCTGCGTGCTCGGATCGAGGCGGGCGAGAACCTCGCCCTTGCGCACGGCATCGCCCACATCCACCCGCCGCTCCACGATACGCCCGTTGGTGCGGAAGGACAGGTTGTTTTCGGTGCGAGCCGCGATCGTGCCGGTGAGCGTCATCCGTTCGTCGAGGCGCTGGGGCTCGACGGCCTCGACTTTCACCCATTGTTCGACCTTGGGCGAAGCGGCGCTTTCACCCTGACACCCCGCAACCAAGGGAAGAAGAGCTGCAACGCATAGTCCAGTCGCCAAGCTTCTTATTGTCAAGAACATCCCCCTTGCCGGTCGAATCGGAAGCCGACGGACGCCGGGTCGATCTTTGGATACTCATCAGTTTCGATATTGACATAGGGAACTTAAGCGTTTCCAAATGTCAAGCATGAGATGTCCCGTCACCCATGCCGTGTTTCAGCGCCGCAAGTCCGGCCGGCCTCCCGTCCTTTCGGAGGAGGAGCGACGCCGGATCATTCTGGCGGCAGCCGAGACGGCCTTCTTCGAGCAGGGCTATGGCGCGACCAGCATGGACGATGTCGCCCGGCGTTGCGCCATGTCCAAGAAAACACTCTACCGATCATTCGCTACGAAAGAATCACTGTTTCAAGAACTGATCGGGACAGCCTTGCGCAGTCTTCCGGATGTGGGGCTCCCACCGGGCGAGCAGTCGCTCGACGCTCGGAAAGCCTTGGCCGAAGCACTCCGCTCCATGCTCGAAATGCTGCTTCACCCACGTCAATTGGCGCTGGCACGCCTTGTCGTGTCGGAATCGGCTCAAGCGCCCGAATTGGCGGCCACGCTGCACGAGCAGGGTCTGGAGCGCTCGCAGCATTATCTGGATGGGGTGGTTGCGGGGTTGCGGTCCAAGGGGCTGCTTCGTCCCGAGACGGGCGAAGAGCTTGGTGTCTTCCTTCTCGACGCCTCGATCGGAGATTGGGCCTTTATGTTTCTGATCGGCCGCGTTGAAGCTCCGAGCCCGGAACAGATCGCCGAACGGGTCGAGCGCGTTTTGGATACGTTCGGCCGCGCGATCTTCTTGGAACAGGCGTCCCAGACGCAGGTCTAGCGTCCGACGGTTCCGGTCGGCTCGAGGGCGAGGCACTTCACAAGCAAAGCCGCCCGCTCCCGGCCTTCGCGACAGACCTCGATCGAGGCGGGCGAAGGCTGGGAGCGGGCGGCTTTATCGTCGCCATGTTTCGAGCCGGCGATGCGGGCCGAACGCTAGGAGAAAGGCGTCGACCTCTCCTGCCGTATCAGTTCAGAAAGCTGGCGTCCGAACCCGGCACCATGTCGGGCGCGATCGCGCCGGCCGGCTGAACGGGCGTGCGATGCACGGCATTGTCAGCCTTTGCGGCCGGGCCGGCAAAAGCCGCGTCCGACCCCGGCACCAGGTCGTCGGTCGAAACGCGGGTCATGGCCGCGTTCATGCCAGCCGTGCGAGGCATACCGTAGCGAACGCTTGAGGAGGCCTGCGGGGCGGCGCTGGTCTG
The DNA here is from genome assembly GCF_001463925.1 of Aureimonas sp. N4. Classification (NCBI taxonomy): domain Bacteria; kingdom Pseudomonadati; phylum Pseudomonadota; class Alphaproteobacteria; order Hyphomicrobiales; family Aurantimonadaceae; genus Aureimonas; species Aureimonas sp. N4. Next base: position 79,499 of record NZ_BBWS01000029.1, on the reverse strand, counting down.
CGCATAGAAAGCGGCGTCGGAACCCGGGACGATGGAATCGGCGAAAGCGGGAGCGGCGGTCGCGGTCATCGAGGCGAGAGCGATCAGGGTAACGAGCTTCATGGTCTTCAGTCCTTGCCAAACAGATCGCCTACTCAGTCCGACAACCGGTCGGTAGCGATCGTTGAAGCCAACATCGCTCCATCGTGCTATGAATGGAACTGAAACCTTGTCAGTGTGAGTGTGAATTTCATGCACTTTCGGCAGTTCGATCTGAATCTCCTGCGCGTCTTCGAAGCTTTGTTCGAGGAGCAGAACGCAACGCTCGCGGGCCGCCGGCTCGGCCTCAGCCCCTCGGCGGTCAGCCACGCGACGGCGCGTTTGCGCGAGGCCGTGGGCGATCCGCTTTTCGTGCGCATCCCCGGCCGCATGGTGCCGACCCAGCGTGCGATCGAGCTTGCCCCCTCGATTCTGGACATTCTGCGGCAGTTGCAGGACGTCCTGGAAAACAAAACCTTCGTGCCCACCGAGAGTCGCCGGGAATTCGTGGTGGCGACGGTGTCCTATGTGTCGCTGGTGGTGATTCCGCCGCTCCTGCGCGTGCTTCAGGCCCAGGCGCCCCATGTCCGGCTGCGCACCGTCCCGATCACGGATCATTCCATGCGCGATCTTCAAAACGGCGATATCGATGCTGTTCTCGTGCGCACGCGCGGCCAGCACGATGCGGTGGAATGCCATGTCCTGTTCGAGGAAACCCTGGTCTGGGTGGTGCGCGCCGACCATCCCGCGATTCAGGACGGTCTGACGCACGAGCGACTGCGAACCATCCCCTTCGCTCGCATCTCGACGCCCGATCTATGGACACAGCAAATGGGCGAGCGAAGCGGCTCCGCCTATGTCGATCTCGTTCAAAGCGAGCGTCAGGGCTGCGGCTCCGAGCCGGCCTGCGACCCCGCCGTGATCGTGCCCGACAGTTTGAGCGCGCTCATGCTGGTTCTGGAAAGCGGCTTCGCGGCGCTGGTGCCGCGCCGCATCGCGACGCGCACCGTGCTGGGCCACCAGCTGCGAACCCTCGACACGTCCCACACATCCCCCGCCGCGCAGATCGGCGCCTATGTGGCGGCGCGCTCCCGGCAGGATGCGGGTGTCGATTGGCTTCTGGCCCGCGTGCGCGAGGCGACAACGGATATCGCCTCGCTCAAGGCGTAGCGCCTCATGGCGCGGCGAAGATCGCCGCGATCTCGCTCTCGGTCAGCCGACGGATTGCGCCGGGCGCGAGGTCGGCGGGCAACGACAGCGCGCCGACACTCTCGCGGTGCAGCGCCTCGACATGGTTTCCCGTCGCCGCGAACATGCGCCGGACCTGATGGTAGCGGCCTTCGTGCACCTGGAGAATCGCCTCGCGCTCGCCGACCACTTCCAACTCGGCGGGGGCGAGCGGCTTGTCCTCGCCGTCCAGCATCAGGGTGCCAGACGCGAAGAGCGCCGCCTCCGTGCCGTTCAGCGGGCGGGCGAGATGGGCTCGGTAGCGTTTGGGCACGTGGCGGCTTGGCGAAATGATGCGATGGAGAAGCGCGCCGTCATCGGTCATCAGGAGAAGGCCTGACGTCTCCTTGTCGAGCCGGCCGACCGTCGAGATCGCCGGATCGCGCCGTCGCCAGCGCGCGGGCAGGAGATCGTAGACCAGCGGCCCCGCCTCCTTGTGCGAGCAGGTGACGCCGAGCGGCTTGTTCACCATCAGCGCGAAGCCGGGCAGGGGGTCCAGCGCCTCGCGATCGACGACGAGCCGCGTTTCGAGATCGGGCGTCAGCGCCAGGCGCTCGTCGGCGCGCGGCATCGGGGCACCGTCCAGAAGAATGCGCCCGTTCTTGGCCAGGAGCTGAATCTCGCGGCGCGAGGCATAGCCCATATTGGCCAGAAGCTTGTCGAGGCGGGATGTCGGTGTCTTGGTCATTTGCGCGCTTCGAAAATCTTGTAGCCGGCTTCCTCGATGCGGGTTTCCACATTGCGGAAATGCGCCCGCAGCACGTCCTCGTAGGGCATGTGCCGGTTGGCGACGAGAAGCAGCGTGCCCGAGCGCCGCAGCATTCGGCTGGCCGCTACGATAAAGGCCTGGCCCAGTCCGCGATCCTCGATCCCTTCGCTGTGGAAGGGCGGGTTCGTCACCACGAAATCGAGATCGGCCAGCCGGGTCTCGCGCACGTCGCCCCAAAGAAACTGCGCGCGGGGATCCGCGACGTTCACCCGCGCCGCCTCGACCGCGCGGCGATCCAGCTCGACCAGTGTCAGCGCTTCCACCTTGGCCGATTGCAGGACGGCGCGCGAGAGAACGCCGAGCCCGGCGCCAAGATCGGCCCCGCGCCCGGACAGGGGCGGGAGATGACGAAGCAGAAGCGCGGAGCCAGGGTCGATCCGGTTCCACGAGAAGACACCGGGCTGCGATAGGAGGCCGAGGTCGGGCACGCTGACCGGGGCGCCGGCCTGGATCGCCTCGTCCAGTTGCAGCCCCTCAGTGGGTCGCGTCACCGTGCAGATGCGCTGGCGGGCCTTGAAGCGCTCGCTGACCTCGCAGCCCATCTCCTCCAGCTCGCCGCGCAGCCGCTGGCCGCCTTTGTCCTTGGCCGCGGCGACCGTGAGCAAGCCGCCGGGCACGAGAATGCGCAGCGCATGGGCCAGCACGTAGCGCCGCTCGATCGAGCCATGCGGGGCGGCCACCACCAGCTCTTCGAACGCGGCGTCGGCCAAGCGCTCGAGTGCGGCCGAGCCGGGGCGCAGCGGCGAGAGCTGCACGGCGCCTTCGGGCACGTCCAGAAGATCGGAGGGCGGAGCGCCATAGACGGCGCATCGGGCGGGGGTATCTGACGGTATGGTCTGCACGGCGCGAGCCATAGCAGCTTTGCCATTCCGGCCAAAGCCCCGAAGCCTTGGCATCGGGGCGGCCGTGGGGTTGCAGCATTCGCATGGCTGGCCTGCACCGCTCCGATAGCGAAGAAACGCAGATCTCCCTTTCGACCTTTGCGCTCCTCATCGAGCATAGGGCGGTATAGGGTTCAACCATCGAAAGACAAGAGATCGCCGGCCACCATCGATGAGAGGCCGGGCACGCAAAGGACAAGACCATGAACCTCTCCCGCTTCTTCGAAACCCGCCGCCAGTATCGCCAGACGACGCGCGAACTGAACCGCCTCACGGCCCGCGAGCTTTCGGATCTCGGCATCGTTCGCTCGGACATTCCGGCTATCGCCCGCCAGTCGGTGCGCTGACAGTTTCTCGCCTTTCGCTCCAGCCGGTCCTCCCCCGGCTTCGAGCGTGCGGGCCGAACGGTTCCTCCCACCTTCGGCCACCTCCTGACGCCCTTGCCGGTCCTCCCCCGGCGAGGGCGTTTTGCTGTTTGGAGACACGGCGATCGGCGGCAAGACTTCTGCTGTCCGGCGCAAGACGAGGGGAGGGCGACGAAGAGTGGGGTTCGGCAAGCCGATCGGAAGGCAAGATCCGCATCGAGTTCGCGTGTGTTCGGTTTCTCTGTTTCCAAACCGCGAAGGAAACGTCTCATCGATCTTGCGGAGAAACGAGCGCCATTTTCGCCGGTAGACGTGTGCCGAAGCGAAGAGGCGTGACGGCAGCGATCGAAACGGTCGTATCGCGTTTGGTCAAATGATGGTCGCAAGAATGCGCTGCAGCCGGCACGGCGGAAAGTGCGCGCCGATCGGTCATCAAACCCGCCCGGAGGCGGGCATGGCGGGTGTGGACGCCTTGTCCGCCATGCTCCACTCTCGCATTCGTTCAGGAGCTCGCCGATACCGGCTTGCCGCCCGATCCTCCTGCCTCACGCCGGATAGAGCGACGGTAGTTTCGACGATGTGCGACTTTGCCCCTGGCCAATCTTGCGGTCTTCCCTCGCCAGAACGTCGAGCCAGTCGCGGGTTTGAACCTTTGCGGTTTCGGCTGCGGGCGCGAAGGCGGCTTTTTCCAAAGCGGCAATGACCTCTCTGGCGGCATCGGTCATCACCGGATCGCCGCCCGCCAGCCGACGCCAGGCGAGCACACAGCCATAGGACCCGCGCAGATCGCCGGATTTTTCCTTGGCTACGGCCAGAGCCAGTTGCTTGCGGCGTGCAGACAGCGTGTCGGAGGGTTCCCCGCTGGACGTTTGCGCGGCTATAGGCTTGCGAGGGCTTTCACCAAGGCCCTGCTTTCGTCTGACATAGAGGGCAGCACCGCCGAGCACGGCCAGACCTGCTGCGGCGCCGAGTCCCGCAAACAGAGGCCATGTCTCCCTCGCTTCCTCATGTGCCTGCGAAACGACGGATGAGTCCGGTGCAGCTTGGGGTGCCGCCCTTGCCGCTTGCTTGGCTGTCGGTAGCGTTCCCTCGGCCTTGATGACCTCGCTTGGCAGAGTGGCCGTCTTGGCTTCTCCCGAGACGCTGTCGGTCCAGTTCACCTTGATCTCGGGGAGCGTGATCTCGCCACCACGGGTCGGCACCACGGACAGGAGGAAATCCTTTCGGGCGACGGTGCCTTGCGCCGTTTGATCGTCGCCCGTCTGGGTGTCATCCAGATAGATCCGCGCGCCATCCGTGTTCTCGAAGGACAGATCGGGAAGCTGAGCTGCGCTCGCGCCGAGCGCCAGAAGGCTGACGCGCCGGGTCACCGACTGCCCTTCCTTGAAGACCGGGTGCTCGGGAGACCATTTGGCGACGAGCTGAACGTTCTTGGCGGGCAGGAACCACTGGTGTTGCCCGGAGCCGGCGTTGGGGTCGGCGCGAACCGTCAGCTTGATCGGCTCGGAGCGAACGGTGAACGGTTTGCCACTATCGAACATGTCGTCGAACATGGCCGAGGGAAACCCGGGAAAGCCCATGTCTGCAAAGGGATCGTGCCCCTGCACTGAAGGGTCTTCGACGGAGCCGCGCAGGACGAAGGGGGGAATCTCGATGGTCCCCTTCTGTTGGGCTTTCAGCATATAGGTGCGCTCGATCACATTGATTGTCCGCCCGTTCTGGGTGGCCTGGCTCACCCGGTCCTCCCCGCGTTGCACGAGTTCGAAGGCGCTGGATTGCGGCGCGACGAGCTCGGCGCTCTTGATGGGCGCGCTGGTCTCGACCCTGACGGTCAGCGGCGTTTCCTGAAACAGAAAAGGGCTGCTGTCTTTCACGGTCGCCGAAACGCCGATCCCCGAGGCGCCCGTGGCCTTGGGCATGGAGCCCGCATCCACCACCTCGATCGCGACGGGAGCACTGCTGAGGCCCCCCGCACTGATCGCGGGGATTTCCAGTGTGCCCTTCGACTTCGGCAACAGGGAGACGATCCAGCTCTCGCTTTGGGAGCGCCGCCCGTTGATGATTTGCAGCGACGAGGACTGCGATGTGCCGAGGATCTCGAAATCCTTCTGGAGCGGCGTGAGATCCGGCCTTGAACCCGGCTGGCCGTTGGCCGTCAGGGTCAGTTGAAACGTGTCCCCTTCCGCCACCGTGCCGCTGTTCACATGAGCCGAAAGGCCGGCGGCGAAGGCGGGAACGGCGAGCGCCATGACAAGAACAGCAGCGCTGACGGTGGTCTTGAGCCTATGGAAACTCATGGTTCTGCTTCCTCTCAGTTGGAGCCAGACCGAAGCTGGGCGTAATGTTGACGAATACGGGCGCGCAGCAGGCCGGACGGGTCGTCGGGCACTTCGCGCAACTGCTGCTCGACCGCCTGATCGACGACCGGAGCGCCGGGAACGGAGGCCTTCGCCGGCTCGCCGCCTTGGTCCTTGCCGTTGCCGTCCAACATGCTGGACAGCATCTTCGACAGAGTGTTCTCGCTGTCCTTTCCGGCTTGTTGGCCATCGCTGCCGGAGGCGCTTGCCTGCTGACGGGCCTTGGCGGCCTCCTGAGCGGCCTGGTCCGCCTGGGCCAGCCCTTGGGAATCGGCCTTGTCTTGTTGCTGGTCTTCTTTCTGGCCGGCCTGCTCGCTGCCGCCTTCCTGGCCCTGGGGTTTCGTTGCGGAGGCATCCTGCTTCTGGTCTTGGCCGGCACGGGCCTTCTGATCTCCCGCCTTTTCGGCCGTGTCTTTCTCGACGCCGGCCTCCGGAGACTGGCCACCTTTCGCCTTGTCGGAGGGTTTCGAAGCCTCGTTTGATGCCTGGTCTTTGGGTTGCTCACCCTGCGACGCGCGCTGCTGACTGGGCCCGTTTTGCGAACCGCTTTCCTGACCCGGCTGAGTGGCAGACTGCTGCTGATCGCCGGATTGTCGGCCGTTCTGCTTCTGCTTCGAGTCGGCTTGCTGATCGGGTTGACCTTGCTGGCCGGATTGTCCTTGAGACGGCTGCTGGTCCTGCTTTTGACCGTTGCCGCCGGCTTGCTGTTGCTGGTCCTTTTGGCCGGAACCACCCGCCTGCTGCTTTTGGTCCTTTTGATCGCCTTGGCCGGATTGCTGCTGCTGGTTCTTTTCCTGTTCCTCCTTCTTCTTCTGGTCGTTGAGCAACTTCTGGACCAGCTCGCGATTGGACTTCGCGTCGGCATCCTGAGGATTGGCCGCCAGCGCCTCGTCGTAGGCCCCGAGCGCTTCCTTCAGCTGGCCGGATTTGGCCAGCGCATTGCCGCGATTATAGGCGTTGGCGGAGAATTCCTGAGCCGCAGCCGCGTAGTCACCCGCCCGGTAGGCGGCGCTGGCGCGCCAGGATGGTGTCTCGAACTTGCCGGTCGCCGCCTTATAGTCTCCTGAGGCGAAGGCCTGCCGGCCCTGCTGGTCGGAGGTCGCCCAAAGATCCTGCCAGGTTCCCGCGTGGGCGGGCCGGGTGGCAAGGCCGGGCACGACGTTCAGGCCCACCATCAGTCCGATGCTGAAGACGAGACCCCGCCGGAAGGCCAGGGGCAGAAGAAGAACCGGCAGGATCAGGAGCCAGTAGCCCATATCGACCCAAGCATCGGCCTTGACGTCCTCGGCCTTACCGGCGGTCTCGACACTGTCGGTCTTCGGCAGGATGCGGTCGAGGTCGGCGCTGTTCGCGGTCACGCTGGAATAGACGCCACCACCATCCCGAGCCACTGCGCTCAGACCGTCCGCATCAAGTGAGGTCGTCACCGTCTTGCCCGAGCGGTCGGTGATGGCCTGACCGCCCGCCGTCTGCAATGTCGCGCCCTTCTCCGTGCCGACGCCGAGAACCGAGACGGTATAGCCCGCCTTGCGGGCTTCGCTTGCCGCCTTTTCGGTGGCCGCCGCATCGCCGGCATTGTCGGCGATGAGCACGATCTTGCCGCGCGCCGCATCGGCGCCCTTCAAGACGGACACGGCCTCGGAGATGGCGAGATCGGGCCGGTCGCCGAGAACCGGCATCAGCTTGGTGGAAAGCTCAGGAAGCATCTGAGAAATTACCTTCTGGTCGCTCGTCAGAGGCGCGGCCACGAAGGGGACGTCGGAGTAGATGACCAGGGCGCGCTCATCGCCTTCCGTCCGGGTCAGGATATCGCTGAGCTTGTGAACCGCGCTGCGCAGGCGGCTCGGCGACAGGTCGGTCGAATTCATGGACTGCGCCAGACTGAGAACCGCGACCACGGGCTCGCCGCCGGTGAAGGAGGGAACCTCGGCCTTCTGCCAGGTCGGCCCGGCCAGCGCCGTCACCAGGACGACCAGCATGGCCGCCGCCACGGATGGCAGGACGCGCGATGCGCGGGCGCTCTCGCCGCTGATGGCCAGATGCCGCAGCAGATGGGCGTCCACATATTGGGCCCATTGGCCGCCGGTGGCACTCTTGCGGGATATCAAGGCGAGCCAGAGAAGAAGGCCCGCCGGGATCAGCGCCCAGAACCAGTCCGGACGCAGGAAGTGGAACAGATGCGTTTCCATGTCAGGCTTCCTTGTGGGCCGGGCCCTTGATGAAGGAGCGGTTCTTGATGAGGGCGGGAGCCGTCGCGATCAGTGCGGACAGCGCGGCGACGAGCAGGGCGAGACCGGCCGGCCAGAAGTAGAGGGCGACTTCGGGGCGCACATGCACTGGGTCGGCGCCGACCGGCTCGAGCTTGTCGATGGACCGGTAGTCCTCGGCGAGGCCCTTGACGTCCGTCGCCCTGAAATATTGGCCGCCGGTCAGTTCCGCGATCTTGCGCAAGGCGCCTTCGTCAAGGTCCGTTGAGGGATTGACCATCTGGCGACCCATCGGGGTATCGACAACCATCGGACCGCCGCCAACGCCGATCGTGTAGATCCGAATGCCCAGTTTCTTGGCGAGTTCGGCCGCCCGGATCGGGTCCATCTCCCCTGTATTGTTCGCGCCATCCGTCAGGAGAACGAGAACGCGCCCTTCCGCCGGCCGGTCCTTCAGGCGTTTCAGGGACACCGCGATGGCATCACCGATGGCCGTTTCCTGACCGGTCAGCCCGACTTCGGCCTGATCGAGGAGATTGCGCACGACCTGCCGGTCGAAGGTCAGAGGCGCCTGCAGATAGGCGCGGTCCGAAAAGAGGACCAAGCCGATCCGGTCTCCCTTGCGGGCGTCGATGAACGCATCGGCCGCATCTTTCACCACGTCGAGGCGGGTGGCCGGCCGGCCGCCGACGGCGAAATCTTGCGAGGCCATGGAGCCGGAGAGGTCTATCGCCATCATGATGTCGCGCCCCTTGGCGGGCAGCGGCAGGTCCGGCCCGACATAGGCCGGACGGGCCAGCGCCGACACCATCAGCAGCCAGACAAGCGAGGCGACGGCGAGCTTCCACCAGGATGTCGAAACCCGGTCGGCCCGGCTTCCCAGATCCCGCGACAGGTTCGCGAAAAACGGAACTTTCAGCGCACCGCCCAATCCCTTGTCGGCGGGTTTGAGAAAACGGCGCAGCACGAAGGGCAGCGGTAGCAGGAGAAAGGCAAGAGGCCAGAGAAAGGTGATCATCCGTTCCTCCTGATCCAGGCGGCGATCTCCGTGCGCAGCGCCTCCGGTTCGAAATTCTGATTGGCTGGCGGGCCGTAGGGACCGATGGCCAGAAGCGTCGCACCGTCGCGGCTCATGCCGTGTTTGCCCTCCATCAGAAAGGCGCTCCACGCCGCGCCGGTCAGAACATCGGCCCCCGCCGAGCGGCGGCGGGCGACCCGTCGCAGCAGCGAAGAGAGCTGCGTGAGAAACTCGTCGGGCCGTTCGGGATCGATCGCCTCCAACTCGCGAAGCGCCAGGAAACGCGCGCTCCGGCGGCGCATCCACGTCCAGACGAGGGCGGCCGCGGAGAGAGTGCAGACAAGCGCGATGAGGGCCCACCAACCCGGCGCGAGCGGCCACCAGCCGATGGGCTGCGGCAGGTGGATGTCGCGAAGCTGGTCCAGTTGGGCCTGCATCTGTGGCGTGAGTTCGGTGCTCATGCTGCCAGCCTCAGGTTGGAATGCGGACGGAGAATCGAGGCGGGATCGTCCGGCGTCTGGAGGAAGTGGCAAACCATGCCGTGGTGCCGGCTGACGAGCTTCAGCCGCTCTCGGCGCGCCTCGAAGTCCTGCGCGTAGCGTTCGAGTTTGCGCCCACCCAGCACCGATACGGCCAAGGCCTGTTCGCCATCGGTGAGGCGTCCGCCGCGCGGCGGGAGGGCGGCATCGAAGGGATCGCTGATCTGGATGTTGGTGACATGGGCATTGACAGCCAGATGTCGCAGCTCGGTCTCCGCGGCGTCGCCAAAATCGGAGAAGTCGCTGATCACGAAGGCCAGCGTTCCCGGCCGGTTGCGGTGACGCAGGCGGCGCAGGGCCTGCGCAAGCGTCACTTCCACGCCCGAAACCCGTTCCAGCCGGGTTTCCTCCGACAGGGCTTCCAGAAGTCCGAGCACCGAGCGCCGGGTCCTGGCAGGACGAAAGTCCCGCAGACCGTCTCGTGTCATGACCAGTCCGCCGACACGATCGCCGCCGTCATGGCCGGTCCAGGCCATCATGGCCGCCACTTCGGCCGCCAGATGAGACTTGAAGCGGCTTCTGGTGCCGAACTGCATCATCGCGCGCAGGTCGGTCAGGATGACGATGGGCCGCTCCCGCTCTTCCTGGAACAGCTTGGTGTGGGTGTGGCCCGTGCGGGCCGTCACGCGCCAGTCGATGGATTTCACGTCGTCGCCGGGTTGATACAGACGGCTTTCGGCGAATTCCATCCCGCGTCCGCGATAGATGGACCGGTTGGCGCCCCATTGATGGGTCGCGACACGGCCCGATGGCGCAAAGCCGGCAAGGCCGCGCTGCGGGCGCACCCGAACCAGATCGGGCAGGGTCGCGACAATGCCTCTGAGGTCTGGGCCTTTCAATTCTCGCTCTGTCATGACGCTCTCCCACCCGTTCAAGCCAACGGAACCCGGTCGATCAGGGCATCGATGAAGGCGTCGGCCGTTTTGCCTTCCGCTTCGGCCTCGAAGCTCAGGATGATGCGATGGCGCAGCACGTCATGCAGGACGGCTTGCACGTCGGACGGGGTCGCGAAATCCGCCCCGTTCATCCAGGCATGCACGCGCGCGCAGCGGTCGAGAGCGATGGTCGCGCGGGGCGATGCGCCATAGGAAACCTGATGGGCGAGGTCGTCGCCGTACATCTGGGGACGGCGCGTCGCCTGGATCAGCTGGAGGATGTAGCTCGTCAGCGCCTCCGAGGCATGGGTTTTGAGCGCGGCGTGCCTCGCCTCGAAAATCTCCCGCTGCGACACCCGAAAGGACGGCTTGACGGTTTGCGCCATGGCTTCGCCCCGCACGATCCGCAGCACTTCGCGTTCAGCCTCGGCGGACGGAAAGTCGATCTTGACGTGCAACATGAAGCGGTCGAGCTGGGCTTCGGGGAGCGGATACGTCCCTTCCTGTTCGATCGGGTTCTGGGTCGCCATCACCATGAAAAGCTGCGGCAGACGGTAGGTCTGGCCGGCGACGGTGACCTGGCGCTCGGCCATGGCTTCCAGAAGCGCCGACTGCACCTTGGCCGGCGCGCGGTTGATCTCGTCGGCCAAGATCAGGTTGTGAAACAGGGGACCGGGATGAAACTCGAAGGTCGCTTTTTCCGGGCGATAGATCTCGGTTCCGGTCAGGTCGCTGGGAAGTAGGTCCGGGGTAAACTGAACGCGGCACGGCTCGCCCTCGATCAACTCGGCCAGGGTGTTGACGGCCTTGGTCTTGGCAAGGCCCGGCGCGCCTTCCAGCAAAATGTGCCCATCGCCGAACAGGCCGAGCAGCAAACTGTCGACAAACGTCGCCTGGCCGACGATCCGCTGGTTCATGTGATCGCGGAGCGCATCGACAAGGGCGTTGTTGGTGCGGGGGACGGTTCGAAGTGTATGGCTCATCGGAATGCCTCGCAATCGGGCCCGGCCTTCCGCCGAGGCGCCGCGGTTTCAATGTCGAAACTTCGATGAAGGCGAGACACCCGTCAGGGGCAGTTCCAGCGCCTTTGTTCGCCAGTCTGGCGAGGCGTAGACCGGCCGTGCGAACCGGGGGACGGGCTGAAGAGGAACGTCCTTCCAGCATCGGCGGCCCGGATCGGTTCTCGCGTTCACGGTTCATGTCCCGAAGGCGATGAACGACGAGGACACTAAGCGAGGCAGTTTGAGGCAGCTTGCGGCGTTCTTTAATTATCGTTGAACTTGGAGCCTTGGGAAGGACACCGTGACGCGGAGGCCCGGATGATCGGCGGAGCCGGGATCGGTCGCGGACAGCGCGATACCGGCATCGTGGTGGTCGGCAACGGCCTTGACCAGCGCCAAGCCGAGACCGCTGCCCGGCTTGCTGCGAGCGCTGTCGAGCCGTTTAAACAGGTCGAAGACCTCACCGCGTTGCCCGTCGGGGATGCCGCCGCCGGTGTCCTCGACGATGAGGTCGAGTGTGTCGGGCCGGTCCTCCGAACGAACCCGGATCGAAATGCCCGAGCCGCCATGCACGATGGCATTCCCGACGACGTTGGCGAGCAGCTGCTGCACCATGCTCTTGTCGCACAGGAGCCGACATGTCTCAGCCTCGCCGGGCCGAAACTCGAGCGTCTGCCCGTTCTCCTGCGCGAGAGGCGCGAAGAATTCGAGCGTGTTCTCCACGAGGCCGCCGAGGTCGATCAGCTGCATGTCCTTGCGCGGCGAGCCGGCGCGGATTCGGGTGATGCGCAGAATGGTGTCGATGATCTCGTTGAGCGACCCGGTCTCGCTCAGCGCCCGCTCGACCTCTGCGTGCGGATCGCGTCCGGCCTCGATGGCGTCCAGCGCATCGTTCAACACGAGCCCGACGCGGGCGAGCGGGCTTTTCAGATCGTGTGCGATCGCCGTCGTCGTGGCGCGCATACTGTTCATCAGGCGCGAGAGAACGTCGAGGTTCGCGTTGATCTGGAGGGAGATGCGGTCGATCTGGTCCGTCCTCACCCCGATCGGGACCCGCGCCTCGGAGTCCCCGCTTGCGACGCGTGCGAGAACGCCCTCGATCGACCTGAGCTTGGAAAAACTCTCGCGACTCGCCAGCAGGCCCAGACCCAGTGTCCCTAGGGTCAGGAGCACGGTCATGGCGGTGAGGCCCGCGATCATGTGAACGCGCATCTCGTCGACGGCCTCGAGACTTCGGCCGACGACCAGCGTTGCATCGCTGAACTTCTGGACCGACAGCACGAAATGCCCTTGGCTCCCCTCGGCGGAGACGAGTTGCAGCCTGATGTCGCGCACGCCGATGAAGTCCGGCATGGCGAGGTCGGCGCCCGCCAGATGGATCCCATGTTCGTCGTAGACGGTGGAGATATGCTCCTGGCGGCTGACGAGCTTGCTCAGCGTGCCGATCGCCTTTACCAAGCCCTCGCGTCCCTCGGCGGCGTAGACGTCGCTGAGGAGGACGGCTTCCTCCAGGGTCTGCTGCTCCGTGACCTCGCGCAGGGCTTTCGTGGCCGACCCTATGAGAAGCGTTCCGCCGACGGTCATCAGAACGAGAACGCCGATCGCGACCTTGGCCGAGGTCCGAAAGGAGCTGCCCGACAGAAGATCAGTAAGGCGCACGGATGCGGTATCCCATGTTGCGCACGGTCTGGATCAAAGCCGTATCGAAGGGTTTGTCGATCTTCTGGCGCAGCTTGCTGATATGGGTTTCCACCACGGTCGTTCCCGGATCGAAGGAAAAATCCCAGATCCTCTCCAGGATCATCGTCCGGCTCACGACCCGGCCCTCGGCTTCCATGAGGAGTTCGAGCAGCGCGAATTCCTTGTTCTGCAGATCGATGACCTGCCCCTGACGGATCGCCACGCGCTTGAGAAGGTCCAGCTTGAGATCGTGGCAGGTGAGTTCCGTCTTGTGGCTGTTCTCTTTGGGACGCCGCGACAGGGCATGAATGCGGGCGAGAAGCTCCGAGAAGTGAAACGGTTTGACGATATAGTCGTCAGCGCCCGCCATCAGCCCCTCGACCTTGTCCTCGACATCGGAAACCGCCGTCAAGAAGATCACCGGCAGGGAACTGTTGGACGCTCTCAGCGCCTTGACGAGAGAAAGCCCGTCGAGGCCCGGCATCATCCTGTCGACGATGGCCAGATCGCAGGTGTTATAGAGGCAGTAGGTCAGCGCTTCGCGGCCATCGCTCACCCAATCGACCGAAAACCCCTGTTCGATAAGACCTTTGCGGACGTATCCCGCCATCGTCTCATCGTCTTCCGCAACCAAAATCTTCATCGCGCGGACTTTCGATTCAAACACGATACCCTGTCGCTGGCTTATACCAAGGACCATGGATCGGAGCGGCATTCGATTGATGTCTCATAGCGCGAGGCTTCGAAGAATCGGGCACACTGGCTGGGTTTGAAGCCATCGACGTGTTTGCCGATCGTAGCCCAGAGCCATGGAGCGATCCTCCTTTCGGCTTTGCGCAAGAGCGCCTTCAGCTCTGAGACGATTCTCCCGATCCTCTGGAACTCAGGGTCGTCGCTTGGCAGGTAAGCGACCTTGCGCGTCCGGTTGCAGGGGACCTCCTCATCAGCCCGTGCCCGTGCCCGAGATCTTGGACCGCAGGAAACTGCTGTCACAGGTTCTGTCGGCAATAACGGCCACCGCCTCACAATGCTTGCAAGCTTATAGAACTGCTGCTGCGTAGTCGCAGTTCTCGTCTTCACCCGTTGTGCCGCAAGGAGCAGCTTGCGGATCGAAGGAGGTGGCTATCGGCGGGGCCACCTGCGCGCCTTCGCCCAGCGCGTTGAGGTCGCCGATGACGAGGTTCGGATTATGGGAAGAAAATCGGACCTGCTCCACACCCTCGTCGCCGCTTCGAGCGGGGATGCGGCGGCGTCTGCGGTTCGCAGTTCTGTATTGAAATGGCGCACCCGACAGGATTCGAACCTGTGACCTTCGCCTTCGGAGGGCGACACTCTATCCAGCTGAGCTACGGGTGCCCGGCCTGAATCAGGTTCAGGCTCTGGGGGCAGTTGATACAGGAGGATAGGAGAGGAGGCAAGGTGCGATCTTTGCGAGGCGCTCTGGATCTGCCGTCAGGCGCGGCGGGCGAGGCGCTGTTCGAGCCAGGAGAGCGCGTCGTGCAGGAGGATGGCGAGCGCGCCGACGATCGCGCCGCCCTGGACGATGAAGGCGAGATTGTCCGATAGAAGGCCGGCGATCACGACTTCGCCGAGCGTGCGCGCACCGACCGTCGAGCCGATCGTCGCCGTGCCGAGGCCGATCACGGCCGACAGGCGCAGGCCCGCGACGACGAGCGGCAGGGCGAGGGGAAGTTCGATCTGGAGAAGGCGCTGCCAGCCCGTCATGCCGACGCCACGCGCCGCTTCCACGACCGGGCGCGGGACGCCGGTGAGACCTGCGATCGTCGTTTCGAAGATCGGTAGGAGGCCATAGAGGAAGAGGGCGACCAGCGTCGGCGCTTCGCCGAAGCCCATGGCCGGTACGGCCAGCGCCAGGACGGCGACGGGCGGGAAGGTCTGGCCGATATTGACGACGGAACGCGACAAGGGAAGGAAGTCCGCCCCCGCCCGGCGCGTGACAAAGACGGCCATGGCGACCGCAAGAAGCGCGGCACCCAGCGTCGCGATGGCCGTGATCTTCAGATGCGACAGGGTGAGCGAGAGAAGATCGCCCTTGTCGTAGATCGCCGGCGCGTTGTTCTCCGTGAGCGGTCGCAGAACGGGCTCGAACAGCGCCGGGCGGAAGAGAAAGGCGAGGAGGAGGGCCAGGAGCGCGAGGCGCCAGGCCCGCGCCAGATGCCGTGTCACGAAGCCGGTCTCGCCGCGCAGCGCAGAAGCGCGGAGGTGCGCACGATGCCGAGAAGCCGGCCTGTCGCATCCGCCACGGGGGCCGCGCCCCGGTTCGACCAGAGAAGATCGGCCAAGGCGTCGCGCCGGTTGGTGTCGGTGCGCAGCGGCGCGCCGGAGGCGGCACCCGGCTCCACGAGGTCTTCCAATGTACCGAGCGAGAGAAGTTTGAAGGCCCGGTCGTTCGCGCCCAACATCTCTTCGACATAGGCGTCGGCCGGGCGGGCGAGGATTTCGGCCGGGGAAGCGCATTGGCGCAACCGGCCGTTTTCCATGACGGCGATGCGATGGCCGAGATGCACGGCCTCTTCCATGTCATGCGTCACGAGAACGACGGTGGTGCCGGTCGCCTTCTGCACAGACAGGAGATCGGCCTGCGCGCGGGCGCGGATGATCGGATCGAGCGCGCCGAAGGGCTCGTCCATCAGGAGAATGGCGGGGCGGGCTGCGAGCGCGCGCGCCACGCCGACGCGCTGCTGCTGGCCGCCCGAAAGCTGGTGCGGATAGCGCGCGGCGTAGTCCTTGGGGGCCAGCCCGAAGAGGTGAAGCAGTTCCTCGACGCGCGCCTCAACGCGCGGACGCTCCCATTTCAGGAGATTGGGCACGGTCGCGATATTCTCGGCCACGGTGCGATGGGGAAACAGGCCGTGGTTCTGGATGACATAGCCGATACGGCGGCGCAGCTCCGGCCCGTCGATCTCGCGGTTGTCCTTCCCATCGATCAGCACCGCGCCCGAGGTCGGATCGGTCATGCGGTTGACCATACGCATGAGGGTGGTCTTGCCGGAGCCCGAAGCGCCGACGATGGTGCAGATCGTGCCGGGCTCCACCGTGAGGCTGACACCGTCCACTACGCGCGCACCGTCATAGGCTTTCGAAACGTCGCGAAACTCGATCATGCGGGCGAACCTTTCGAGAGCGGGCCTTGCGGAGGCTGGGTGAGATCGACCGCCGCATCCAGAAGGACGGCGGCCGAGAAGGCGAGGGCGACGGTCGGCAGCGCGCCCAGAAGCACGAGATCCATCGCCGTCTGGCCGAGGCCCTGGAACACGAAGACGCCGAGCCCGCCGCCGCCGATCAAGGCGGCGATCGTGGCAAGGCCGATATTCTGCACCAGCGTGATGCGAACGCCGGTGAGGATCACGGGAAGCGCCAGCGGCAGATCGACCCGGAAGAGACGCTGGCGCGCCGTCATGCCGAGGCCGCGCGCGGCGTCATGCGCGGCGAAGGGGACACCGGCGAGACCGGCCACCGTGTTCGCGACCATGGGCAGGAGCGAGTAGAGAAACAGGGCGACAAGCGCCGGGGCCGCGCCGATGCCGCGAATGCCGATTTCGCGTGCGCCGGGTACGTGCAGCGCGATCCAGCCGAGCGGAGCGATCAGGAGGCCGAACAGCGCGATGGAAGGGATCGTTTGGAGGATGTTGAGCGAACTCAACACCGGCCCGCGCATCGCGGCCACGCGGTGGCACAGGATGCCGAGCGGCAGGCCGACGACGATCGCCCCCAAGAGCGATCCGAGCGCCAGCATGACATGGGTGCCCGCTTCGCGCGCGAAGGCGTCTGCGCGCGGGCGAAATTCCTTCATGACGGAGAGATCGTCCCAGACGCCAAGGCGAAACAGAACGAAGAGAACGAGCCCGGTCGCGCCGAGCAGCGCCACACGCGCCAGCGGCGGTGGGCGCAGCCGCGCCAAGGCATCCGTTGCCAGAAGCGACAGGGCGAAGAGAACAAGCCAGAAGCCGGAGGCCGGGGCGACGCGGGCATAGGTGTTGGCGGCGGGCGAGAGATGGGCGGGCGCGGCACCCAGGCTGAGAAGGAGAACCAGGAGGCTTCCGAGCGCGGTGAGGAGCCGCAGGCGCGGCGAGCGGATGAAGAGTGCCACCATCGCGGCCAAGACCAGAACCAGCGCAAGGCCGATGGCGAGTGTGGAGGGTAGCGCCTCGAACAAAGGCTTCCCGACGCCCGGAACGATGCGATTGGCGCGAAAGGTTGCGAGCGGAAGGAGACAGGCCCCAGAAGCGCCGATCCCGGCGAGGAGAAGGCCGAGCCTGTCCGGCCCACGCGCAAGCGCGCGGGTCGGGCCACCGATCTCCGCCTCAAGAGCACTCATACGCTGCGTCGTCTCCATCTCTGACCGGAGATTATGGGGCGGAGCGGCGCCATGTCAGCGTCCGCGCCCGAGAATCCCCAGTTCTGCGAAGGGGCGGGGTGTCGCAGTTCGCGCCGCTGTCGCACCCCGTTGACGCAACCTTTCGTCATATCCACGTCACGCGATGGCCGTTCTCGTCAGCTAGATGCTAAGCGGCACCTTTGAATGATCGGAAATGGGCAGGCATGGCCGGACGGCTTCGCAAGGGTCTTATCGTGATTCTCCTCGCCGGCGGCGTGGCCGGTGCGGTCGGCTGGAGCCGGACGCGCGAGGCGTCGCAGGCCGCGCCTGTGCCGCTCGCCGCTGTCGTGCCTCAGACCACGGAACTTGCCGGAGCGGAGGTTTCCAAGGTCGAACCCCGGACGCTGACGCGCACCGTGCGCGTGTCGGGCTCGGCCGAGCCGCGCCGGGTCGGAGCCGTCAACGCCGAAGTCTCCGGGCGGCTGGCCGAGGTGCGGGCGGAAGTCGGCGACAAGGTCTCGGCCGGAGAGGTCATCGCGCTTTTCGATACGACGGTTCTGCGCTCCGGCCTTGCCGCGCAGGAAGCGACGCTGGAGGCGAAGCAGGCGCAGCGCCGGCTGGCGGCCTCGACGCTGGAGCGCAGTCGCAGGCTCGGCACGGCGGGAATTTCGTCGGAGGCGACGCTGCTTCAAGCCGAGGCCGATCTCCTCTCGTTGGAGGCCGAGGTGCGCGGGCTGGAGGCCGGCGTCGCGGACGCGCGCAAATCCCTGGCGGATGCCGAGGTGAAGGCGCCCTTCGATGGAACCGTGTCGCAGCGCTCGGTCGAGCCGGGGCAGAGCGTGCCCCTCAACACCCAGCTGTTCCAGGTCGTGGACCTCACTGAGATGCAGATCGAGGCGCTGGTGCCGACCAGCCGCATTTCCGAGGTGCGCGTCGGCCAGCGGGCGCAAATGCGCATCGAGGGCTCGTCGGGCCGCGTGGTGGAAGCGGACGTCGCGCGGATCGCGCCGGTCGCCGTCGCCGGCTCGCGCGCCGTGCGGGTCTATTTGAGCGTTCCGAACGGGGAGGGGCTGCTGCGCGGCGGCTTGTTTGCCACCGGCGAGATCGCCATCGAAAGCTTTCCCGATGTGATCGCGCTGCCCTCGGCCGCCATTCGGAAGGACAAGGAGGGAGCTTTCGTGCTGGCCGCACGGGGCGGCCGCCTGTATCGCCAGCCCGTGCAGCTTGGCACCCAGTTCACCGAGCGCGGCCTTGTCGAGGTCGCGCGGGGGCTGGCGGAGGGCGATGTCGTCGTGACCGCCCCCTTGCCCGATCTCAAGCCTGATACAGCCGTCACCATCGCGGATTTGGGCTAAGCGATGTTCCTCACCCGCATCAGCGTCGCCCATCCCGTCTTCGCGACGATGATGATGGCGGCGATCGTCGTGATCGGCCTGTTCGGCTATTCGCGGCTTGGGGTCGAGCAATTCCCGCAGGTGGACCTGCCCGTCGTCGTGGTCTCGACCAGCTATACCGGCGCTTCGCCCGAAACGGTGGAATCGGCGGTGACGCGGCCGATCGAGCAGGCGGTGAACACGATCGGCGGCGTCGATACGGTCTCGTCGCAGAGTTTCGAAGGGCGCTCGCTCGTGATCGTGCAATTCACGCTGGAAACCGATTCCGGCGTCGCCGCGCAGGAGGTGCGCGATCGCGTCTCTCGTCTGGAAGCGGGCTTCGCGGACGGCGTGGACACGCCGCAGGTCACGCGCTTCAACCCCGACGACCAGCCAATCCTGTCGCTCGCGATCTCCTCGGCCACCCATTCGCTGACCGATATCACCACGATCGCCGATCAGATCGTCACCAAGCGGCTGAACGTCGTGGCGGGCGTCGGCCAGACCTCCATCGTCGGCGGGGCGAAGCGGCAGGTGCAGGTTCTGCTCGATCCCGAGCGCATGGAGGCGCTGGGCGTCGGCACCTCGGCCGTACTCGACGCCATCCGCCGCGAGAACCAGGACATTGCCGCCGGCACGCTGGTGTCGGGCATCGACGAGCGCACGGTAACGGTGGAAGGCCGGATCGACGATGTGCCGGGCTTCGAGCGCATCATCGTGGCGACGGAGGGCGGCGCGCCGATCTATCTGGCGGACCTTGCCACCGTGCGCGAGGGCGGGGCGGAGCTGACGAGCCGCGCGGCGCGCAACGGCGTCCAGTCGCTCGGCGTCGATGTGGTGAAGGTGCAAGGGGCGAACACGGTTCAGGTCGCTCAGGCGCTGCGCGCCGAGATTGCCAAGCTCCAGGTCGAGCTGGGGCCGCAGGGCTACGATCTCGCCGTGTCGCGCGACAATTCGCGCGCCATCTCGGCTCAGGTCTCCGAGGTGCAGCGCACCTTGATCGAGGGCGCCTGCCTGACGGTCGTCATCGTCTTCCTGTTCCTCAATTCCTGGCGCTCCACGGTCATCACCGGCCTGACGCTGCCGATCTCGGTGATCGGCACCTTCGCGGTCGTCCATGCGCTCGGCTTCACGCTGAACACGATGACGCTTCTGGCGCTCTCGCTCGCGATCGGCATCCTGATCGACGATGCGATCGTGGTGCGCGAGAACATCACGCGCCATCTCGCCATGGGCAAGAGCCATCGGCAGGCGGCGCTCGACGGCACGAACGAGATCGGTCTCGCGGTGCTGGCGACGACGCTGTCCATCGTTGCGGTGTTTCTGCCCGTCGCCTTCATGGGCGGCATTATCGGGCGCTTCTTCCTTCAGTTCGGCGTCACGGTTTCGGTCGCCGTGCTCATCTCGCTCTTCGTCTCCTTCACGCTCGACCCGATGCTCTCCAGCGTCTGGTACGATCCGCACGCCCATCCCGGCGCCAAGCGTGGGCCGATCGGACGGCTGGTCGCGCGCTTCGATCGAGGGTTCGAGCGCCTGTCGGGGGGCTATGCGCGCGTCATCCGCTGGAGCTTCCGGCACCGCATCCTCACGGTGTTCGCGACGCTCGCGATCTTCGTGGCGAGCCTGATGCTCGTGCCGCGCATCGGCGCGGAGTTTCTGCCCGAGGGCGACAATGGCGAATTCACCGTGTCGCTGGAAGCGCCCGAGGGTTCCTCGCTCGAATATACGGCGATGAAGGTCGCGCAGGTCGAGCGCGTGCTTCGCGCGCAGCCCGAGGTGATGACGACCTATTCCACCATCAATTCCGGCGGCTCACGCGGCTTCAACGCGGCCAATGTCGCGGTGACGCTGAGGCCCATCGCGGAGCGCACGCGCTCCACGGCCGAGGTGGTCGAGCCGCTGCGCCCGGCGCTCTCGCGCATCGCGGGGCTCACCGTGTCGATCAATCAAAGCGCCATGGGCGGCGGCGGGGGCGGCGGAGCCTCCTCCAAGCCTTTACAGTTCTCGGTGCTCGGTGAAAGCCCGGCCGAGCTGAAACGCATCTCAGGCCAGTTGACCGCGGCGCTGCGCGCGATCCCCGGCGCGATCGAGGTCGAGTCCTCCATCGAGGACGAGCAGCCGACGCTGGCGATCCGCGTGCGGCGCGAGGCGGCGAGCGATCTCGGCATCACGCTGACCCAGATCGGCGACACGCTGCGCCCGCTCGTGGCGGGTGACGCCGTCTCGGTCTGGAACGCGCCGGATGGAGAGACCTATGACGTGATGGTGCGCCTGCCCGAAGAGGGCCGTGCGCGGGCCGAGCAGCTTCGCGCACTGACCATCGCCACCGGCCGGCGCGATGCGGAAAACCGGCCCGTCACGGTCGCGCTCGATCAGGTGGCCGATGTCGTGGACAGCGTGGCCGCGAGTTCCATCAACCGGCGCGATCTCCAGCGCGAAGTGCGTATCTCGGCCAATGTCTCCGGCCGGGCGCTGGGCGAGGTCACGTCGGATCTTCAGCGCGAGATTGCCAAGCTCCAACTGCCGCCGGGCTATCGCATTTCCTTCGGCGGCGATGCCGAGAACATGGTGGAAAGCACGGGCTATGCGCTTCAGGCGCTGGGGCTCGCCGTGATCTTCATCTACCTGATCCTTGCCTCGCAGTTCGGCTCCTTCCTCCAGCCGGTCGCGATCATGATGTCGCTGCCGCTCTCCTTGATCGGCGTGCTGCTCGGCCTTTATGCCACCGGCTCGACACTCAACATCTTCTCCATCATCGGCTTCATCATGCTGATGGGCCTCGTCACCAAGAATGCGATCCTGCTGGTGGACTATTCCAACCAGGCGCGGGCCAGGGGCGTGGACTTGCGCGACAGTCTGGCGGAGGCCGGCGCGGTGCGCCTGCGCCCAATTGTGATGACGACTCTCGCGATGATTTTCGGCATGGTGCCGCTGGCGCTGGGCTTGGGGGAGGGCGGCGAGCAGCGCGCGCCTATGGCCCATGCCGTGATAGGCGGGCTGATTTCCTCCACCGTGCTGACGCTCGTCTTCGTGCCGGTGGTGCTGACCTATATCGAGGGCTTCAAGCGCCGCACGCGCCGCTTCATGCCGCGCTCGGCCGACGATCCGGCTTTGGCGGAGCAGGCCACATCAAAGTTCTGAAAGCGTCTTGCGCCGGCGCGGCGGCTTTGCGGCCCCCGAGCGCAAGGCCGCTTCGAAGGCGAGGCGGACCCAGTGCGCCAGCGTCTCAGGATCGTCCAGCGCCTCGTCGGGGATCGACCAGTAGGGCATGAGAACCGGCCGTCCTCTCTGGCCCTCATAGGTCCATTGATGGGCTCCCGCCTCTACAAACAGCGGGGCACTCGTCGCGTCGGCCTTCAGGAGAATCTCGTCGCGAAAGTCGATCGCGACGATCAGACCGGCGTGATAGATGCCCTTGCCGCCAAACATGCGGCGGATGGTCACCGATCCGAGGCCCTCGAACATCTCCCGGATATCGTCGTCATTCATCGCGATTGGGTCTCCAGGCGTTGCGTGCGAGTGCGCCGGAGGGGCCGGGTCCTGCTCCCGGATCGGCCGGATCAGCATAGCGCGTTCCGTTCCAACGGTGCAGACGAATGGAAATGGTCTTGAAAGCCGGCGTGGTCTCGGTCCTGATACGGGATCGGTAAGGCGTCCCGACGATGCCCGTCCAGAATCGAGGTTTTCCGATGCTCCGTTCCGCCCGCTTCGCCGTCGCCGCGCTTCTTGCCGCCGTCGCGCTTCCAGGCGCTGCCTTCGCCGCCGATCCGGCCGCTTGCAAGATCGTGCGCATGTCGGACCCCGGCTGGAGCGACATCACCTCCACCAACGCGCTGGCGAGCACCGTTCTGGACGGGCTCGGCTATACCGCGAAGATCGAGACGCTCGGCGTGCCGGTCGGCTATCAGGCGCTGGCCAACAAGCAGACCGACGTGTTCCTCGGAAACTGGATGCCGGCGCAGACGAAGTTCCGTGACGAGCTGGAGGCCAAGAAGGCGGCCGACGTCCTGACCAAGAACCTCGAAGGGGCCAAGTTTACGCTGGCCGTGCCGAACTACGTGGCCGAGGCCGGCGTCAAGGACGTGAAGGAACTCGCCGCCAACGCGGACAAGTTCAAGTCCGAGATCTACGGCATCGAGCCGGGCGCGCCCGCCAACAGCAATATCCAGTCGATGATCGACGCGCCGGCCTATGGCTTGAAGGGTTGGAAGCTGGTGGACAGTTCCGAGCAGGGGATGCTCGCGCAGGTGAAGCGCGCCGAGCGCTCCAAGGAGTGGATCGTGTTCCTGGGCTGGGCGCCCCATCCGATGAACAACATGGGCATCACCTATCTCTCGGGCGCGGACGAGTTCTTCGGCCCGAACTATGGCGGCGCGGAGGTCTATACGCTGGCGCGCGCGGGCTATGCGGGGGAATGCCCGAACGTCGCCAAGCTCTTCTCGCAGATGCATTTCACCGTCGAGATGGAAAACGAGATGATGGCGGCTCTGGCTGACGGCACTGACGCCAACAAGGCCGCCAAGAGCTGGCTCGCCAAGCACCCTGCCATTCTGGAGCCCTGGCTGGCCGGCGTCACCACGCTGGACGGCCAGCCAGGTCTGGCGGCGGTGAAGGCCAAGATCGGCGCCTGACCGATCCCCTCTTGTCTTGCGGCGGCGCTTCTCGAAAGGCGCCGCCGTTTCTGTGTTCTGCGATTTGAGAGAGCGCCATGACCGACGCCAGCCGCCCCAACATCCTCGTCATCATGGTGGACCAGCTCAACGGCACCTTGTTTCCCGACGGGCCGGCGTCGTTTCTCCATACGCCGCATCTCAAAGCCTTGGCCGAGCGCTCGGCGCGCTTCGTGAACACCTACACGGCGAGCCCGCTTTGCGCGCCGGCCCGCGCCTCCTTCATGAGCGCGCAACTCCCGTCCAAGACGCGCGTCTATGACAACGCGGCCGAATTCGCCTCGGATATCCCGACCTTCGCCCACTATCTGCGCCGCGCGGGCTATCGCACTGCGCTGTCGGGCAAGATGCATTTCGTCGGCCCGGACCAGCTTCACGGCTTCGAGGAGCGGCTGACGACGGATGTCTACCCGGCCGATTTCGGCTGGACGCCGGACTACAGCAAGCCCGGCGAGCGGATCGACTGGTGGTATCACAATCTCGGCTCCGTCACCGGGGCAGGGGTGGCCGAGATCACCAACCAGCTCGAATATGACGACGAGGTCGCCTACCACGCCAAGGCGAAACTCTATGATCTGAGCCGGGGCCATGACGAGCGGCCCTTCTGCCTGACCGTCTCCTTCACCCATCCGCACGACCCCTATGTCGCGCGCCGGCGCTTCTTCGATCTCTACGAGGGCGCGCCTCATCTCCTCCCCGAAATCGGCCGTCTGCCCGACGAGGCGCAGGACCCGCATTCGCGCCGTCTCATGGCCGCCTGCAACGATCAGGACTACGACATCACGGACGAGATGATCGCCCGCTCGCGCCGGGCTTATTTCGCCAATATCTCCTATATCGACGAGAAGGTAGGGGAACTGATCGACGTGCTGGAGGCCACGCGCTTGGCCGACAACACCGCCATCCTCTTCGTCTCCGACCATGGCGACATGCTGGGCGAGCGCGGTCTCTGGTTCAAGATGAACTTCTTCGAGGGCTCGGCGCGCGTGCCCATGATGCTGGCCGCGCCGGGCGTGGCTGCTGGCACGTTCCGCCAGCCCGTTTCGACGCTGGACGTCCTGCCGACGCTCGCCGATCTCGCCGGCGTCGATCTCGGCTCGGGCGCGGACTGGATCGACGGCGTGTCGCTGATCGACACGATGGCGCGGGGCGAGCGGCGCGCGGCGGTTCCGATGGAATATGCGGCCGAAGGCTCGGTCGCGCCCATGGTCTCGATCCGCGAAGGGCGCTGGAAGTTCAACCGCTGCCCGTCCGACCCGGACCAGCTCTTCGACCTCGACGCCGATCCGCACGAACTGACCGATCTGGCGGGTGATCCTGCCCATGCGCAGACGCTGGCAGCCTTCGCGCAAAAGGCCGAATCGCTGTGGGATCTCCACCGCTTCGACCAGGAGGTGCGCCAGAGCCAGGCGCGCCGGCATGTCACCTACGAGGCGCTGCGCAACGGGGCCTATTACCCCTGGGATTTCCAGCCGCTTCAGAAGGCGTCCGAGCGCTATATGCGCAACCATATGGATCTGAACATTCTGGAAGAGTCGCAGCGCTTCCCGCGCGGCGAATAGAATTGCCACGATTTTGAGCGCCGTGCCTTAACTGAGGCACGGCGTGCCGGCTCTTCGCGCTTGCTGCGGCATGGGATGTCGCGTATCTTAAAGTCCATATTCGCTGTATGCGGGAGAGACCGGCATTTGCCGGCGCCGAAGGAGCAACCGCCCCGGAAACTCTCAGGCAAAAGGACCGCGCGGCGCAAGACACATCCGGAGAGTGACGGCGATTCCACGCAGCCGTCCGCCGAAGGAGAAAGCGGTTTCGGGGGATAATCCTCGTGCCGTGAAACTCTCAGGCCAATGACGGAGGGGCACGACCAGACCCGATGCGCTCGGGCGAAGGATGATCGTGACCTCTGTTGCCGTTATTGGCGCCGGTATCACCGGCGTAACCACCGCCTATAAGCTCATGTCCCAGGGCCTTGACGTGACGGTGTTCGACCGGAACGCCTATTCGGCCATGGAAACCTCCTTCGCCAATGGCGGCCAGCTTTCGGCTTCCAATGCCGAAGTCTGGAACTCGCCGGCTACGTTCCTGAAGGGCATCAAGTGGATGCTCAAGAAGGACGCCCCGCTGCTCGTTCATCCGAGCCCGACCTGGCACAAGCTGTCCTGGATGTTCGAATTCGTCATGGCCGCCCGCTCCTATGAGGAGAACACGGTCGCGACCGTGAAGATGGCCATCGCCGCCCGCCAGCACCTGATGGACATGGCCGAGCGGGAGGGGTTCGACTTCGACTGCGTGAAGCGTGGCATCCTGCATGTCTATGAGACGGAATCGGAGTTCAAGCACGCGCTGCGTGTCAACGAGCTTTATGCCAAGGGCGGTCTGCACCGCGACGTGCTCGACGATGCCGGCATCCACCAGATCGAGCCCGCGCTCGCTGGCACGTTCCGTGGCGGCTTCTTCACGCAGAGCGACTTCACCGGTGATATCCACAAATACACGCGCGGCCTTTCGGCGGCCTGCGAGCGCAAGGGCGTCTCCTTCCGCTACGAATCCGACATCACGCAGCTTTCCACCCGTGAGGGCGGGGGCGTTGCCGTCTTCTCCCGCAAGGCAGGGACGGACGGCGAGGGCATCCGGCAGGATTTCGACGCGGCGGTGATCTGCGCCGGCGTCGGCTCGCGCCGCTTCGCCGCCATGCTGGGCGACCGGGTGAACATCTATCCCGTGAAGGGCTATTCGATCACCGTCAATCTCGAGGACGAGGCGAGCCGCGAGGGCGCGCCCTATGTCTCGCTTCTGGATGACAAGGCCAAGATCGTCACCAGCCGGCTCGGCCCCAATCGCCTGCGCATCGCCGGCACGGCGGAATTCGCGGGGGAAAATCGCGACATTCGCATGGCGCGGATCAAGCCCTTGGTGGACTGGTGCCGCTACCGCTTCCCCGGCGTCTCGACCGCCTCGGTCGTGCCCTGGGCGGGCCTGCGCCCGATGATGCCCGACATGCTCCCGCGCGTCGGCCGGGGCAAGGCCAAGGGCGTCTACTACAACACCGGCCACGGCCATCTCGGCTGGACGCTCTCGGCCATCACGGCCGATACGATCGCCGCCGAAGTGGCGGGCGATTACAAGACCTCCGGCACCCCGGTGCGCGGCGAGTTGAAGTCGGTCGACACGGTTCGTGCCGAGGCCGAGCGGCTGACGGAAGCGGCCTGACGCAGCCCTTTTCCAGCGTCTCACGAGGGGCGCTGGAAGGCTCTCGTGCCTGCAATCTATCCTCATTTTATCCCCGCCCGCTGGCGAGCGCCCATTCTGGCGCTCGTTCAACAGGCGGGGTTTTTCATGCCGATCTCCAGGGAAGTTCTCGATGCCGCGCGCGAGGTCGAACGCGCCACCGGCGCACCGGCGGCCGCGCTCGTCGCCATCGCCATCGTGGAAACCAATGCACGGGCCTTCGCGCCGGTGGGCGAGGGGCGCGAGCCGCTGATCCGCTTCGAAGGCCATGTGTTCGATCGGCGCCTCAACGAAGAGAAACGCCGGATCGCGCGCACGGCTGGCCTTTCCGCTCCGCGCGCCGGCCAAATCCGCAACCCAGCGGGGCAAGACGCGCGCTGGCGTCTCCTGCGCCAGGCTGCGGCGATCGATGCGAATGCTGCCTATGAGGCGACCTCTTGGGGGCTGGGGCAAGTGATGGGCCTGCACTGGCAGACGCTCGGCTATGCCAGCGCGTCCGCGTTGGCAGAGGAGGCGCGCCGGTCCGCCGAGGGGCAGTTCGCTCTGGTCGCGCGCTTTCTGAAAACCGGGCCGTTTGTCGAGCGGATGGAGCGAGGCGATTGGGAGGGCTTTGCTCGGCTCTACAACGGCCCCGGCTTCGCCGCCAACGCCTATGACCGGAAGATCGAAAGCGCCTTTCGGCAGGCCTCGCGCCTTCTGTCCAACGCGGCTTAACCCGCCGAACGAAGCGAGGCGGGGGGGGGAGCAAAGCGGCCTTTTTGCGGCACCGGCATGTTTCCAAATCGGCAAAAGGGCCTATCTCGAAAGGCATGAACCTACCGCCTCCGATCGACCCCGCCCGCCACGCGCTCTTCATCGACTTCGACGGAACGCTGGTGGATCTCGTGGACGACCCGACCGGCGTCGTCATCTCGCCCGAGGCGGTGGAGCGCCTTGGGCAGTTGCAAGCGGCCTGCGCCGGGGCCTTCGCCGTCGTCAGCGGCCGGCGCATCACCGATCTCGACCGTTTCCTCCAGCCCTTGCAATTCGCCGCGGCCGGCGTTCACGGGCTGGAGCGCCGCGACCAGCCGGGCGCGCCGGTCGTGCCGCTCGCCGGCCCGGAAGGGCTCGATCCGATCCGCGTGGCGCTCGCGGCGGGTGTCGTCGCGGAGCCTCGGTTGCGGCTTGAGGATAAGAAGACCGCGCTCGTCGTGCATTATCGCGGCTTTCCCGAGTTGCAGGAGGCCGCGATCCGCCTCGTCTCGGCGGCGGTCGGCGAGGAGCCGGGCTTCGCCGTGATGAAGGGTGACAACATCGTCGAGGTGCATCTGGCCGGCATGGACAAGGGCAAGGCCATCGAAGCGCTGATGGCCCATGCGCCGTTCCAAGGGCGCCAGCCCATCTATGTCGGAGACGACACGACGGACGAATTCGGCTTCTATGCCGTTCGCAAACTGGGAGGGATCTCGATCAAGGTCGGCGACGGAGCGACCGAAGCGGAATTCCGTCTGGCCTCGGTAGACTCGGTCCATCGCTGGCTCGGGGTTGCGAGGCGGGAGGCCTCGCAGCAGCAAGGGGAAACACAGTCATGAGCGAAACCCAACAGCGACTTGTCGTCGTCTCGAACCGCGTCGGCCCCTTGAGCGACGAAGGCAAGGCAGGTGGGCTCGCCGTCGGTCTCGCGGACGCACTGCGCCGGCGCGGCGGCCTTTGGTTCGGCTGGAGCGGGGACGTGTCCGAGGATGCAGCCAGCAGCGACTATCGCACCGAGACCCACGGCCATACCTCGCTCACCACGATCGACCTGACGCAGGAGGAACTGGACGGCTTCTATTTCGGCTATGCGAACCGTTCTCTCTGGCCGCTCCTTCACTACCGGCTCGACATCGCCTCCTTCGACCGCGCTTCGGCCCGCACCTATCGACAGGTGAACCGGCGCTTCGCCGAACGGCTGAGCCCGCTTCTGACGCCCGACGATCTCGTCTGGGTCCACGACTACCATTTCTTCTTCATGGGGCAGGAGCTGCGCCGTTGCGGCTATGACGGGCGGCTCGGCTTCTTCCTCCATATTCCCTTCTGCCCGCCCGATCTGATGTCCGCGTTGCCCGGCAGCCAGGATATGGTGCGCGCCATGCTGGCCTATGACGTGATCGGCTTTCAGACCGAAGGCGACCGGCGCAATTTCGTGGCCTTCTGCGTGCAGGAACTGGGCGCGGAGGATATCGACGGAGACCGCGTGCGTACGCAGGACGGGCGCATCGTGCGCGCGTCTGCCTTTCCGATCGGCATCGACGCGCATGGCTTCGCCGAGTTCGCCCTGTCGGACGAGGCGCGCGAGCACGAGGCCATGGTGCGCGACATCTCGCGCGGCCGGCATCAGATCGTCGGCGTCGATCGCATGGACTATTCCAAGGGCCTGCCGGAGCGGTTTCGCGGTTTCGAGCAGCTTCTGGAGGACGAACCGGAGCAGCGTGGCAATGTCCAGTTCCTCCAGGTTGCGCCGCTGTCGCGCTCCGAACTGGAAGCCTATGCCGATCTTCGGGTCGAGCTGGAGGGGCTGGCCGGCAATATCAATGGCCGCTTCGCGACGCTCGACTGGAACCCGATCCAGATCATGGTCAACGGCTTCACGCGCCGAGCCCTCGCGGGCATCTACCGCGCGGCGCAGATCTGCATGGTGACGCCGCTGCGCGACGGCATGAACCTCGTCGCCAAGGAGTTCATCGCCGCGCAGGACCCGGCCGATCCCGGCGTCCTCATCCTGTCGCGGTTTGCCGGAGCGGTGGCCGAGTTGCCCGAGGCGCTGATCGTCAATCCCTATTCCACCGACGAGATCGCCCACGCCCTGTCGCGCGCGACCGCCATGCCGCTGGAGGAGCGGCGCGAGCGTCATGAGGCGATGCGCGCCCGCGTCTTCGCCAACACGGCCCATAACTGGTGCGAGACGTTCCTGGCCGTTCTGGACGATCGCAACGAGCGTGAGCTTCAGCCGCGCTCCTGGTGGCATCGCCTGGGCTTTGGCGGCGCGCCGCGTTCCTAAAATCGTTTCAGCTCGGCCGCCGATGGTTTAAGGAGGCGGCGGACACTTGTGACCTGCCGCCCGAAGGGACCGGACGATGACCCAGAAGACCCATGCGCTGCTCGAAATCCTGCAAGTTCAGCCGGTCATGCCCGTCGTGGCGGTGGAAAGCGCAGCCGATGGCGTGAAGCTCGCACGCGCGCTCGCCGAAGGCGGCCTGCCGGCCATCGAAGTGACGCTGCGCACCCCGGCCGCGCTCGACGCGATCCGCGCCATTTCGGCCGAAGTGCCGGAGGCGATCTGCGGCGCGGGTACGATCCTGACGCCGCGCCAGTTCGACGAAGCCGTCGAGGCCGGCTCGCGCTTCATCGTCTCGCCCGGCACGACGCATGAGGTGCTGGACGCGGCCAAGTCCTCTGACGTGCCGCTTCTGCCGGGCGCGGCGACGCCGAGCGAGCTGATGGCCATGATCGAGGAAGGCTACGAGATCCTGAAATTCTTCCCGGCCGAGCAGCTGGGCGGCATTCCCTATCTGAAGTCGCTCGCCCCGGTCTTCCCGAAGATTCGCTTCTGCCCGACGGGCGGGGTGTCGCCCAGCAATGTCGGCGATTATCTGGCGCTGCCGAACGTCATCTGCGTCGGCGGCTCCTGGGTCGCGCCCAAGGACATGGTGTCGGCCGGCCGCTTCGATACGATCACCCAGCTCGCCCGTGAGGCGGCTGCGCTGCGCGTCCGTTAAGGCTCTCCGTCAGGGGAGGGAGGCTGTCGCCCGACTCCGACCACCCGCCTTGCGGTGGCGATTTTTCGCCGCCGCACCATCTTCTCGCGCGACCTCTGCTTTGGATGTGCCATGCCGCGCCTGTTTCCCAGCCTTCTCGGCCTCCTGTCGCTTTGCGTGCTCGCGGGCTGCTCGGGGCCGGCCGTTCTCAACGCGTTGACCTCACGCGCCGGTTTCGAGACGACCCGCGATCTGCGCTATGCGCCGGGCGAGCGCGGAACCTACGACCTCTACGTTCCCGACAATGCCGACACCCGCACGCCGGTCGTCGTGTTCTTCCATGGCGGCAGTTGGGACGGCGGCTCCAAATCGCTGTATCCCTTCGTCGGCCAGTCGCTGGCCACCGCCGGTTTCGTGGTGGCGATTCCCAATTATCGGCTCTACCCACAGACCGTCTTTCCCGGCTTCGTGGAGGATGGCGCGCGCGCCGTGGCGGCGGTTGCACGCCTTGCGAGCCAAGGCGGCCACGGACTGCCCGCCGGGCGCCATCCGCTCTTCGTCATGGGCCATTCGGCCGGCGCGCAGATCGGCGCGCTATTGGCCTTCGACGGGCGTTATCTCCAGCGTGTCGGGCTCGATGCGCGAGCACTATCGGGTTTCATCGGGCTGGCCGGGCCTTATGATTTCCTGCCGATTCAAGAGGAACGCTACAAGCGCATCTTCCCGCCGGCGGTCCGGGCCGACAGCCAGCCCGTGCGCTTTGCCAGCGGCCGCGCGGCCCCGGCGCTGCTCATCACGGGTCTCGCCGACACGACGGTCGAACCGAAGGAAACGCAATCCATGGCCCGCGCCATTCGCGAGAAGGGCGGACAGGTGGACGTGCGCACCTATCCTGGCCTCGACCATGTGGGTGCTGTCAGCTCCCTTGCCACGGCGCTGCCGCTGGGTAACCGTGATGTCCGAGATAGCGTGATTCGCTTTGTGAAAGACCATTCGAGATGACCGAACGCTCCCTCGCGAACTGGCAGCCGTGCGCCCTTCCGGGCAACGAGCCGTTGGTCGGCCGCCATGTTCGCGTGGAGCCCATCGTGGACGACCGGCATTTCGCCGATCTCGAAGCGGCCTTTCGCGGCCATGACGCGCTCTGGACCTATCTCGCCTATGGGCCGTTCGATGGGGCGGAGGCGTTTTTGCGCTATGCGCAGGCGACCTATCTCTCAGCCGATCCGAAGTTCCACGCGATCATCCCGGCCGGCTCGGGCAAGGCAGAGGGCGTCGCGGCGCTGATGCGGCTCGACCCTGCCAATGGCGTGGCCGAGATCGGTCATATCTGCCTCGCGCCCACGCTTCAGAAGACGCGCGCTTCGACGGAAGCTTTCGCACTTCTCTACGGGCGCGTCTTCGACGAGCTGGGCTATCGCCGCCTGGAATGGAAGTGCGAAAGCACCAACGCGCCCTCCCGCCGCGCGGCGGCGCGCTACGGCTTTCAGTACGAGAGCCTGTTCCGACAGCATATGGTGGTGAAGGGCCGGAACCGGGATACGGCCTGGTTCTCGATCATCGATCCTGAATGGCCGGTGGTGAAGGCTGGTTTCGAGCGTTGGCTGGCGGACGAGAATTTCGATGGCGAGGGCCGGCAGCGCCGCTCGCTCGAAGCCTGCCGCGAGGGCTGAAGGCCCAAACACAAACGGCGCCTGACGGCGCCGTTGTCATGTCCGATGGACAGCTCGGCTCAGCCGCGCGCGGGGACGATCGTGATCAGTGCGTTGTTGGGATAAACGCTCTCATACATCACGCCGTCGCCCGGCATGAACTCCAGAACCGTTTCGCCGTGATGGTCGGTCATCACCAGCGACCCGTCATCTTTGCGCTCCCAATAGGCGACACGGGCGAGGTCCGGCGACTTCGCGCAGGACGGACCCATGGGCACGCGATGCACCACATCGTCCTCGACCGGACCATTCACCTTGCAGCTTGCGCCATTGCGCAGATCGATCAGGCGAACCGCCTCGGCGGCAGCCGGCTGGCCGTCGACGGGGATGGAGGCGGTGATCTCGGGCGCTGGCGACATGGCGGCCACGAGGCTGTCGGTCGAGGCGACGGCAGGCCCCTGAAGGTAGGAAGCCAGGATCGTACCCGCGAATCCGACGACGAGAGCGACGGGGGCGAATCTCATATTCGATCTCCTGCGGCACAGGCCCCGCGCGCATTGGGGGAGAAAGCGCGAGTGTCCTGAAAATCGAGGCGAACGGGCCACACTGACGCGACCATGTTCACTGAGGAGGCACTATCACCCCATTAATCTTACCTGAAGGTTAACGCGGCGAATTTGCAACGAGTTTTTCGCAAGTGCGAAATGTATCCTTCGTCATGATCGGCGTCACATTCGGGTCGAGGCAGGAGATTCGGAGGCCATTTCCACGCGTTTCGAAAGTCGTCGGGGAATCAATCTGCTCGCGCGATAAGCGCCCGGCCGATAGAGCCTCTTCAACTGCGCGGGCTTCTTCCGACGGGCGATCAGCTTGGCGATCACCGGGTTGCCCGCCTGGCCGTAATGCTTCGACGCCGAAGCGAATCCGCTCCGGCACAGCGCGGACCAAGATCGAAAGCGCTTACCTGAAATGCGCGGCGGGCAGATGGTGCAGCAAGAGCGACGTGCGGATCAAACTCGCGCTAGAACTTGCCGCTGATCTTCATTTCCATTGATGAGCGAGGCGCGGCGTTCTCCCAAACCGTCTTATGCTCGATGCGGGCGCTCCAATCGGGCGTGATATCGGCGCGGATACCAGGCGTGAAGGTGAGACTGGCGAAGCCCGACCGGCCGAACGCATCGTCCGCGCCAATGGCGCGGGTGCGCGAGAGGTCGCGCAGCATCTCGACGCGCAGGCCGGGGCGCAGCGATAGCCCATAGGCCTTCAGCGTGTAGTCGGTGCGCAGGCCTGCCACGGCCGAGGCTTTGCTCGCGCCGACGCCGTTGGATGCGGAACCGAACGAGGGCAGATCAGTCCCGAGCCGCGAGACCTGTGTGCGGCCATAGGGCGAGATCATCCAAGGGCCGCTGCGGTGCTCATAGCCGAAGGTGAGCGCGCCGAAGCCCTGCGCCAACCCGCCGACAAAGGCCGGGCTCTCCTGCGTACGGCTTTCAGTGAGCCGCGCGCCGCCTGCCACGACATCCACGAAGGTTCGCTCGGTCGGATGGAAACTGCCATAGGTCGCCATACTGAGGGCGCTGACGGTGGAATCGCCGATGCGCTGGTCGATCCCCAGCGCCATGCCGAGCGAGGCGCGCGAGGACAGGGCGAGATCGAAGCCGCCGGATAGGCCGGCCGAACTGCGGCCGCCATCCAGCATTCCCGACCGGGCGCGGCCCATCTCGACCTCGCCGGCGGTCCAGAGATTGAGCGGCGTCGCGCTTTTGGCCTGCCTGCGGATTTCGAGCGTTCGGTTGGGTACTTCCCGCGCGTTGAAGTCGTCGTCGAGATAAAGGCTGGGCAGAACCGGCATGGGCACCGGGTCGAGAAAAGGGTCCAGCGTGCGGTCGGCATGAGCTTGGCCGATGCGCAGCGTCAGGTCGAGATCGGTGTTGTCGGTCTGCGCGGGGTCGCGCAACTCTTCCATCCGCTCGCCCAGCCGGGCGATCGTGCCCGACGCCAGATCGGCGGCGAGACCCGTGGAGCCTTCGACGGTCTGCGCGGCTTGCACGGGCGGAGACAAGAGACTTGCGCCCAGCGCCGCCGGCAGGATCATGTTACGAAGCCATGCCCCGGAGAGATGGGGCACGGTTGTGAGCAAGGCGTCGGTCATGAACCGCCTCCCTGTATTCCGATGCTTAAAATTCTTCGCATCGCAATATGACGCCAAGCTGGCGCGGGCGGAACCCTCAGTTCGCGCGTATCAGCCCTGCCGACGCGTCAGACCGGCCTTTTCGCTTTCGGGAACGGGCGTTTCCAGCCGCTCGCCAGCAAACCAGCGCGACAGATTGTCGGCCACCAGATTACCCATCAGAATGCGGGTGTCGCGCGAGGCGGAGGCGACATGGGGCAGGAGAACCGTGTTGCGCAAGGCCCGCAGCCGCTCCGGGATGCGGGGTTCGTCCGCGAAGACATCGAGCCCTGCCGCCGCGATCGTGCCTTGTTCCAGCGCCTCGATCAGCGCGGGTTCATCGACCGTCGTGCCGCGCCCGATATTGATGAGGATGCCCTCGTTACCGAGCGCGGTGAGAACGTCCGCATTCACTGCCTTCTCCGTCGCCGGCCCGCCGGGCGCGGCGATGAGGAGGATGTCGGACTTCTCCGCCAGCGCTTCGAGCGATGCATCATAGGGATAGGCGACGTCGCTGCGCTCGGAGCGGTTGTGATAGCGGATCTTGACGCCGAAGGCTTCGAGCCGATGCGCGATGGCGAGGCCGATGCGCCCGAGGCCCATGATGCCGACCACCTTGTTGCGCAAGGAGAAGCGCGTCAGCGGATAGGGGCCGGAGCGCTCCCACTCGCCCGAGCGGGCATGGCTCTCGGCATGGTGCAGCTCGCGCACGGTCATGAGCACGAGGGCGACGGCGGTGTCGGCGACTTCCTCGGTCAGGACGTCGGGCGTGTTCGTCACCGCCACGCCGCGCTCGGCCGCATGGGCCGCGTCCACCCCGTCATAACCGACGCCGAAATGACCGACGATCTCCAGCGCGGGCAGGGCGTCCATCGTCTCGTTCGGCAGATGGCCGGCGACCGCCACCGCCTTGACCTCGGCGCACTCCGCCTCGCTCAAGCCTTCGAGGGTGCGGCTTTTCTGATGCCGGACCGTGAAGCGGCGTTCCAGCTCGGCCAGGCCGTCGCTGTTATAGGGGCCGAAGACGAGAACAAGCGGGGAGGGGGAGGCCAAGGCGTCGTCCTTCAGGAATGAGGCGGTTCGGAGCCGGTATGTTTCAGGAAGCTGGAGCGGCGGATGCGAAGCTCCGGCTTGATGAGTTCCACCTGCTCCACGGCGGGCGCGCCGGACAGGCGGGCCAGAAGCGCGCCGGCGGCGCGGTGGCCGACCTCGCTCTGGCCGTTGGAGACGGTGGTGAGCGGCGGCATGGCGATGGCCGCCTCGTCGATGTCGTCATAACCGCAGACGGCGATATCGACGCCCGGCCGCAGGCCGGCGCGCGACAGGCCGTACATCAGCCCGAGCGCGACGAGATCGGAAAAGCAGACGACGGCATCCGGCCGATCGGGCAGGTCCAGAAAGGCGCTGGCCGCGTCGAAGCCGGAATGGCGCGAGCGCGGCCCCTTGATCCACCATTCCGGGCGCACGGGCAGGCCGGCTTCCTCCAGCGCGTTTTGATAGCCGCGCTGACGGTCGCGTCCGGTCGAGGTCTGTTCGGTGCCCCCGATCAGGGCGATCTTCCGGTGCCCTTCTTCGATGAGATGGCGCACCACGAGCGACATGCCGTAGGTGTCGTCGCCCCGGAATGAGGTGACGCCCGAGCCCTCGACGGTTCGCGCGATCAGCGTCACCGGCAGATCGTTGGTTTCGGCCAGATGAATGTCGGAAGCGGGCGTGCCGATGGCGGGCGACAGGATCAGCCCGTCCGCGCCGAGCTGCAGCAGCGTATCCAGAAAGGCGCGCTGCTTGGCCAGATCGTCATAGTGATTGCACAGAATGAAGGTCTGCCGGTGCCGGTCCAGCTCGTCCTCGATCGACTTCAGAATCTCGCCGTAGAAGGGGTTCATGATGTCGTGGACGCAAACGCCGACAATGCCGGATTTGGAAGTGCGAAGGCTGGCGGCGCGGCGGTTGTAGATATAGCCGGACTGGCGCGCTTCTTCCTTGATGCGCTCCCGCGTCGCCTCGGCCACGAGCGGGCTGTCACGAAGCGCCAGCGACACCGTTGCCGTCGACAGGCCGAGCGCCTCGGCGATCGTCGATAATTTGACCTTTTGAGCCACCTATACGCCGTTCCGCACTCGCCCGGTTGTCCCTGACCTATGGGTTTAAGGACTGGCCGGCGCGCGCGCAACAGGAGGCGTGCGGGATGCCCGCTGGCGAGCCGGTTCGGGTGGGTGTTCAATGCGCGGAAAGCGTCGTTCCGCACCGGGGAAGGGGTTACTCGTCGCTCTCCGGCGCCAGCATGGCGTCGTCCACCGCGCCGAGATTGCGCTCGATGCGGCGCAGGAGCTTTCGCAGAAGCTTGCGCTGCTTGGCCGAGAGACCGGCCAGCGCGCGCTTTTCGGTGGCCGCCTGCGCGCGCCGGACGCCCTCCACCAGCGACTGTCCGCGCTCCGTCAGATGTACCGTGCTGCCGCGCCGCTCCGGAGGGCCGGCGCGCTTTTCCACCAGATCCTGCGCGGCGAGGCGGCTGATCGTCTTGGTGACGGTGGGCGGGCGAACGCTCAGCTTGTCCGCGAGATCGCGCAAGGTGAGATCGTCATGATCGGCGATCACGAGCAGCGCGGTGTCCTGGCCGGGATGCAGGCCCTCTCCGGCGAGCCGGGCCGACAGGCTGGTGCGGGCCGCGCGCGAGGTCAGCGTCAGTTGCCCCAGAACCTCGCGCTTCTTCTTCTTGCCTCTCATGCCGCTCCCATGCCCTCTTTTCGCGCGGGCAGCATGAACCGGAGCCCGTGTCATAGTCCATCCGAAACGCCGCGCTCGCCGGTTTGCAGCGCTTGCGGGGGACGTTAAGAGGCTCCATCCGTTCGAACGCCCGGAAGGCCCGCCATGACGACGCTTCGTCCCCGCTTCGAAGAAAACACCAGCGCCGGTCTGGCGGCGCTTGGCCCCGCCCTCGCGAAGGCGGTCGCCGTCGTGCCTATCTCCGCGATCGAGCAGCATGGCGCGCATCTGCCGCTCGGCACGGACGCGATCATCGCCGACGCCATGGTGGAACGGGCCATGGAACGCTTGCCGGACGGGTTGATGGCGAGCTTTCTACCGGTGCAGCGAATTGGCACCTCGGACGAGCATTCGAACTTTCCGGGCACCCTGTCGCTCGACTGGCGAACCGGGGTGGAAACCCTTCTGCGGATCGGGGAAGGGCTGGCGCGAACGGGCTTCCGCCGCCTTTGCATCGTCTCCTCCCATGGCGGCAACACGCAGATCATGGAGCTGGCCGCGCTCGATCTGCGCCGCCGATTCGGCCTCCTTTGCGCCACCGCCGCTTGGCAGCGCTTCGGCCTGCCCGAGGGGCTGGTGCCAGAAGATGAGCGCGCGATCGGCATTCACGGCGGGGCGGTGGAAACCGCTCTGATGATGGCGTTCCGGCCCGATCTGGTGGTGACCTCGAATGTTCAGAATCAGCCCTCGCGACAGAGCCGCATGGCGGAAGAGTTCCGGCATCTGCGCGCCCATGGTCGGCTCGGCTTCGGCTGGATGGCGGAGGACCTGAACCCGGTCGGGACCGTGGGCGACGCGCGGCTCGCCAGCCCTGAGATGGGCGAGGCGATCGCCCGGCATCAGGCGGCGCGCCTTGTAGAGCTTCTCCAGGACATCGCCCGGTTCGATCTTGCGACAGCCCCCGTGCAATCGCCATCGGGCGGGACTATATCGGGCGCACCTTTCATGGAGTGACCTCGATGTCCGAAACCGCTCGCGGCTCCGAAACCCAGATTCCCGTCACCGTTCTCACCGGCTATCTCGGCTCCGGCAAGACGACGCTGCTCAACCGAATCCTCTCCGACAATCACGGGCAGCGCTACGCCGTCATCGTGAACGAGTTCGGCGAGATCGGCATCGACAACGACCTCATCGTCGAGACCGACGAAGAGATCTATGAAATGAACAATGGGTGTGTCTGCTGCACGGTGCGCGGCGACCTCGTGCGCGTGGTGGAAAACCTCACCAAGCGCCCTGGCCGGTTCGACGCCATCATCGTCGAGACCACGGGCCTTGCCGATCCCGTACCCGTCGCGCAGACCTTCTTCATGGACGACGATGTGCGCGCCAAGACGCGGCTCGACGCCGTGGTGGCGCTGGTGGATGCCAAGCACCTGCCGCTGCGCCTCAAGGACTCGCGCGAGGCCGAGGATCAGATCGCCTTCGCCGATGTCGTGATCGTCAACAAGACAGATCTCGTGACGCCCGAAGAACTCGCCCGCATCGAGGCGACCGTTCGGGCGATCAACCCCCATGCCGTGATCCACCGCGCGGAGCGCTCGGCCATCGACCCCAAGCGCGTGCTCGGGCAGGGCGCGTTCGATCTGAAGCGCGTTCTGGATCAGGAGCCGGAGTTCCTGGAAGAGGCCGCGCACGGCCATGACGATCATGTCTGCGGGCCGGACTGCGACCATGATCATCACCATCACGACCACCATGCCCATGGGCACGATCATCACGACCACGATCATGGGCATCACGACCACGGCCATGACCACCATCATCACGACCATGGCCATCATCACCATGGCGAGGCGTCGCCGATCCATGACGTGACGGTGAAGTCGGTGTCGCTACGCGGCGGCGAGATCGACCAGCGCAAGTTCTTCCCCTGGATTCAGGATCTTACCCAGACGCAAGGCGCGAACATCCTGCGCCTCAAGGGCATCATGGCCTTTGCCGGCGACCCGGATCGCTATGTCGTGCAGGGCGTTCATATGATCATCGAGGGCGATCACCAGCGGCCCTGGCGCGAGGGCGAGGCGCGCGAAAGCCGGCTCGTCTTCATCGGGCGCGAGCTGGACGCCAAAGCGCTGGAAGAGGGCTTCAAGGCCTGCTTCGCCAAGTCCCCCGCGGCAGCCGGCGCCTGATGCCTCAGGTCGTCCCCTACACGTTCGACACGCATGTGGAAGCGGCGCTGTTCCTCAAGGACGCGCCGGTCTTCGCTCTGTCGGACGGCACGATCCGCTTTCCCGCCGGCGGCGAGAAGGTGCTGGAAGCGCACAAGGGCGGCCTCGTCACCGCCCGCTACGACGCCTTTTCCCATCGCCTCCTCACGGGTGGGGAGGATGGGCGCGTCGTCGCGACGCTCCCTGACAGGACCCTTAGCGAACTCGGCTCGGCTGGCCGAAAGTGGATCACGGCGGTGGCCGGAGGCCCCGGCGGGGCGATCGGCTATGCGGCCGGTCGCTCGGCCTTCGTGCGCGAGGCCAAGGGCGAAGCACGCGAATTCGTCCATGCCCGCACGGTGGAGGATGTCGCGTTCGCGCCCAAGGGGTTGCGGCTCGCCACCGCGCGCTATGACGGCGCCAATCTCTTCTTCGCCGGCACGGACGCCAAGCCGCAGGAACTGGACTGGAAGGGGCCGCACACGGACGTCTTCTTCTCGCCGGACGGGCGCTTCCTCGTCACCGTCATGCAGGAAAACGCCCTGCATGGCTGGCGTCTGGAAGACGGCAAGCACATGCGCATGACCGGCTATCCCGCCAAGGTAAAGAGCTGGTCCTGGTCGGCCAAGACCAAGTTCCTGGCGACATCGGGCGCGCCGGCTGCGATTCTCTGGCCCTTCTCGTCCAAGGACGGGCCGATGAACAAGGCGCCGCTGGAATTGGGCACGCGCGGCGACACGATGGTCACCGCCGTCGCATGCCATCCGAGCGACGATATTCTCGCCATCGGCTATGCGGACGGCATGATCCTCGCGGTGCGCTTTGCCGATTCGAAGGAGGCGCTCCTGCGCCGGGGCGGCTCGGGCGGCGTCACGACGCTTGGCTGGGACAAGGAAGGCCGCTTCCTCACCTTCGGCTCCGACAGCGGCGAGGCGGGCGTCGTGGACATAGCCTCCTGACGGTAGCGTCTGGTTGGTCGCCCAGCGCTTACGGGCTGGCCGATCGTTTCAGCGTCTGAATGCATGAGGTCGGAACGCGCGGGGGAAGCCCCTTCGCGTTCCGGCCTGTTTATTGGCCCGCACGGGCAAGACAGGGGTGATCAGGCGGCTGCGGCGATAACCTCTGACGTGATCTCACGGCCTGTGGCAGCGATCATGCCTTCTGCGCCGCGAAGCGCACCCGGCTCGATTTCGAGGCCAAGCAGCCGATGCCGCTCGAACGGGCCGGGCATGGTGAGGCCTGCGGCCACATCAGCCGAGAAGCCGAAGCGCTCGTAATAGGGCGCGTCGCCCACCAGCACGATCGCATCATGCCCCCGGAATGTGGCTTCCGCGATGGCGCGGCGCATCAGCGATGAGCCGATGCCGAAGCCCTCGAAGCCCGGCAGAACCGCCAGGGGTCCGAGCAAGAGGGCGGAAACGGCCGCGCCGCCCCGCTCGCCCGCCGCGACGTTCCACAGGCGCACGGAGCCGGTGAGCGTGCCGTCCTCGGTTTCGGCGACGAGCGCCAGACCGTCGGCCGGCAGCCGCCCGCGACGCAGCGCCTCGGAGGACTTGCGCACGCGTCCCGGACCCATCGCGGCGTCGAGCAGCGCTTCGCGCGCGCTCACATCCCCCGGCATCTCGGCGCGAAGGTGCACGATCGGCTGGGAGCGCAGGAGTTCGAACAGGGAAACGGGATGCGCGGCCATGAGGCGATCCTCGAAACAGGGGCGAGCGAACTCGCGCGTCGGCCGAGAGGCGAACGCGCGCGTGAGGGCAGGCGGCCGGGCGGGGCTTGAGGCCGCGTCCGGGCATGGCAGCGATAAAATCAGCGCGAAGCGCCAAGGGCGCGAGGGCACCATCGGGCGAGGGGCAAGGCGCCGGGCCCTCACGAGCCTCGGCGGTGTCACAGGGAGATCGATCCAGTCGGCGGCTTTTTAAACCGGCCGGACGACGCTCAGATGACGTAGGAGCGAAGCGGCTCGAAACCGTTGAAGGCGACGGCCGAATAGGTCGTCGTGTAGGCACCCGTACCCTCGATCAGAACCTCGTCGCCCACCGTCAGCGAGATCGGCAGCGGATAGGGGGTCTTCTCGTAGAGCACATCGGCCGAATCGCAGGTCGGGCCGGCGAGCACGCAGGGCTCCTTACGGTCCTCGTCGCGCGCCGTCACGATCGGATAGCGGATCGCCTCGTCCATCGTCTCGGCCAGGCCGCCGAACTTGCCGATGTCGAGGAAGACCCAGCGGTTCGCGTCCTCGACCGACTTCTTCGACACGAGAACGACCTCGGCCTTGATGACGCCGGCATCGCCCACCATGCCGCGACCGGGCTCGATGATCGTCTCCGGGATGCGGTTGCCGAAATGGCGGCGCAGCGCGGCGAAGATCGAGCGGCCATAGGCCTGCGCGGTCGGCACGTCCTTGAGATAGCGCGTCGGGAAGCCGCCGCCCATGTTGACGAGGGTTAGCGTGATGCCGCGCTCGGCCAGCGTGTTGAACACGAAGGCGGCGTCGGCCAGCGCGCCGTCCCAGGCCTCGGTATCGCATTGCTGCGAGCCGACATGGAAGGAGACGCCCGTCGCCGTCAGGCCGAGCGCATGGGCGTGGGTCAACACGTCCACGGCCATGGCCGGAACGCAGCCGAACTTGCGCGACAGCGGCCATTCGGCGCCCGCGCCATCCGTCAGCACCCGGCAGAAGACGCGCGCGCCGGGTGCGGCGCGAGCCACCTTCTCGACCTCTTCCACGCAATCCACCGCGAAGAGCGAGACGCCGAGCGCATGGGCGCAGGCGATGTCGCGCTCTTTCTTGATCGTGTTGCCATAGGAAATGCGCGAGGGCGTCGCGCCGGCGTTCAGCGCCATCTCGATTTCGGCGACGGAGGCGCAATCGAAATTCGAGCCGAGCGAGGCGAGAAGGCGCAGGATTTCGGGAGCCGGGTTGGCCTTCACCGCGTAATAGATCGCCGAATCCGGCAGCGCGCGGCGGAAGGACTGATAATTCTCTTCCACCACGTCGAGATCGACCACGAGGCAAGGGCCGGTGGGACGTCGGGTGGCGAGGAAGTCGATGATGCGCTGCGTGGCCATGGGTCAGCTCCAGTGAACCGCTTGGGTTGACGAGGAGCGCACGCGCTCAAGCCCACGAACGGCCGGTGGAGACCCCGCTCATGGATCGAACGCGAAACGCGAATAGCCTCCCACATCGGGCAGCCGAACGGCCGAACGAGAGCGGAAGATTGTGCCATGGCTTGGAGGGTTGGACCCGCCGCACTTCAGGCAAGGAAGGTGTGCCTCTACAGAATTCCCGGCTATGGAGACCGGGAGAGACCAGAAAGGCCCGCACCGTCGTTGCTTCAAGGCGTCCACGATTTCGCCAGCAGCGAAACCGACCTGGAGGAAACCTCCAGTGACCGACCCGGTGATCTTCGCATTCGAAGGACCGGGGGACGCCCACAGGCACGTGCGACATTGGGCAAGGGCGGATATAGGACCGCCAGATGTCGCATACAAGCGAAAAATTCACCCTCTCGCGAGGTTGCGAACCTGATATGGAAGCGTTTTGGCCGGTGTCGCGATGGGGCAACACGGGTCGGTTTGAGGCAAGGAAATTGTGCCGATGGATACGTTGACCCGGATGCGCGCCTTCTTGTCTGTCGTGGAAAGCGAGGGCTTCTCGGCGGCGGCACGCAAGACCGGTCGCTCCAAGGCGCTTCTGTCCAAATATGTGCGCGAGCTGGAGGACGAACTGGGCGTTCTCCTCATCAACCGCACCACGCGCCAGATCGCGCTGACGGCGGCGGGCGAGGTCTATGTCGCGCGCGCCTCCACGATCCTCGCCGATCTCGCCGCGCTGAACGAGGAAGCGCGTGAAGCGACCGGCGAGGCGAGGGGGGCGCTGCGCGTCACCGCCGCGCGCACCTTCGGCGACGCCGAACTCGGCCTCAGTCTGGTCGAGTTCTCCGCCGCCCATCCCGACATCACGCTCGATCTTCATCTCAACGACAGTTTCGTCAATCTGGTGGAGGAAGGGTTCGACGTTGCGATCCGCATGACGCGTCTTACCGATTCGGCCATGATCGCGCGGCGTCTCGGCCAACTCGATTTCGCGATCTGCGCGACGCCGGAATTTTTGAAGGCGCATGGCACGCCGACCCATCCGACCGACATTTCCCGCCTGCCGGCCGTGATCGATTCCAACGCCAAGACGCTCTACAACTGGACCTTCAAGGACCCCAAGACCGGCGATCCGATCCCGATCAACGTGTCGGGGCGCTTTTCCGCCAACTCTCCCTATACGGTGCGGGCGGCGACGCTGGCGGGCCTCGGCGTCGCGCTGATCCCCGAATTCGTGGTGCGCCAGGACATTGCCGACGGCCGCCTCGTCTCGATCTTGGACGACTTCGTGCCGCGCGATGCCGGCATCTATGCGGTTTTTCCGCATCGGCGGCATCTTCCTGCGCGAACGCGCGTGTTTGTTGACTTCTTGGCAACCTGGTTTCGAAAGAATTGTCCGGGTCGCGAACCGGCAGCTTGACGGATCAAGCTTGTCCGGCCGCTCATGATTCGAGGTTCTCCATGGTCCGTTTTCGCGCCCTCGTCGCATCGGCCGTCATCGCCTGCGCCACGATGCTCACCCCCGCCTATGCCGCGCCCTCGCGGGATCGGGAGGAAACCCTGTTTCTAGGGGACTATGAGCCAGGCACGATCGTGGTCATGACGGGCGCGCGGCAGCTCTTCCTGGTGACGGGCCACGAGCGGGCGCTGAAATACGACATCGCCGTCGGCAAGCCGAGCGAGCAGTGGTTCGGCACGAGCTGGGTTTCCAAGAAGCGCCTCAACCCGATCTGGGTGCCGACGCCATCCATGCGCGAGGCCAAACCGACCCTGCCGGCCTCGGTCGGCCCCGGCCCGAGCAACCCGCTCGGCCGCCGGGCCATGAATCTGGGCTGGGGCACCTATCGCATCCACGGCACGAATTCGCCGAACTCGATCGGCTCGGCCGCGTCCGCCGGTTGTTTCCGCATGAGAAACGCCGATGTGGAAGACCTGTTCGAGCGCGTTCACGTGGGCGCGCAGGTCGTGGTGCTGCAGTAAGATGCCCTGAGCCAGCGCGATCCCCCGCAAGGGTTCGCGCTGGACTTCTCCCCAATTTGGCCGTTCTTTGCGCCTCCAAGAGACGCCGGACGAACGGGGACTGCGAGCATGGGTGTGAGACGGGCGGCCGCGATCGGCGCTGGCGCATGGGCG
The DNA here is from genome assembly GCF_001463925.1 of Aureimonas sp. N4. Lineage (NCBI taxonomy): Bacteria > Pseudomonadati > Pseudomonadota > Alphaproteobacteria > Hyphomicrobiales > Aurantimonadaceae > Aureimonas > Aureimonas sp. N4. The sequence continues at coordinate 35,269 of NZ_BBWS01000029.1, read as the reverse complement.
CTTGGTCTGGTCGCCAGCGGCGGGGCTGAGGCGCATCCCCATGTCTTCGCCGACTCCAAGATGGAGATCGTCGGCACGGCCGATGGCAAGCTGTCCGCGATCCGCAACATCTGGCGCTTCGACGAGCTTTTCTCTTCCAGCGTCGTGGTGGATTTCGACAAGAACGGCAACGGCAAGCTCGATCCGGAGGAACTGGAGGCGGTGGGCAAGACCGTGCTCGGCTCCATCGCTGAGTGGGAGTTCTACACGTTCGTGTCCATCGGCAAGCGCGACATCAAGCTCCATCCGCCCAAGGAAATCCGCGGCCTCTTCGACCACGGGCAGCTGACGCTCTTCTTCGAGATGACGCCCGCCGAGCCGGTGGACCTGAAGAAGGATAAGGTGACCTTCTCCGTCTATGACGAGAGCTATTTCGTCGCCTTCGACTTCGCCGACGAGAACGCCTACCAGCTGCTCGATCTGCCGAAGACCTGCACCAAGAGTTTCACGCGGCCCGACCCGGATGCCGATGCGTCGGAATGGATGAACTCGGTCTCCATGCTGAAGCCCAATCAGCAGCTTCCCGACGATGGCGTGAATTTCTCGCAGCTTCTGGCGACGCGCATCGACGTGTCATGCGCCAAGTAAAATCCCCTGCTACAGACCGTTCGTCGCATTCGAAAGGCCCGACCATGCGTTCGCCCTTGCGCCTCGCCGGACCCACGCTTCTCTGTTTGTGCCTGCTGACAGGCGTGGCCCTCGCGCAGTCCTCGCTCGGCATTGGCAATGCCGAGGTGACACCGACGCCGAGCGGGCCGTTCGCCGGCCTCATGATGGAGATCCTGCGCATCCAGCGCGGCTTCTTCGTGGACTTGCGCCATGCGCTGGTCGCGATCCGAGACGGGCAGGGCGGTTTCGGCTGGCTGGTCGGTCTGTCCTTTATCTACGGCATTTTCCATGCGGCCGGCCCGGGGCACGGCAAGGCCGTGATCTCCTCCTACATGCTGGCCAACGAGGTGGAGCTTCGGCGCGGCATCGCGCTGTCCTTCGCCTCGGCCATCGCGCAGGCCTTATCCGCCGCCGTGATCGTCCTGTTCGGATGGATGGTCCTGCGAGGCACGTCCTTGTCGATGACGCAGGCCGCTTTCGGTCTGGAACTGATGTCGTATCTCGGTGTCGCCGCCATCGGCATCTGGCTGGTCCTGCGCAAGGGCCATGCCCTCCTGCGCCGTCTTCCCGTTCTGCCGCTTGTCTGGCGCGCGCCGCAAAGCGGACCCCAGGGGCTAGCCTTCGCGGGCGCGGGCACCTTCACCGACCGCACGCCGGGCGGGCCGAAGCTGCTGCCGCGCGCCTCCGGCGCGTATGGCTCTGATGTTTGCGACGACGCCGCGGGTGACGCCTGCGACTGCGGCCGGCCGCATATTTTCTCGGCCAGCGAACTCGGCGGCAAGGGGTTCTCCTGGCGTTCGGCCCTGGCGGCGGTGGTGGCCGTCGGCCTTCGGCCCTGTTCGGGCGCGATCGTGGTTCTGACCTTCGCGCTTCTGAACGGGCTCTACGGCTCGGGTCTTCTCTCGGTCTTCGCCATGGCGCTCGGCACCGCGATCACCGTGTCCGCCCTCGCGGCTCTGGCGGTCGGCGCCAAGGATGTCGTGTTGCGGTTGGGCCAAGGCGCGTCGCGCCTTCGCCCCTTGCGCGCCCTTCTGGAATTCTCGGGGGCGCTGCTGCTCGTTTCTCTCGGCTTCGGTCTGTTCTTCGCCTCGCTGGCGTGAAACTCCCTGCGAAAGCGCCGCGCGGATTATCCGGCCGTGCGCGCGTCCCGGCGCTCGCGACACGCGGCCGCGAAAGCCTCGAAGATCGCGCGGGACGGTCCATCCGTCGCTGCCCAATATTCCGGGTGCCACTGGACACCGAGGGCGAAGCCGCGCGCCGAGGGCACGGACACCGCCTCGACGGTTCCATCCTCTGCCCGTGCCTCGACCGCGAGCCCATCCGCCAGCCGGTCGATCCCCTGCCGGTGCAGCGAATTGACGGCGAAGGGCTCCTCGCCCACTAGAGCGGCCAACCGGCCGCCCTCTTCCGGGCGGACGGGATGGCGCAGTGCGAAGCGGCCGGCCTGCTCGGGATGCTCGGGCGCGCGATGATCCATCCGGCCCTCGCCGTCCTGAATTTCCGTCGCGAGCGAGCCGCCGAGCGCCACGTTCAACTCCTGATGCCCCCGGCAGATCGCCAGAAGCGGCACGCCGGTTTGGAGGGCGCGGCGGATCATGGTGAGCGACAGGCGATCCCGCTCCCGGTCGAAGGGCTCGTGCGAGGCGCTGGGCTCGACGCCGTAGAGGGCGGGGTGGACGTTGGAGGCCGATCCGGTGACGAGCACGCCGTCGATCCGCTCGAACAGGATGTCGAGATCGCTCTCATCGACCAGCGCCGGTACGATCACCGGCACCGCGCCCGCGACCTCGCGGATGGCGGCGAGATAGGTGCTGGGGCTCGCGTGCCAGTGGTAGTTCTCGAACTCCCTGACATCGGCCGGCACCGCCACGAGAAGCCCTGTCGCGCCCATCGAACCTATCTCTCCTGATGAAATGGACCCCTCGCGGAGCTCCGAACCTGTCGCATGGCATAAGCCTCGCAGCCTCTGCAAGCCCGGCGTCAGTTGCAGGCCGGGGGCGGGCCGCCGCGTTAAGGTCTCGTTAACCATCTGCATTTTTAATCAATCTTGCGAATTGCTTAACGGCTGGCTCCCCCCGCCGCTCCCATGACGAACCCGTTTCCTTCTTCCCGCGCGACGCCACGGCACCTTGGCGGCGAAAGCCCCCGCGCGCCTTGCGAAAGACCTGGCATGATCCCCGTTCTGTCCATCGGTTCCCTGAAAACCTCCGGTTCCTCCACCCTCGCCCTGACCCTGGCCAGCGTCGCCAATGCCGCCGACATTCCCGTCGTGCTGATCGACGCGGCCCGCGACAAGGATCTCGTCGATTGGGCGGCGAAGGAGGGGCGTCCCTCGCGCTGCACGGTCGAGGTCGCCGACGATGAAATGTCGCTGGAGCGCCTCGTGCGCGCCGCGCGCCGCCGGGGCGAGATCGCCATCATCGATGCGGGCGACAACCCGGACCTCCTGCGCGCCGGCGCGCGCCTGTCCGACCGTGCGCTGATCCCGGTCCGCTTCTCGCCGCTCTCGGCCTATGCCGCGCTCGCCACCGACCGTCTCCTGCGCCTGGAAGCGGGCAAGGGCCGACGCGACCGCGACTGGGCCTTCGTCGCCAGCGCCGTGACCACCATTCCGAGCCGCGTCGCCCGCGCCATCGAGACCATGATCGAGCGGTCCGAAACGCCGCGCCTCGACGTCGGTCTGGTGCATCGCGCGGCCTATGAAGCGCCGTTCTACCACGGCGGCACGCTGTTCACGCTGGGCGAGGAGCATGTGTCCGGCCTCGACCGCGCCCGCGCCGAAGCTGCGCAGCTCGCCCACGAGGTCGGCCTGCTCGGCGGCCCGATCGGGATCGAGACGGATCATCGCGTCCAGCCGGGCCTCGCCTACGCCGCCTGAGCTTCCATCCTGAACGTGTCGAAAGGCCAGTCCTTCGGGATTGGCCTTTTCGCGTCGAGCGCCCTTGGTGGTGCAACGGGCCGACCCTATAGATTCACTCCATGCGCCGTCCGAGCCCCACCGAAGAGCCCAAGCCGCCGAAGCCCATCACCGCCGATTGGCTGTTTCGGGCCGCCGCTCATTATCTGGAGCGCTACGCCGCCTCGACGGCGCATCTGAAGCGCGTCTTGGAGCGCAAGGTCATGCGCCGGGCCATGCTGCGCGGCGAGGAGCCGGGCGAGTTCGCCGGCCTGGTGGACGAGACCGTCGCGCGCTTCGTCGAACTCAAGCTTCTAGACGATCGCAGCTTTGCCGAGGCGAAGCTCGCGAGCCTCCGGCGGCGCGGATCGTCGCGCCGGCACAGCGCCCTGAAGCTCAGCGAAAAGGGCGTCGATCGTGAAACCGTCGCCGCCGTTCTGGAGGCCGACGAGACGGACGAGGAGAGTGCGGCGCGCGCTCTCGCCAAGCGCCGACGCTTGGGGCCGCACCGCTTGAGGGACCGCGCCGAGCGGCGGGACAAGGATATCGCGGCCCTGATGCGGGCGGGGTTTTCCTATTCGATTGCTGCCGCCGCGATCGATGCCGAAGTTGAAGCGGATGCCTTCTAGGGTGCGGATCGCGATGTAATCGCGTCCAAACAATCGCGTCCCGCCGATCCCGGCGCGGAGGAACCATCCTGAATCGACCCCGTTAGCTCCTCGAACGGCCGGACGACGCAGGCGACCCTTAGGGAGCCGCGCCGCAGCCGATACCCGAAAGAGGACTATCCCATGCCAAGCATTCAACAGGCCAAGATCGCCATTCTCGCCACTGATGGATTCGAGCAGTCCGAGCTGATGGTGCCGCTGGAGAAGCTCAAGGCGGCCGGCGCCAGCGTTCATGTCGTCTCCCTCAAGAGCGGCGAGATCAAGGGCTGGGACGAGACGGATTGGGGACAGAGCGTTCCCGTCGACAAGCTCCTGTCGGAAATCAGCGTCTCCGACTATGACGCGCTCGTTCTGCCGGGCGGCCAGATCAACCCCGACAAGCTGCGGGCCGAAGAAGCCGCCGTCTCCTTCGTGCGCGATTTCTACAATTCCAAGAAGACGCTGGCCGCGATTTGCCATGCGCCCTGGCTTCTCATCGAGGCCGGCGTGATCGAGGGGCGCGATGTCACGTCTTTCAAGTCGATCAAGACCGATGTCGTGAACGCCGGCGGCCGCTGGCATGACGAGACGGTGGTGACCGATCAGGCCCTGATCACCTCGCGCAACCCGGGCGATCTCGACGCCTTCGTCGCCAAGATCATCGAAGAGGTCGAGGAAGGTCGACACGAAAAGCGTCAGGCCGCCTGACACGCGCGGCTGAGACCTGTGAGACTGGTGCGGAGCGTCCCATGGGCGCTCCGTTTTCACAGGTGGAGGCGGGGCGTCGATTGCCCGTTTCCCGCCTTTTGGCTATTCATGACGGCAGGCGAACAGTTCGAGGGAGGCGATGATGGCGCAAGAGGCGGGATACGAACCCGGCAAGGGTGCGGAGATGGACTATCGGGAGCACCAGCGCACCTATGCCGGCTTTCTCTGGCTCGTGAAATACGGCTCTGCCGCCGTGATCGCGATTCTCGTCGGCATGTTGATGGGGCTGATCGTCGGTGCGGGCGTGATCATGAGCGTGCTCAGCGTCGTGATCGTGATGGTCGTGGCGCATTTCGCCGTTCTCAAGGGCGACGAAGTCTCCATGACGCATTAGGCGAGTGCGCCTCCAGCCATGAAAAAAGCCCCGCAGACGATGCGGGGCTTTTTTGTGTCGAGGTTCACGGCTTGTAGACGGCGCCTGCGGGAGCGGCTTCCTCAAGGGTCAGCCGCGCCACGCCGAGCGTGGCGTTCACGCCTTCCTGGATCTGAAGGCTGGTCGGCTGGAGAGTGAAGCCGCGATCCGGACCGCCGATCAGCGATTTGCCGCCGACGCCCACCGCGAAGGACGCATCGACGCTGGTGCCGTAATAGCGGCCGGCCAGCGACTGCGGCTCGCCTTCGGTGAAGCTGGCGGCCAGAACCGACCAGACCATCCTTGTGCGACCTGTGATGCCGAGATCGATGCCATAGGTGTCGAGCGTGCCGACATAGGTCTCAGTGGAAGTCCAGCGACCCAGAGGCGCGTAAGTGCACAGCACCGTCTCCGAGGAGGTGACGATCTGATTGATCGTGCCGTTGCTCCGGCATGTCAGGGTGCCAATCTTGGCGCCGGCGGAGGCGGGAACGATGGAAGCGGCCAGCGCGAGCGCGCCGAGGGCGGCGGTGAGAGGGAGTTTCATGGTCTGCGATACTCATCGTGATGACACAGGATGTCGCAATAACCATCGTCGCGCGGGATCGGTTTCCGCGACCCGTTAAATTCCATTCACAAAGATTAACAGCGACGGGCGGATGTGAAGTCGCCCGCGATCGAACGAAAGAAGCGCTCAAACCGCCGCCGGCCCGTGAGCGCGGCGGCGGACTGGGTGATGATCAGCCGATCAAGAACCGGCGGAACCGCGCGTGCGCGCCACGCCGTCCTTGGCCGGCTGGTAGTTCGGGTCCAACTGCGCGGCATGGGCGAAGGAGCGATAGGCCTTGGCCTTGTCGCCGCGCGCTTCCAGAACGAGGCCCTGATTGGCCCAGAATTCGGCGCGCTTGCCGTCGAGAAGAATGGCGCGATTGATGTCGTCGGCCGCGTCATCGACATTGTTCAGTGCCAGATAGGACACGGCGCGGCCGGAATAGGGCTCGGGCGCGTTCGCATCCATCGAGATGGCCGTCGAGAAGTCCTCGATCGCCTGACGGTGCTGCCCGTCCAGTTGGTAGAGCAGGCCGCGATTATGATAGGCGCGCGGATCGGTCGTGTTCAGGTCGATGGCGCGCTGGAAGTCGGCCAGCGCTTCGCGGTTGCGATTGGCGACACGGTAGATATTGCCACGGCCGATATAGGCCGTGTCATATTTCGGGTTGATCTGGAGCGCGCGGTTATAGTCCGCCACCGCTTCCACATTCTTGTTCATCTGGCGCAGCACGAGCGCCCGGTTCGCATAGGCCTGATAGAAATTCGGATCGAGCTGGATCGCGGTCGAGAAATCCTTGATCGCGCGATCATTGTCGCCTGAGCGACCATAGGCGATGCCGCGAACATTGTAGGTCTCGGGATTGCTCGGGTTGGCGTTCACGGCGGCCGTCAGCGACGAGAGATTCTCGGACGAGCCCTGCGCCTGATCCAGCGCGATGGATTGAAGGGCGGGGCCGGTCTGGCACGCCGAAAGAGCGAGGCCGGCGGCAGCCAGGACCAGACCGCGCGTGCGGATGAAGGCGGCGGCGGAGCGGACTGACGTCCGGTGAGTCTTCGTCATGGTGAGCACGCGGCGACTTCCTTCAAGGCACGGCGATCGAGGTCGAACGAATTCGGCCTCCTGGGGCATGAGGCTCGCTCCTGTCGAGGGGCGCGGGCCGGCGCGTCAGAATAAAGAGGCAAGCTTACCTGAGGCCGATGTCTCGACCCTTCGAAATGTCTGCTCTATCCGTCCGCACCGCTGGAGATCGTCCAAGACAGAGACTGTTTCGATATGCCTTGCGAGCCTGCCATTTCAAGACAGGATCGCAACATCCGAACGCGTCATTGCGGCACGGGGCGGAGCCATGGCCGGTCCGAGCGGGCCGACTCGCTCTTTGGTCGATGCGCGATGCCGAGCGCCTCCAAGATCATAGCTCGCAGCGCCGACACATAAACGAAAAGGGCGACGCAGCCGATAGCTGCACCGCCCCGATCCAATTCTAGAACTGAGCGATGCGCTCAGCGAGCCGCGGCCGGCTTGGCGCGGCCACCAGCGACGAGACCCTCGCGCTGGGCCTGCTTGCGGGCCAGCTTGCGAGCGCGACGAACCGCCTCGGCCTTCTCACGAACGCGCTTCTCCGAGGGCTTCTCGTAGAAGTTGCGCATCTTCATTTCACGGAAGACGCCTTCCCGCTGAAGCTTCTTCTTGAGAGCGCGGAGAGCCTGATCGACGTTGTTGTCGCGAACGAGTACCTGCACAGAATGATCCGTTTCCAAGGGTCCAAAGGGTTGCGTGGAGACGGGGCGGAACGCGCCGGGTCTCCCGCGGGAAGCATCCTTCCCGTGATCGTGGCGGCTTCCATATCAGAAGCCCGGGCACCTGTCGAGCGCCATACGTTCCATCGGCCTCAGGGGGCGATGGCGGAACGGGTCGATCCGCCGGCGGCATCGGCGGTCGCCTGATGGAGGATATGGCGCAGCGCATGAAGCGCAAGAGCTGCATCGGGTGCGTCCAGATCACGGCTGGCCGAAACCCAATCGGTCGGTGTGAGGGCTGGTGTTGTGGAGTGGCGAAAGAAGTGCCCGACGCCCGAGCGCAGCGTTGCGATATCGGCTCGGCACCGGGCGATCGACCGGTCGAACTCCTCCGCGTCCGGCTCTTGAGCATCCGCGCTTCGAGGCATGTCGGCGGTGCTGGCGAGGCGATGGGCCCAGTAGGCAAGCGTGGCCAGCCGCAGAAGGCCAAGGCGCACGAGCTTGCGCCGGGGCGCGGAAATCCAGCCGCTCTCGAGCGGGCGCGCGATGGTCACGATCTCGGTGTGACGCCGGTCGAGCGCGCGTGTCACGGCTAGAACCTTCCATGATGAGGCATTGCCCCGCCGATTTTCGAGAATCGTCTCCAGAAGGCGATCGAGTTCGGCGAGGAAACTGTCGACGCCGCGCCGCGAAATATTCTCCGTGCGCGTCGGGAAGACGAAAAAGGACACGAGCATTCCCGCCAGCGCGCCGACCAGCGTTTCCTTGAGGCGCAGGACGAGAAGGTCGGGCGAGAAGCTGCCGAGAAGCCCGTAAACCAAAGACAGCGCCACGGTGACGAAGAAGGTCAGCGCGCCGTAGGAGACCTGGACGAAATAGAAGGCCAGAAACACGCAGAGCACGATGAGGCCGAGCGGCAGGGCGAAGCTCCCATGCAGGAGCGTCGCCACCAGAATGCCGACGACGATTCCCACCCCCGTGCCGATCGCCCGATCGACGCTGCGCAGAAGCGCGTCGCCGCGCGACTGCGTGTTGACGAACACCAGAAAGGCCGTGAGGACAGCCCAGAACCAGCGCTGTTCCGAAACCCAGAGCCCGCCCGCCATGGCGAGGGCGCAGGCGAGCGTCACCTGGAGCGCCAAGCGAAAGGCGGGCTGGCGGTGCCATGGAACGGGTGTCTGCGCCGCGCTCGGCAGCGCAAGCCCTGGCCCTTCGAGCTGGTGTTCATCGAGCCCGTCCGCCGAGCGCCGCAGCTGGAGCCGCGCCTTGGCCAGCCGGTCCAGCGTGCCGGCCAGACGGCTTTCATGGGATGCGGCGTCAGCCTCCGTGTCGAGGGCCGCGGCGAGCGTCGTTTCGGTCGCCAGATGCAGGTCGAAGAGCTTGATGGCGAGGAGGGCGGCCGGCGTCTGGCGCTCGGCGCCACTGGCGTCGTCGGGCAGGAGCCCTTCCGCGATGGCGATGGCGCTTCTGACCTGGCCTTCCGCCGCGATGGCGGCGCGGCGGGCCTCCTCCGGCCAGCCGGCGCGCTTGCCCGCGCGGATGCGCGAGACCAGCGTTCCGATGCGCTCTTCCACCGCCCGAAGCGTCTGGGCGAAATCGAAGGCGGGCCGATCCGGCAGCAGGATCTCCCGCACCAGATGCGCCACGCCGCCGCAAAGCAGAAGCGCGAGAGCGATCGTCGGCAGATCGGAAACGGCGGCGTGGAAATAAATGCCGACGAAGCAGGCCATGAAGGCGAACATGCCCGCCGCATTCCAGCGCAGCCCCCATTTGCGGGCATAGACCGCCGCGAAGGTCACGACGAGAAAGAAGCCGTCCAGAAGGCCGGAGCGTTGGCCGACAAGAGCAATGGGCACCAGCACTCCGAGACCGGCCGCCGCGCACAGAACGCGGGTCTGGGCGCGTCCGACGGCGCTGCGATCCTTGATCGCAATGGCGTTCTGCAACGCCAGAATGAGACCGATCGCGAAGCTGATAACGGGCAATGGCAGAACGAGATTCAACAACATCAGCGACAGGCCGACGAAGACGAGCGTCAGCGTCACGCGGCCGGCCATGCGAAGGCGCACCAGGCCGGGATCGGTGCCGGCCAGCCAACCATGGAGACGTTCGAGAAAGGCGCTGCGCGGCATGGGGCTCCATCCAGACAAGTCTCATGGATTGGAGCGCGGAACGAAAAGCGTCAACTCGCTTCGACAAGCAAATGGGCGCGGGGCGTCGCGACAGGTCTGGTTGGAAGCGCCCGCTGGAATCAGCAGGTATAGGAAATAAAAGTAAAACTTACGATCACCTTCACCAAGTGATGGGCGGGCGAGTCCGGATCGAAGTCACCGCCTCGCATTTCGTTCGGGCACAAGAAAAAGCGTACGGCACATCTGGAAGAGTGTCGTGGCCGACCATTTACCTAGACCATGGTGCCTCGTCCGAGGCCCGCCTTTCGTGAGCGCGATGCGCCACCCGAGTTTGGAGTGAAGATATGGTCGATATTGTGGATCGCGGCGCTGTCGCGGGCGTGGGAATTCGTCGCATTTCGTGGGGCGCCATCATCGCCGGCACGATTCTGACGCTCGTCGTCCAGATCATGCTGGCCCTTCTGGGATTGGGCATCGGCCTTGCATCGATCGACCCGATGTCCGGCGATACGCCTTCGCTCGCCTCCTTCTCGTCGGTCGGCGGCATCTGGACCGCGCTCACAGTCCTGATCGCGACCTTCGTCGGCGGCTACGCCGCTGCGCGCTTTGCCGGTTCCACCATGCGCCGCGACGCCGCCCTGCACGGCATCACGACCTGGGCGACCTCGACGCTCGTCATCGTCTATCTCCTGACGAGCGGCGCATCCGCCCTGATCTCCAACACGTTCGGCGCGCTTGGCTCCACGATCTCCTCCATTGGTCAGGCCGCTGGGGCGGTTGTTCCCAATTCGCTGGACTCGCTGCCGCCGCAGCTTCGCCAGCAGGCGCAGCAGCTTCTGGCGCGCGGCCAGCAGCAGGCCAATCAGGCCGCCGATCAGGTGCAGAACGAGGCCAACCAAGCCGCGCAGAACGCTCGTCAGGCCGCCGGCACGCAGGATCTGGGCGCGGCTGTCACGGAAATCTTCAAGGGTCTTGGCCGCGATGCGACGCCTGAGCAGCGCCAGAGCGCCGTCAACGCCATCTCCTCGCAGGCTGGCATCAGCACACAGGAAGCCGAGCAGCGTCTGAACCAGTTCCAGGGCCAGTATGACCAGGCTGTCGCGCAAGCTCGCGAAGCCGCGACCAAGGCTGCCGAAACCGCCTCTACCAGCGCTTTCGTGGCTTTCGTCGGCCTTCTCCTCGGCCTCATCGTCGGTGCTGTGGGCGGCGCGGTCGGCCGCACCGATCGTCTGGCCGGCTACTATCGCGACTGAGCGCGTGGCGTTTGGTCACAAAGGAAAGGCGGGCTTCGGCCCGCCTTTTTTGTTGGCTTGAATAATCGGGGACGGGGCGGTCGGTCCAAGCCCGCTCGCCCGATCAGAAATAGTTCAGGAAATAAAGGCTTCCGGCCAGAACAAGTCCGATGGCGGCAGAGGACCAGAGCGCCGGCGCCATGCCGCCGGATCTGGAAGTTCTGCGCTGCGCCTCGATTTCTTCCAGCCGGCTTGCAACGCGACCCTGCGCCATGAGGCGGATGTCCGCGCCTTGAATGGGGGCGCGTCGAGGCGACGTCGCCGCGCGCGGGCGAGGCACGGGATAGGCCCGAAGGTCTTGTCCGCTTGCCACGGTCGGATCGCAGCCGAATCCTGTTGGGAACATCATCTGCCCACGCATCGCTTCGCCCCTCCATGGTCACAAGTCTTAACGCGGGAGCGGGGAATGAGGTTGCAGAGGCGGCCTCGGGATCGTTGGGAAAATTCAAACGATTTTAATGTGTTGGGCCGTGAGCGAACGGCTTTACGCTGCGAAAGACCTCGTTAATACGGGACCGGGGCCGCCGAGAAGCGAGCGGCTGGCGAGGATTGAGGAAACCATGCTGAGAACCGAAACCGTCCGCAAGATCTTGTCTTGGTACGAGGGCGAGACGCCGGGACTGAAGTCCAACCTGTCGCGCCTTCTCATGCATGGGCGTCTGGCGGGCACGGGGCGGTTGGTGATCCTGCCCGTGGATCAGGGCTTCGAACACGGTCCGGCGCGGTCCTTCGCGCCCAATCCGGCCGCGTACGATCCGCACTATCTCTATGAGCTGGCGATCGAGTCGGGCGTTTCGGGCTATGCCGCCCCGCTCGGTCTTCTGGAGCAGGGCGCCGACACGTTCGCCGGCGAGGTTCCGCTGATCCTGAAGCTCAACAGCGGCAACTCGCTCGTCAATGCCCAGGATCAGGCGCTGACGGGCACGGTGGAAGATGCCCTGCGCCTCGGCTGCGTCGGCGTCGGCTTCACGATCTATCCCGGTGCCGAAGCGTCCTACGGCATGATGGAGGAGCTTCGCGAGATCACGCTGCAGGCCAAGTCGCGCGGTTTGATGACGGTGGTCTGGTCCTATCCGCGCGGCGGCAAGGTGACCAAAGCCGGCGAAACGGGCGTCGACATCATCGCCTATGCCGCGCATATGGCCGCGCTGCTGGGAGCCACCATCATCAAGGTCAAGCTGCCCTCCGATCACGTCGACCTCGCCGAGGCAAAGTCCACCTACGAAAAGAACGCCATTCCCGTCACCACGGGGGCCGATCGCGTGCGCCATATCATGCAGGCGTCCTTCGCGGGCAAGCGCATCGTGGTCTTCTCGGGCGGTGCTGCGAAGAACACCGAAGAATTGCTCGATGAAGTCCGTGCTATCCGCGACGGCGGCGGCAATGGCTCGATCATCGGTCGCAACTCCTTCCAACGCTCGCGCGAGGATGCGCTGAAGCTTCTGGCCGAAGTGATGGATCTCTACGCCTGACGGATCGCCGCGTCGGCTTGTGTCGAGCCGATCGGATCGTTACCTGAAGGGGCAGGGGGACTTTTCGTCCCTCTGCCCTTTTTCCGTTCGAGGCCAAGGTCTTCCGCTTTCGATCCCTCGACATCGATGGAGCCCGTCGCGGCATGAAAGACGAACTCCGCCTGACCCGCAACGAAACGCTTGTCCTGTCCGTCCTGCGGGACGAGAGCGGGCCGCACACCGCCTATCAAATTCTCGATCGTCTGCGCGGCGACGGCTTGAAGGCGCCCTTGCAGGTCTACCGCGCGCTGCGCTCCCTGTCCGAGCGCCATCTCGTGCACCGGCTCGAAAGCCTCAATGCCTTCGTTGCGTGCAACCATCACCACGGCGACCACCACCACGCGACGATCTTTTCCATCTGCCAGACCTGCGGCCAAGTCAGCGAGGCGACGGACGCCACCCTCGACGCGGCGCTGGCGGCGCTGGCGCAGCGGCAAGGGTTCAAGCTGGAAAATGCGGCGGTCGAGATCCGTGGCCTATGCTCCGCCTGTGCGTCAGCCACGCATTCTAGCCCAGACGAGGCTTGATTCTTTCGCCAAAGATGGCGACAAAGTGGTGACGAAAGGGCAGACTTGGGCTGCGCCGAAAGCGGCAAGGCCACGGCGACTCAGAAAAAAGAGTTCGCCCCCGTTTTCCCCGCAATACCCACTCCGCTCGGGAGGCGGCGTATTTCAGCCCCGCGTCAGCCTTCAACTCTTCATTACGTTCGATCGAAAGCGTGATCTGAGCCGCATGGGGAGGGAAACCCCTTTTGCGTCAGTTGTTTGGCGGTGATGGGGCAATTCGCGCAGTTAAACGAACCTTAAGATTGTCGGTTTAAATCTCCGTTCGAACGCTGCTGGCGGATCATCAGGCTGTTGCCGGGTGGCCACACAGCGGTCGGTATCGAAAATGGTGCCATTGTTCAGGCACGGTGTCGAACCATAAATCGTCCCAAGCCCGAACGATCGGGTCTGAGCTTCCGAGCCGAAAGGTTTGGCAGCACTAAACGTCGCCAAGGCGACAGTGGAGTATCGAACATGAATCGCTTTGCCCTTCTTCTCGCTTCGACCGCTTTCGTGACGCCGGCTCTGGCCGCTGACGTCGTGTACGAAGAGCCTGCGGCGCCGGTCGTCGCTCTGGCTCCTGCGTATTCCTGGACCGGCTTCTACGTCGGTGGCCAGGCCGGTGTTGCGTTCAACCGCGACGCGGGCGACGTCCGCTACAACCCAGGCACGGGCACGTTCACGACGACCCAGTTCTCGGGTAACTCGCGCGACAGCAACGACGCAGCCTTCATCGGCGGCGTGCACATCGGCTACGACTACCAGATCAACAACTTCCTGGTTGGTGCCGTCGCCGACATCAACTACATCGACGCGAAGTCGAACTCGACCTACAACATCACGTCGGCTCCGGGCGTCGTCGACACCTTTGGCCTGTCGAACGACATCAACTTCGTCGGCACCGTTCGCGCCAAGCTCGGCGTGACCGCTGACCGCTTCGCCGTGTACGCCACGGGCGGTCTGGCTTACGCCGACACCGAGACCAAGTACTTCGCTCCGGGCACGCTCCGCGCGACGAACGGCTTCATCCCGACCGTCAACTCGAACTCGGACGACGTCGGCTACGCCGTCGGCGCCGGTGTCGACTACCTCGTCACGCCGAACTTCTCGCTCGGCCTCGAGTACCTCTACACCGACCTCGGCAAGACCGACACGAAGATCACCTACACGAACGGCGTCACGCAGACCTCGTTCAACGCTGACTCCTCGTCCAACCTCGACTTCCACACGGTCTGGGCCAAGGCTTCGTTCCGCTTCAACTAAGATTGGTCGACCAGCCTTTTCGGAGGCTGGTCTTCTTTTCAGCCCGCCGCGATTTTGGTCGCGGCGGGTTTTTTGCGTTCTGGGGACGATGGACATGAAAAAGGGCCGCGCGGTGACCACCGCGCGGCCCTTTTCAGGCTTAAGAACTTGTCATCAAACGAGCGGCGGAAGGTCCAGATCGGCCCGGCGCGGCAGGTCGGCACCCCGGCGCGAGCAGGTGATGGCAGCGGCGCGTACCGCAAAACCCAGAAGTCCGGTCAGAGCATCCTCGCCCAGCGAGCCGGCGGCCTCGGCGCTCAGATTGCCACCTTCCTTGAGCCCGGCCAGCAAAGCCGCCTGGAACGTATCGCCCGCGCCCACCGTGTCGGCCACTGCAACGGAGCGGCCCGGCACTCGGACCGTCACCCCCGAACGGTTGGCGGCTATCGCTCCATGCTCGCCCAGCGTCACCACCGCAAGCGAGGCGCCGGCCGACAGCCAGTCCGCCAGAACCGTCTCGACCGCGCGGCCGGGATAGACTTGCTCCAGATCCTCCTCGCTGGCTTTGACCAGCGCGGAAAGCGGCACCGTCGCGCCGATGCGCGAGCGCCAGATGTCGAGATCGGGCTCAATGCTGGCTCGGATATTTGGATCGTAGGAGATGAAGCGGCGCGCGTGCTCCTGCGCCGCGAGCCGGGCGAGGGCGCTGGCGGTCGGCTCCGTTACCGTCGAGTAGGAGGCGAGGTGGATCGCCTCGATTTCATTCGGCAGCGAGGTCGGGACTTCCGTCGGCTCGATGGAGCGGTCGGCCGTGCCTTCGATGTAGAAGTCGTAGCGCGGCGTCCCGGCGCTCGACAACGAGACCATGGCGAGCGTCGTGTTGCGATCGGTGTCGATTAGGAAGTTCTGGGCAATTCCTTCGCGCTGCATGAAGGCGCGGATGCGTCGGCCGAACGGATCGCCCGAGACCTTGGTGAAATAGCCGGTCGAATGGCCGAGGCGCGCCAGACCGAGGGCGACGTTCAAGGGCGACCCTCCGATCCGGCCATTCAGCGAGATCGACGCCACATCGGCTTCATCGCCGCCGGCAAACACATCGAACAAGGCATCGCCGCAGCTTAGAAACATCCGCTTCCCCCAAATCTGGCTGGTCGCCTGTTCGCTATCAAACTTGCGCCGATCTGCAAATGGACAGGTGCCTCGCCCGAGACGTGTCAGGCGATGCGCGGTGCGAAGCCGAACGCGCCAAAGGCGGGGATCTTGATCTGCCAGCGGAAGGGGTCGATGCCCGCGACGAGGCCGAGCAGGTTGACTTCGAAGCCGCTCTGCATCCCGATGGACAGGCCGGCATAACCGAACAGCGAGACGCTCAACTGCCGCGCCTCCCGGTCGAGCCGGACGAGGCGCCCATCGGTCGGGTAGTCGCGCCCGACGGCGGCCGGCGGTAGAACCGCGCCGAGCGCCGGAACCTCCCGCAGGACATGAGCCACGAAGCTGTTGCTGTTCGGGCCGGGAAAGATGCGATAGCCGCCGCGCGCGGCGAAGGGGTAGGATCGGATGGCGCGTGCGATATCAGGCAGGGCCGCTTCCGCCGCGCGGCCATGCAGTGCCGCGACGACGCGCGGCTCGTTGGAATACCAGCGTCCGTCCGCCGCGTAGCCATTGTGACGGATCGGCATGCCCCAGCCGACCTTGTCGTAGCGCTCGTATCGCTGCGCGCCAGGGGCTTTGGTGACGATCCACGAGTGTTCGGACAGCGCGCCCTTGAGGCCGCCGGTGCGCGCCGCCAGAATATAGACCGCTGCGTCCTTATCCTCGCCGGCAAGCGGCAGAAGGGACGCGGAACTCCAATCCGCCTTGCTCCAACTCGTGGGATGTTGGCCCATCCACCAAAGCCCGGTCGCCAGCGCGGCCGGCAGGAGATAGATCAGTACGAAGGCCAGAAGAAGCGGTCTGATAATCAGCATGGTTCGGCCGGTTTGACAGAGCGTGATAGGCAGGTTCGCTTCGTCAGATGGGGACGAGGCGAGCGAACGAACATGCCATGCGACGCTGAGGGCCGCCATGCCCCGCCGAGACCGGAAAGGACAGGACATGAAGCCGATCATTATCGAGGTCACCCGAGGCGGTTCTGTGGAAAGCCGACATCATGTCAGCCTGGCCGTGGTGGACGGCGCGGGCCGCGATGTCGCCGCCCACGGAGATGTCGGGACGCCGGTGTTTCCCCGTTCGGCGGTGAAGGTCTTTCAGGCGCTACCGCTGATCGAAAGTGGGGCGGCGGATCGCTTCGGGCTCGACGCGCGCGCCTTGTCGCTGTGCTGCGCCTCGCATTCGGGCGAGGACGGGCATGTGGAACTCGCCGGCACGATGCTGGAGAGAACTGGGCTCGGCGAAGGTGATCTCGAATGTGGATGCCATTGGCCCTTCGATCAGCCCGTCGCGCTTTCGCTGGCGAGACGAGGTCTCCAGCCGACGCAGCTTTATAACAATTGCTCGGGCAAACACGCGGGCTTTCTCTGCACGGCCGTCCATCTGGGGGAAGACCCGAAGAGCTATGTCGGCGCGGAGCATCCCGTTCAGCGCCGCGTGCGGGCCGCCATCGCCGATGTCACCGGACTGGCGGAAGGCGACCTGCCGATGGGCATTGATGGTTGCTCGATCCCGACCTATGCCGCACCGCTGCGAAACCTGGCTGACGGCTTCGCGCGGCTGGCAAGTGGAGAGGGCGTTGCCCCGGAGCGTGCGCGCGCCGGGCAAAGGCTGATGGCGGCCTGCATGGCCGAGCCCTGGCACATGTCCGGCACGAAGCGCGCCTGCCTGCGCCTGATGGAAGCCGCGCCCGGCCGGGTCTTCGCCAAGACGGGCGCGGAAGGCGTGTTTTGCGGCGCGGTGCCCGAGCTGGGCTTAGGCTTCGCCTTGAAGGTTGAGGATGGCGCAACGCGCGCGGCAGAGGCGGCCGTCGCCGCGACGCTGGCCCGGCTTTGGCAGGGGCACGATGCGGACCTCGCGGAGCGCTACGACAGCCTGTCGCGCACCCATCTGCGCAATTGGCAGGGAACCGAGGTGGGCGAAGTCAGGGCTGAATGGCCTTGACGGATTTTCGCGCTCGGCTCCGGCCTTTCTTGGCGGTCTCTCCCAGCCATGCGTCCACGCCGAGGCCCCCGGCGCGGCCGGTGGCCAGGCAGGCGGTCAGGAGATAGCCGCCGGTCGGCGCTTCCCAATCCAGCATTTCGCCGACCGCGAAGAGGCCCGGGCGCTGGGTCAGCATGAAGCGCGAGTCCAACTCGCCGAGCTTGATCCCGCCGGCCGATGAGATCGCCTCCGCGATTGGGCGAGGGCGCAGGAGCCGTAGGGGCAAAGCCTTGATGGAGGCCGCGAGACGAGCGGGATCGGCGCGTTCCGCTTCGGACGTGCCGTCGCGTAGGAGCGCGGTCTTCACAGCATCCAGCCCCGCGCCCTTGCGCATCCGCGTCGAAAAACTCGCCTTGGCCGGCTGGCGGGCGAGAGACGCCGCGAGATCGGACAGGGTGCGGCCGGGCGCGAGGTCGAGTTCGAGGCAGGCACTGCCGTCCCGCTCGATCGCGTCACGCAGCGCCGCCGCGTGGGCATAGACGAGACTGCCTTCGACGCCGCTCCTGGTCAGCACGAACTCGCCCTGAGACTGTCCTGCGCTGGAGCGCGCGGTGACCGCTTTCACCGGCGCGCCGGCGAAACGCTCGCGCAACGGCGCGCTCCAATCGACGTCGAAGCCACAATTGGCCGGGCGAAGCGGGGCGGTCGCAATGCCGAGGTTTTGGAGAATCGGCATCCATGTGCCGTCCGAACCGAGCTTCGGCCAACTGGCTCCGCCCATTGCCAGCAGCGTCGCGCTCGCAGGGACCAGATGCTCACCTTCGGGCGTGGCAAAACGAAGCGCCGCGCCCTCGAACCCCAGCCAGCGATGGCGCGGGAAGAAGCGCACGCCGGCCTCCCTCAACCGCTTCAACCAGGCGCGCAACAGCGGCGAGGCCTTCATCGCGACGGGGAAGACGCGGCCCGACGAGCCGACGAAGGTCGGTGCGCCGAGCGCCTCGGCCCAGGCTCGAACGGCCTCCGGGGTGAACCCTTCGAGAGCCGACGCAAGATGCGCATTCGCCTCGCCGAAGCGCGCGGCGAAACGCTCATAGGGTTCGGCATGCGTGAGATTGAGGCCGGACTTGCCGGCGAGCAGGAACTTGCGCCCGAAGCTCGGCATGGCGTCGAACACGCCGACGGTCCGCCCGCGCGCGGCCAGCATCTCGGCTGCCGCCAGCCCTGCCGGCCCCCCGCCCACGATGGCGACTTCGATGGTGGCGAGTGGATCGCCCGCTTCCGCTTTCGTCATGCGAGCAGCCTGTGAACCGATCCCGGCCGCAGGACAAGAGGGTGATCTTTGCCGCGATGCGTCAAAGGGGACCGGCATTGTCGTATCGGGCTACTACCCTTCACCCAAAAACCGTCCTTAATCTGTTGATTGTTCAATGATCCCTTCCGATCCAAGGGAAGGGCCTCAGTCAGGGTTCGTTTCGCGTGGCCAAGCTCATCCATTCCATGATCCGCGTGCTCGACGAAGCGCGCTCGGTCGAGTTCTATCGCACCGCCTTCGGGCTGGAGATCGCCGATCGGATCGATTTCGACAGCTTTACCCTGATCTACATGAAGAATGCCGAGACGGATTTCGAACTGGAGCTGACCGTCAACAAGGGGCAGTCCGGGCCCTACGATCTCGGCAATGGCTATGGCCATCTGGCCGTCTCGGTCTCCGGTCTCGAAGCCGAGCACGAGAGGCTGAAGGCTGCCGGCCTCTCGCCCAAGGACATCAAGGAGCTGAAGACGCCGGATGGCAACGCCGCGCGCTTCTTCTTCATCGAAGATCCCGACGGCTACAAGATCGAGGTTCTCGAGCGGAGCTGGCGCTTCGCCTAATTTCTACCGCCGCCCCGGCTGGGAGGCCTTGAGGGGCGGCCGCCATTTCATCTGGGAGGAATGAATGACCACGCGGTCTCTCGCTGCGCCGGGCCTGTCCCGCCGCGTCTTTTTGAAAGGGGCGGGCACCACGCTCCTCGCCATCGCCGTCCTGCCGAACGGCCTCGTCACCGGCAAGGCCTGGGCGCAGATGCCCAAGGCCACCAAGCCCGAAACCTTCGCCTCGCTCGTCCAGATGTCGCGGGACTGCTACCCGCATGACAAGATCGCCGACAAGCACTACGCCACGGCCGTCGAAATTCTGGATGAGGCGGCGCGCGGCTCGCCCGACCAGCTGACCCTTCTGGAAGATGGCATGGCCGCGCTCAACAAGGCGGCCGCGACGGCGCATGGCGTGCCCTATGCCAAGATCGCGGGCGAGGCCGACCGCGTGGCGCTGCTGAAGGCGATCGAGCCCACGCCCTTCTTCCAGAAGGTGCGCGGCAATCTGGTGGTCGGGCTCTATAACCAGAAGGACCTCTGGCCTGTCTTCGGCTACGAGGGCTCTTCCTTCGACAAGGGCGGCTATCTCGAGCGCGGCTTCAACGACATCAACTGGCTGACCTGATCGCCGGTTTTGCGGGCTTCAATCGAATGAAGACGCCCGGCGGGCCGCAAGAGGCTTCGCGGCAAGACGAAGCCCGGCCTGCGCGCGGCGGGGAGGAACAATCATGGCAGCACCCTACGACCTCAATGACGGCAGCGTGTTCGTCATCGTCGGCTCGGGCGCGGGCGGCGGAACGCTCGGCACCCAGCTGGCCTTGAAAGGCATCGACACCGTCATCCTCGAAGCCGGCAAGCGGCACGAGACCTGGGACTTCATCAACGACGAATGGGATTCGTTCAGCCAGCTTGCCTGGACGGACAAACGCATGACCTCGGGAAGCTGGGACATTTCCCGCACCTTCCCGAACCTGCCGGCTTGGATTGTGAAATCCGTCGGCGGCTCGACCGTCCACTGGGCGGGCGCCTCGCTGCGCTTTCAGGAGCACGAGTTCAAGACGCGCACCCATTATGGCGAGATTGCCGGGGCCAATCTCCTGGACTGGCCCATCGACCTGAAGGAACTGGAGCCCTGGTACGCACAGGCCGAGGACCGGATGGGCGTCACGCGCACCAACGGCATTCCAGGCCTGCCGGGCAACAACAACTTCAAGGTGCTGGAAGCCGGCGCCAAGAAGATCGGCTACAAGGAAGTCCATACCGGCCGCATGGCCATCAATTCCGAGCCGCGCGACGATCGCGGCTCCTGCATGCAGCTCGGCTTCTGCTTCCAGGGCTGCAAGTCCGGCGCCAAATGGTCGACGCTCGTGGCCGAAATCCCGAAAGGCGAGGCGACCGGCAAGCTGGAGGTTCGGCCGGAATGCCAGGTCCTGCGCATCGAACATGATGCACAAGGCAAGGTGACGGGCGTCGTCTATGCCGATGCCAATGGCGTCGAGCAGCGGCAGAAAGCGAGGGCAGTGGCGGTCGCCGGCAATTCGATCGAAAGCCCGCGCCTGCTTCTCAACTCGCATTCGAACCACTTCAAGGACGGGCTCGCCAATTCCTCGGGGCAGGTCGGGCGCAACTACATGCGTCACACCACGGGCTCGGTCTACGGCATCTTCGACAAGCCGGTGCACATGTATCGCGGCACGACCATGGCCGGCATCGTGCGCGACGAGGCGCGACACGACACGAGCCGTGGCTTCGCCGGCGGCTACGAGTTCGAGACGCTGTCGCTTGGTCTGCCCTTCATGGCCGCCTTCCTCGACCCTCAGAAATGGGGCCGGGATTTCTCCAGCGCCATGGACCTGTACCAGAACATGGCCGGGCTCTGGATCGTGGGCGAGGATATGCCGCGCGAGGAGAACCGCATCACGCTGGCGGACGAGAAGGACGCCTTCGGAATGCCCGTCGCCTCGGTCCATTTCGACGATCACGAGAACGACACGGCGATGCGCAACCACGCCTACAAGCAGGGTTCCGCGATCTACGAGGCGGTGGGCGCGGTGCGCACCATCCACACGCCGCCCTATCCCTCGACCCATAATCTCGGCACCAACCGCATGAGCGAGAAGGCGAGCGACGGCGTCGTCAACCGCTTCGGCCAGACGCACGACATTCCCAATCTCTTCGTCTCCGATGGCTCGCAGTTCACCACGGGCGCGGCGGAAAACCCGACGCTGACCATCGTCGCCTTGGCGCTGCGTCAGGCCGACCATATCGCCGGGCGCATGGCGCGCGGCGAACTCTGACCGGACTGCGCGGGCTCCGCGCCCTGGCTCGCCTCGCCCTACGCGGAAGAGGCGGGCTATGGCCGACCGGCCCGTTGATCGCGGTGTCCGGCCCGCTCTCCCCTTGGACTGGACACCGCCGCGCCGGCGCCATCATCCTTCCTTGGCGCCGGCGCGCTCCAATGCTTGAAACTCGCAACGACGGATCATCGACATGCCGAACGGAACTGCCCGCGCCTTTGGCCTTCTCGCCCTCGTCTGTGCCTTCGCCCCAGCCGCACAGGCGGCCGACCACGAGGTGAAGATGCTCAATCTCGGCACTAAGGGCGCGATGGTGTTCGAGCCGGATTATATCGTCGCCGCACCAGGCGACACGGTCACCTTCGTGCCGACGCAGCCGGGGCACAATGCCGAGTCGATCAAGGGCATGTGGCCGGACGGGGTGGAGCCCTTCAAGAGCGGCTTCAACCATCCCTACACGCTGAAGATCGAGAAGGAGGGTGTCTACGGCATCAAATGCACGCCGCATTACGGCATGGGCATGGTCGCGCTGGTGGTGGCGGGCAAGCCGGACAATCTGGAGGCCGCGCGCGCGGTCAAGCACCCCGGCAAGGCCCAGCCGAGTTTCACCGCGCTTCTGGACGAAGCCGCCAAGGCGAAATAGCGCCTCTGCCAAAGCCTCCGGCCGCAAGGCCGGAGGCCGATTGAAAAGGCGACGTCAGGCCGCGACGCGCACCATGGGCTTGGGCGCGGCCGCGTTGCGCCGCTCGGCGTCCTGAAGACAGACGCAGCGCAAGAGCGAGGTGAAGTTGCGCGCCTCCCCATGCAGCTCCAGCACTTCGTCATAGAGCACGGTCAGGAAGCGTGGCAGCGTCATGCCCTGCGAGCGCGCCAGCTCTTCCAGCGCCTGCCAATAGACCGCTTCCAGGCGGATCGACGTGGCGTGGCCACCAAGGCGCACCGAACGCGTCTCGCTCTCGTATTGCGAGAGGGGAATCCCGGAAAACAGATGACACATGGCAAGCCTCCTCCCTGGAATGGTTCCAGTATGGAGAATTTGCGCTTCGATACAATCGCTCTTCGCTGCTGCATTGCAACGCAGCGGAACTTGGCGTTAGTTCGCTATCGAAACGTCGATTTGGGGGAATGGGCAGTTGGCGATAGCGAAGATTCTCGTGGCGAACCGTTCGGAAATCGCGATCCGCGTCTTCCGGGCAGCGAACGAGCTGGGTCTCAAGACCGTCGCGATCTGGGCGGAAGAAGACAAATACGCCCTGCATCGCTTCAAGGCCGACGAGAGCTATCAGGTCGGTCGCGGCCCGCATCTCACTCGCGATCTCGGCCCCATCGAAAGCTATCTGTCGATCGAAGAGGTCATCCGCGTCGCCAAGCAGTCGGGCGCGGACGCGATCCATCCCGGCTATGGCCTCCTGTCCGAGAGCCCCGAATTCGCCGACGCCTGCCGCGAGAACGGCATCACCTTCATCGGTCCATCGCCGGAAACGATGCGCCGCCTCGGCAACAAGGTCGCCGCGCGCAATCTGGCGATCGAGGTCGGCGTGCCCGTGGTGCCCGCCACCGATCCGCTGCCCGACGATATGGGGCAAGTCGCGCGTCTTGCCGAGGAGATCGGCTATCCGGTGATGCTCAAGGCCTCTTGGGGCGGCGGCGGGCGCGGCATGCGCGCCATCCGCAAGGCCGAAGACCTGGCGCGCGAGGTGCTGGAAGCCAAGCGCGAGGCCAAGGCCGCCTTCGGCAAGGACGAGGTCTATCTCGAAAAGCTGGTCGAGCGCGCCCGGCACGTCGAGGTGCAGATCCTCGGGGACACGCATGGCAACGTGGTGGATCTCTTCGAGCGCGACTGCTCCATCCAGCGCCGCAATCAGAAGGTCGTGGAGCGCGCGCCCGCGCCTTACCTGAACGACGAGCGCCGCCGCGAACTCGCCGCCTATGCGCGCACGATCTGCGCGGCGACGAACTATGTCGGCGCGGGCACGGTCGAATTCCTGATGGATGCCGATTCGGGCGAGTTCTACTTTATCGAGGTCAACCCGCGCATCCAGGTCGAGCATACGGTGACGGAGGTCGTCACCGGCATCGACATCGTGAAGGCGCAGATTCACATTCTCGATGGCGCGGCCATCGGCACGCCGGAATCGGGCGTGCCGGCGCAAGCCGACATCAAGCTCAACGGTCACGCGCTGCAGTGCCGCATCACGACCGAAGACCCCGAGCACAATTTCATTCCCGACTATGGCCGCATCACCGCCTATCGCGGCGCGACGGGCTTCGGCATCCGTCTGGACGGCGGCACGGCTTATTCGGGCGCGATCATCACGCGCTTCTACGACCCGCTTCTGGAAAAGGTGACGGCCTGGGCCCCCAGCCCGCAAGAAGCGATCGCGCGCATGCACCGCGCGCTGCGCGAATTCCGCATCCGGGGCGTGGCGACGAACCTCACCTTTCTCGAAGCGATCATCACGCACCCGGCCTTTGCCGACAATTCCTACACGACGCGCTTCATCGACACGACGCCGGAGCTCTTCGCGCAGGTGAAGCGGCGCGACCGCGCGACCAAGCTTCTGACCTATCTGGCCGACGTCACCGTCAACGGCCATCCCGAGACCAAGAACCGGCCGCGCCCGCCCGCCGATGCGCGCCTCCCGGTCGCGCCGCAGTTCCGGGGCGAAATCCAGCCCGGCACGCGCCAGAAGCTGGAAGCGCTGGGGGCCAAGGGCTTCTCCGAATGGATGCGCGCGCAGCCCCAGGTTCTCGTCACCGACACGACGATGCGCGACGGGCATCAGTCGCTGCTCGCGACCCGCGTTCGCACGCATGACATCGTGGGCATCGCGGACGCCTACGCCCGCGCGCTGCCGCAGCTTCTCTCGCTTGAATGCTGGGGCGGAGCGACCTTCGACGTCGCCATGCGCTTCCTCACCGAAGATCCATGGGAGCGCCTGTCGCTGATCCGCGAGAAGGCCCCCAACATCCTCCTGCAGATGCTGCTGCGCGGCTCCAACGGCGTCGGCTACACCAACTATCCCGACAATGTGGTGAAGCAGTTCGTACGCGAGGCCGCGAGCGGCGGCGTCGATCTGTTCCGCGTGTTCGACTGCCTGAACTGGGTCGAGAACATGCGCGTCTCGATGGACGCGGTGCTGGAATCGAGCAAGCTCTGCGAGGGCGCGATCTGCTACACGGGCGATCTCTTCGACCCCGCCCGCTCCAAGTACGATCTGAAATACTATGTCCATCTCGCCAAGGAGATGGAGCGCGCGGGCGCGCATATCCTGGGCCTGAAGGACATGGCGGGCTTGCTCAAGCCCGCCGCCGCGCGGGTGCTGGTCAAGGCGCTGAAGGACGAGGTGGGCCTGCCCATCCATTTCCACACGCATGATACGTCGGGCATCGCGGCGGCCACGATCCTTGCCGCGGTGGACGCGGGCGTCGATGCGGTGGACGCGGCGATGGACGCGCTGTCGGGCAACACCTCGCAGGCCTGCCTCGGGTCGCTGAACGAGGCGCTCCGTGGTTCGGAGCGCGATCCGGGGCTCGACCAGGAAGCCATCCGCCGCATCAGCTTCTATTGGGAAGCGGTGCGCAACCAGTATGCGGCCTTCGAGAGCGACCTGAAGGGGCCGGCCTCGGAAGTCTATCTCCACGAAATGCCGGGCGGCCAGTTCACCAACCTGAAGGAGCAGGCGCGCTCGCTCGGGTTGGAGACCCGCTGGCACGAGGTGGCGCAGGCTTATGCCGACGCCAACGCCATGTTCGGTGACATCGTGAAGGTCACGCCGTCCTCCAAGGTCGTGGGCGACATGGCGCTGATGATGGTGGCGCAGGATCTGACGGTCGCGGACGTGGAAAGCCCGACCCGCGACATCGCCTTCCCGGACTCGGTGGTCGCCATGCTGCGCGGCGATCTCGGCCAGCCTCCCGGTGGCTGGCCGGAAGGCTTGCAGAGGAAGGCGTTGAAGGGCGAGGCGCCGATCGCGGTTCGTCCCGGCTCGCTGATCCCCGACGCCGATCTTGCCGCCGAGCGCGCCAAGATCGAGGAGAAGCTCGGCCGGAAGATTTCCGATCAGGAGTTTGCCTCCTACCTCATGTATCCCAAGGTCTTCACGGATTTCGCGCTGGCCGCCGAAACCTATGGCCCGGTCTCGACCCTGCCGACCGCCAATTATTTCTATGGCATCGGCACGGAAGAAGAGATTCTGGTCGATCTCGAACCCGGCAAGACGCTGGTGGTGCGCTGCCTCGGCACGGCCGATACGGACGAGAAGGGCCGTCGCACGGTCTTCTTCGAGCTGAACGGCCAGCCGCGCCGGGTGAAGGTGCCGGACCGTTCCAAGGCGGGCGGCGCAGGCGCGTCTCGCCCGAAGGCGGAAGCCGGCAACCCGGCCCATGTCGCGGCCCCCATGCCTGGCGTCGTCTCGACGCTCGCCGTGCAGCCGGGTCAGGCGGTGAAGGCCGGCGACATTCTTCTCTCCATCGAGGCGATGAAGATGGAAACCGCGCTTCATGCCGAGCGGGACGGGACGATCGCGGCCGTGCACGTGCGGTCTGGCGATCAGATCGACGCCAAGGACTTGCTAGTGGTCTTCGTGGCCTGACGAACAGGGGCGGCCTTCGGGCCGCCCTTCTAGTTTCTGAGGTCGCGCATGAAGCCGCGACGAACGAGATCTTCCGAGGACTGGAAGCGCAGCGAACCCTCGTAGCGGAAGTCCGTGTGCGGGCCGAACTCGTCGCTCTTCACGATCGCCTTGTAGAATTCCGCGCCGTTGAAATGCGCTTCCTCGCCCGCCAGCGTGCGGAAGATTTCCACCGCGCCGGGCGCGAATTTCTGATGCAGCAGCACCGCGTCGGGCGGGGCAAAATTGCGCGCGAGCGGCAGCGGGCCATGAGCAGTGTTGGTCGCGAAATGCAGCGCCGCGTCGGAATAGAGAAGCGGGAACTTCGTCATCCGCATCTGTGTCCCGAAGACACGATTGCGCGGACCGCCTCGAATGGACGTGCAGAACTTTTCGTCCGCCACCTCGTAATGCGATCCGTCGAACAGAGGGCAGAGCGCGGTCGGCGGGCTCAGCGCATCGGCTGATGGTTCGACGCTGCCGATCGGCCCTTCCGGGTAAAGATCGATCATCGGCGCCATGGCGCGCTTCAGCCCGACGCGTTCGAGATCGGTCACGAAGCTCTGCAGCGGGCGCGTCTCGCAGCCGGGGAAGATCAGATATTCGTCGCTGTCGATCGAGAGGACCCAGCGGCCCCGGCCGATCCGGTCCAGCATCCTATCGCGCCAGACGAGGCCGCCGCCCGAGGTCAGGAAATTGCCGGCGGAGGTGAAGAGCGCGAGGTCCGGCTGCGCTTCGAGAAAGGCGCGGCTTCCGTCCGTGGAGGCGTCGTCCACGACGGCGAAATGTTGCACGCCCAGCCGCCGGTAATGGTCGAGAAACGAGGGCAGCGTCGCCATCGCATTGCGCACCACCGTGATCAGCACGATGTCGCGCGGCTCCGGCGCTGCGGCCATCGGCTTGACTTGCGTCAGGCGGCAATCGCCCGTGGCCTTGCCGCGCTGGCGGTAGCGCCGCTCGCGCCAGACGAGTTGAAGCCGCGCGAGCCAGCCGAGCGCGCCGTAGCGCGGCCAGAGCGCGGGGTTCGGATTGGGATAAGGCAGGGCGCCCCGCCCGTTCGCGCCGGGCGGGCTCGGTGATGCGCGCAAGGCCAGCGTCCTATCGGCGCTTGAAGGCGTCGGCCAAAGCCGCGCCGAAGCCGCCGACCTGAGGCGCGGCGGGCTTCGCCTCGCGCCGATCCGGCCGGGCTTGGCCTTTGGAAGCGCCAGCCTCGTCGCGCTTGCGAGGGGCGGCATCCGGCTCGGCCTGTGTCTTCATCGACAGCGAGATGCGCTTGCGCTTCTCGTCCACCTCGACCACGCGCACACGGACGACCTGACCGGCCTTCACCACCTCGGCCGGGTCCTTCACGAACCGGTCCGAGATCTGCGAGACGTGCACGAGACCGTCCTGATGGACGCCGATATCCACAAAGGCCCCGAAGGCGGCGACATTCGTCACCGTGCCTTCCAGCATCATGCCGGGGCGCAGGTCCTTGATCTCGTTGACCCCTTCCGCAAAGCTCGCCGTGCGGAAGGCCGGGCGCGGGTCGCGGCCGGGCTTCTCCAGTTCCGCCAGAATGTCCTTCACCGTCGGCAGGCCGAACCCGTCGCCGACGAAACGCTGCGGGTCGAGCTTTTTCAGCGCCGCGCCGTCGCCCATCAGCGAGCGCAGATCGCGTCCGCAGGCCTCGACGATCTTGCGCGCCACGGGATAGGCTTCTGGATGCACCGCCGAGGCGTCCAGCGGCTCCGTGCCGCCCTGAATGCGCAGGAAGCCCGCACATTGCTCGAAGGCTTTCGGCCCCAGGCGCGGCACTTTGAGAAGCGCGCGGCGCGTCTTGAACGGGCCTTCCTTGTCCCGGTGCGCGACGATCGCGTCCGCCAGCGACGGGCCGATGCCAGAAACATGGGAGAGAAGCGCGGCGGAGGCGGTGTTCACATCCACGCCGACCGCGTTCACCGCATCTTCCACCACGGTTTCCAGTGCGCGGGAGAGGGAGGGCTGATCGACATCGTGCTGATACTGGCCGACGCCGATGGCCTTCGGGTCCACCTTCACGATCTCGGCGAGCGGGTCCTGCAGGCGGCGCGCGATGGACGCCGCGCCGCGCAAGGAGACATCGACGCCCGGCAATTCGCGCGAGGCGATCTCGGAGGCCGAATAGACCGACGCGCCGGCCTCCGACACGACGACCTTGGTGGGCCTCGCCCCCGGCAGCTTGGCGATGACATCGGCCGCGAGCTTTTCCGTTTCGCGGCTGGCTGTGCCATTGCCGATGGCGACGAGTTCGACCTTGTGCTTTTCGATCAGGCCCGCCAGCACCATCATGGCGCCCGCCACGTCGTTGCGCGGCTGGAAGGGATAGACCGTCGCCGTGTCCACCAGCCGCCCGGTTCCGTCCACGACGGCGACCTTGACGCCGGTGCGGATGCCCGGATCAAGACCCATCGTCGCCTTCGGCCCGGCGGGGGCGGCGAGCAGAATGTCCTTCAGATTGCGCGAGAAGACGCGGATCGCCTCGGCATCCGCGCCTTCCTTCATGGTCGCCATCATCTCGTTGGAGAGCGAGCCGTGGATCTTCTGCCGCCAGGCCCAGCGCGCCACGTCCATCAGCCAGCGCTCGGCCGGCGTGCCGCCTTGCGTCTTCACGCCGAACTGCCGCGCGATCATCGCTTCCACCGGCTTCACCGGCGAGGGGTCGTCGGCATCCACTTCGATGTCGAGCGAGATGACGCCTTCCTTCTCGGCGCGCAGGAGCGCCAGAACGCGGTGGCTCGGAGCCGTCGCCCATTTCTCTTCATGATCGAAATAGTCGGAGAACTTGGCGCCGGCCTCTTCCTTGCCCTTCTGCACCTTGGCGCGAATGCGCGCCTTGGCGACGAGATGGGTGCGGATCGCGCCGACCAGCGCCGGCGTCTCGGCCATGGTCTCGGCCACGATGTCGCGCGCGCCCTCCAGCGCCGTCTTGGTGTCGGCCACCTGATCTCCGAGGAAGCGCTTGGCCAGTGCCTCCGGGTCGGCGGAGCGATCGGTCAGGAGCGTTTCGGCCAGCGGTCCGAGGCCCTTTTCGCGCGCCGCGTCTGCTCGGGTGCGGCGCTTGGGACGGAAGGGGAGGTAGAGGTCTTCCAGTGTGGCGCGGGTGGTCGCGCCCTCGATCTGGCGCGAGAGCGCATCCGTCAGCTTGCCCTGTTCGCGGATGGAGCGCAGCACCGTCTCGCGCCGCGATTCCAGCTCGCGCAGATAGGTGAGCCGCACTTCCAGCGTGCGAAGCTGCGCGTCGTCCAGCCCGCCCGTTGCCTCCTTGCGGTAGCGCGCGACGAAGGGAACCGTCGCGCCGCCGTCGAGCAGCGCGACGGCGGCCGCGACCTGCGCCTCCCGCGCGCCGATCTCTGCGGCGATGAGGCTGTCGATGGATGGGCGCGGGGCGGTCATGGGCGTGTCGTCTCCTCAGTCAGCCGAGGCTTACTCTCAAGCGCGGCCAGACGGCAAGAAAGAGGCGTTGCCGCTGGAGCCTTCCTCATGCGATGCGAAGCCTGATTCACCATTCAGAGGAAGGCGTCGGCCATGACACAACGCTCCTACTTCTCGCCGCCCGGCGGCCTGCCGGGGCAGGACCAGCTCCTGTCCGGCAAGGCGGTCTTCACGAACGCCTATGCGATCATCCCGCGCGGCGTTTACAGCGACATCGTGACGAGCTTCCTGCCGCATTGGGAAAAGACGCGGCTCTGGATCATCGCGCGGCCGATGACCGGCTTTTCCGAGACCTTCTCGCAATACATCATGGAAGTGCAGCCGGGCGGCGGCAGCGCCAAGCCCGAGCCGGACGAGGAAGCGCAGGGCGCGCTCTTCGTCGTCTCCGGCGAGATCAGCGTGACGCTGAACGGCGAGACGCATCGCCTTTCGCCGGGCGGCTTTGCCTATCTGCCGGCTGCGTCCAATTGGACCCTGCGCAACGAGGGCGAAGCGGCAGCGACGTTCCATTGGGTCCGCAAGCGCTACGAGGCCGCCGAGGGGATCGCCAAGCCCGATCCGATCTTCACCAACGAGAAGGACATCGCGCCGACGCCGATGCCCGACACGAACGGCGCATGGGCGACAACGCGCTTCGTCGATCCGAACGATCTGCGCCACGACATGCATGTCACCATCGTCACCTTCCAGCCCGGCGGCATCATTCCCTTCATGGAAACCCACGTCATGGAGCACGGGCTCTATGTCCTGGAGGGCAAGGCCGTCTATCGTCTGAACTCGGATTGGGTGGAGGTCGAGGCCGGGGACTTCATGTGGCTGCGGGCCTTCTGTCCGCAGGCCTGCTACGCCGGTGGCCCCGGCCCGTTCCGCTATCTCCTCTACAAGGACGTGAACCGCCACGCGGCGCTCTGGTAGGTCGCGGCGCAGGCACAGGATGATCCGCTTTCTCGCGCGGATCATGCCCGGCGTCGTCGGTTGTCTCTCTGCCGCTTCGAGATGCTTTCGTGCGTCAGGGCCCGCTTTGGGTCCGGCCATGCGGGCCGGGGCGTTGATGATCGGGGAAGGGAGCAACGAGGGGGCCTGCCCCCTTCGTTGCCTTCGGCCGCAAACGCATCGAAGGCGGACAAGAGGACGGCCAGCCGCCTGATGGTCGCGGCTGGCTTCGTGTCCGCCGTGCTCAGGCGCTTGTTTGCGCGGCCCAGGGCAGGTCCGGCCCGAGCGGCACGATGCCGGTCGGGTTGAGAGCCCGGATCGAATAATAGCCGCGCTTGATATGATCGATGCTGACGGTCTCACGAACGCCCGGCAGCGAAAGAATGCGCAGCATATAGGCTTGAAGCGCGGGGTGGTCGGCCAGGCGGCGCTGATTGCATTTGAAGAGCCCGTAATAGGCCGCGTCGAAGCGAACCAGAGTGACGAACAGTCGGATATCGCTTTCCGTCAATCGGTCGCCGAACAGGAACGGCCCGCCCTTCGATATCCGGTCCTCCAGTTCGCCCAACTCCGCGAAGACATCCGCGAAGGCTTCCTCATAGGCCAGTTGCGTCGTCGCAAAGCCGGCGCGGTAGACGCCATTGTTCAGGCGCGGATAGATCCGTTCGTTCAGGGCGTCGATTTCGGCGCGCAGGTCCGTGGGGTAGAGATCGACACGATTCTTTGCCAGATCGCCGAAGCCCGAATTGAACATGCGAAGGATATCGGCGGACTCGTTGCTGACTACCGTATCCGTCTGGCGATCCCAGAGGAGGGGAACCGTCGCGCGGCCGGTGTAATGCGGGTCGGCGCGGGTGTAGAGTTCGTGCAGATAGCGCGCGCCGTGGAGCGGATCGGGATCGCCCAGGCTTCCGTCGCCGAAGCGCCAGCCCTGATCGGTCAAAGCCGGCTCGACGATGGACACGCTGACGGATGACTCCAGCCCCTTGAGCTTGCGCGCGATCAGCGTTCGCGAGGCCCAGGGACAGATCAGCGCGACATAGAGATGATAGCGTCCGGCCTCGGCCTTGAAGCCGGCCTCACCCGTCGGCCCGGCCGAGCCGTCCGGGGTGATCCAGTGGCGGAAGCCCGAGACCTGACGAACGAAGCCACCTTTTTCGTCCTTGGCCTGAACCGGCTGCCAGTTCTCCACCCATTTGCCATCGACCAGCATGGTCCGATCTCCTTATCGAACGAGAAGCGCGATCCGCGTGCCCCAGGGGTCGGCGAGCGTGAGCGGCGTCTGGGTATCGCTTTCACCGCCTGCTCCGATTCCCTCCGCGCGTGCCGGAGCCACATGGACTTCGAGTTCCGAAAGCCCAGTCGACGGGAAGGCGCGGGGACCCGCCTTTCGGCTGTTCCAGATATTGGTCGCGAGGTGATGGTGATAGCCATCGGCCGCAAAGAAGATCGCGCCGGGATAACGGCAGGTCACATCGAGGCCCAGACGGCCGGCATAGAAGGCTTCGGCCTCGTCCAGCGCGCCGACCTGAAGATGCACATGCCCGACCGAGCTTTCCTCCGGCACACCGGTCCAGGGCGCGCCGTCGCTGGCGGCGAGGAGGTCCTCGACATCAAGGGCGTCCGTCGTCATGGCGACCGCGCCATTCTCCCATCGCCATTGGTCGCGCGGACGATCGGCATAGATTTCGACGCCGTTGCCTTCGGGGTCCGACAGATAGATCGCTTCGCTCACCGCATGGTCCGACGCGCCGACGACCGGCCTCTGCCGGCGCATCGCCTCGCGCGTCCAGTTCGCCAGCGCCGTGCGGCTCGGCAGCAGAAAGGCCGTGTGAAACAGTCCCGCCTCGCGCATAGAGCGACGCCGCGCCGCCGGGTCGTGCCGCAACTCGAGAAGAACGTGATTTCCGACCCCCAGTTCGGCGCTGGCTGCATCCCGACGAAGGAGATGCAGCCCGACGGCTTCCTCATAGAATGCCACGACGCGATCGAGATCGTGAACCGTCAGCGTGACGCGGCCCATCGTGAGCGTCGTCGAAGGAGAAGCGTCCAGAGACATGGCCTCGATTCCAATGATCCGACCCAGACGCTAAATGCCGGAGCCGGAAAAGGCGACCACGATGTCAACCGCATTCGCGTCCGGACCGTTCACCGTTTCAATGCCGATTTTGTTCGCGAAGACGCTTCGCAGTCATGCCTCGCATCATACGGCGCACCGGTCACATAGGTCGGCGCGAGGAGGGAGGGGATTTGGACCGCACGAATGGAGATCGCCAGAGTTCGGCGCCATTTCCAGAAAGCGAATCGTAACGAGCTGTTAACAGACACGATCTTCCCGTTCGGCTCGATCGACAGGATCAGTCTGCGACGGCGATTGTCTAATCCGAGTGTCTGAAACACGTGAGATGCGTCGCCTCACGAAGAGCCTTGGCGCCTGAATTCTTGTAAGTCAGGGATTTTAACTGGCTGGGGAACCTGGATTCACTCCCCCAGCCCGGCATAAACGCGCGATTTCAGTAACTTAGACATATTTGCGTCCGCACCTTGGGGCGGATTGTGGGGTATGTCAACCCGCCCCGAACAGAATGGGATGTGGGTTCCGAAGCGCCCGCTTTGGTCAGGAGGGCGTCTCAATCGATCTCAGGAATTCTTTGAGTCCTTTAGGCGGCTGTGAGCGGGAAGCAAGAACTGCAAGAGTAAGATCACTAACTCGAATTGTTCCGGCAGGATCAAGCCTTAACATTGCATCGGTAGTCGGGTTGCTCCTTTCATACTGCAAGCAACGCATCCACTTCATTAGAAAATCGAAAGCGAACTTCCCCCTGAATCGTAGGCGCGGGTCCAAACATTCGAAACTTTCCCTGAGAGGCTGAGCTTCCTCCTCGGTCGGCTCCCGCTCCAGCGGAAAGTACTCCTCTACGGTATAAGTTTTCTGCTGAACTTCATCAAAGCGAATATCAACAAGCTCGGATATTTGGTCAGGCAGACTAGCTGATGTGTGAATTGGTAATATTTTGGAGACGAAAAGACGGAAGTTTATTTCTTTCGTTGCAGCCAAGAACTTATCATAAAGAGCATCAAACAGGTCTAAGACCTCCTTTCTCTCTGCGGGAGAGCCATGGAAGTGGAAATCGTCAATCAGTGATTGCTCAATAACATCCCTCTCAACCAGATAGTTCTCAATAGAGTAACGGTCCGTAACAAAAATGTCATATCCGGGAACTTGACCTTGTAATTCGTCAAAGTCTCGGTCAACGAAAAAGTATACATCTTTTCGGAGATTCCCTAGATCATATTGAAGGCTTCGTCTCAGAGAAAGCGACTTTCGTTTTGTTCCGCCTAATATGGGCTCGTACTTCAGTTCGGGGCAAATCGCCCTAATCCACTGCAAATATACAGGCTTATCTTCTTTGCCCTCGAAGACAAATATCGTTCCTTCTTGCATTGAGGATCTTAGTAAAGCAAGACGCATCTTTAGTGTCGCTGAGCTATCACGCGCGGATGACATTGCTTTCACATTCGGATCTAGCGATTTCACTTGTATACGAGTCATCGTGTTATTCATGGATCTCAAGATCGTCGTCCGACTCATTAGTAGGCAGTTCGCTCACATGAATCTTTGTCAGCATGGTGCGAGCGAACGGCTCTAACTCATTGTCAAACACGAATGGCGAATGAGTTATAGCAACAACTTGTTTGCATCGTGATGATCTAAGTATGTCGAGAATGATATTTCGCTGCCAATCGATTGAAAGAGAAAGCTCAGGCTCATCAATCAGAACAATCTTTTCTTTGTTATAGAGATAAAGTTTTGCAAACATCGAAATCATTTGCTTTTCGCCAGAAGAAAGCGAGTCCAGCGGCACTTTACGATTGAGCGCGGTGCTTACGACTTGAACATTTAAGTTTCTGCGGTTCAAGACGAGCTCTTTCCCATCGTTTTCGATAAACGGGGACGGATGACGATGAAAATCCGGAGAAGTGCTGCTGTCAGTCCTAGAAAGATACTTGTTACAAATTTTCACAAAATCTTCGGCCATAACTTCGATGTCACGTGTAGCTTGGATCGCAGAATTCAAACGACTTAAGAAATACATCAGAAACTTGTTTGTTGAGTCTGGAATGCCGCCTGAATAAATTCGCTCAATATTAGGTATCGCTACGTCGGAGTACGGTCCCGCGCGTCGACGACCCTGCTGTAGTCTTGAAAAGAAAAGTTCCAGTTCCTTTTGGTCTGGAACGCTCTTCTGCGTCTCCTGCCATTGATCGAAAGATGAGTCCAATAGGTCATTGATAATGTTGGCGCTGATCTCTCGGTAGCTTAGATTTGAGTCAGCTAATAACTGCTGATTGAGCTCACGCAATCGATCCTGAATATCAGCTAGACCAAACTGGATGTCGCCTGTAAATAGACCCTTGTTACCAAATGGAAGCTTAAAGCGCCTGCGCCCACCTCTTGCTGTCTCGCGCTCGTCGAGTGGAAGCTCGATCCGCCTGTACGTTGGCAGATAAACTAGGTCGATTCCGGACAGGGCCTCTCGAATAGTCTTTCGTATCGTATCGATGTTTTCATCGTTGCGAAAATACGAGTCACGAAGATTCTTACAGATCTCTGTAGCCTGTCTCCTGTTGTATTCAGTATGACGCATTAAGCGCGCAAAAGTCGGATTCTCCTCCAATTCTCTATATACAAAATTGGGTTCATCCACGAATTCATTCTCTAGG